>NZ_CP146275.1:3391862-3695125 GCF_037044555.1 Pelagibacterium nitratireducens
CGATGATTTCGCCCACCCGCCAGCGCGGATTGAGGCTGGCATAGGGATCCTGAAAGATCATCTGGATTTTCGAGCGGCGCTTTTTTTCGGCGCCCTTGGACCAGATGTCGGTGCCTTCGAGGCTTACGGTGCCCGATGTGGGCGGCAGAAGACCGACCATCATGCGGGCGCAGGTGGATTTTCCCGATCCCGATTCCCCGACCAGCCCATAGGTCTGGCCGCGCTGGATGGAAAAGGACACGCCATTGACCGCTTGGACGATCTTGCGGTTGCGGCCGGTGATCCGCGACAGGAACGAGCCGGAAAGATCGAACTGCTTGGTGAGATTGTCGACGACGACGAGGGGTTCGTCGGTCTTTTCCGAGGCAAAGCTGTGGCCCTTGGCGACGGCCGCCGCATAGCGCGGGTTCTGGGCGGTGATCGAGGGAATGGCTTCGATCAGCTTGATCGTATAGTCCATTTTGGGGCGGTTGATGATGTCGCCCACCGAGCCGGTTTCGACGATTTCGCCCTTGTTCATGACGACCATGCGGTCGGCGGCTTCGGCGATGACGCCCATATCGTGGGTGATGAGCATGACGGCAACGCCGCGCTCAGCGCACAGGCGTTTTAAGACCTTGATGATCTGGGCCTGGACCGAAACGTCGAGCGCCGAGGTGGGCTCGTCGGCGATGACCAGTTCAGGCTCGGCGGCCAGCGCAAGCGAGATCACCACGCGCTGGCGCATGCCGCCCGAGAATTGGTGCGGGTAGGAATCGATGCGGTTTTGCGGATCGGGGATGCCGGCATCGGCCAGCAGCGCGATGGCGCGGGCGCGGGCCTCATCCTGGCTGAGCGGGAGATGGCGGCGGATGGTTTCGATCAGCTGCTCGCCCACAGTAAAGAGCGGGTTCAATGAGGTCAGCGGGTCCTGCATGACCATGCCGATGCGGCGGCCGCGGATCTTGCGCAGGCTTTCCTCGTCGAGCCCGTCGATGCGGTCACCGCTGAGCGTAATCGATGTCGAGGAAATTTCGCCCGGCGGATCGATCAGGCCCATGATGGCGGTGCCGGTCATGGATTTGCCGGCGCCCGATTCCCCCACCACGCCGAGGACTTCGCCAGGCATGATGTCGAACGAGATGGATTTGACGGCGGTGAAATCGCCGCGCCGCAGATGGAAGACGACGGAAAGGTCTTTGACGGAAAGAACAGGTTGGCTCATCAGCGCAGCCTTGGATTGAGGGCGTCACGCAGCCAGTCACCCAGAAGGTTGACCGACAGGGCGAGGAGCACGAGCGTGATGGCAGGGAAAAACAGGATCCACCATTCGCCCGAGAAGAGGAACTGCTGGCCGATGCGGATCAGGGTGCCCAGCGAGGGCTGGGTGGGTGGAACGCCGACGCCGAGGAAAGAGAGCGTTGCTTCGGCGATGATCGCCAGGGCCAGCCCGATGGTGCCGATGACCAGAACCGGGCCGAGCACATTGGGCAGGATGTGACGGATGAGGATGAAGACCGGTTTGACCCCGATGATGCGGGCAGCCGAAACATAATCCTTTTGCCGCTCGACCATTGTCGAACCGCGCACCGTTCTGGCGAACTGGGCCCAGTCGGACAGTCCGATGGAAAAGATCAAAACGAAGATCGCCATGGATTCGCGCTGGTTGGGGGGAATGATGCCGCGGGCGATGCCGAAGATCAAAAGGGCGATCAGGATCGAGGGAAAGGAAAGCTGGACGTCGGCGATGCGCATGATGATGGTGTCGGTCAGCCCGCCGCGATAGCCGGCGATCAGCCCCAGAGTGACGCCGAGCAGCATGGCGAACAGGATGGCCGACAGGCCCACCATGAGCGAAACGCGCGAGCCGTAGAGAATTGCCGAGAACACGTCGCGCCCCTGATGGTCCGATCCGAGCAGGAAATAGCTGCCCGAAAAACTCTCGCTCATGGGCGGGGTGAACCCGTTCATGAGATTGAGCGTGCGCGGATTGAAGGGGTCGTAGGGCGCGATAAAGGGCGCAAAGATTGCCGCAAGGATCAGAACGGCGGCAACGATCGAGGAGACGACGGCCACCGGCGAGGTGCGGTAGGAATAGAAAATGTCGGAATCGACGATGCGGGCGAGGCGGCTCTTGGGGGCGGTCGGGGTGATGTCGTTCATGGCTCAGTGCCCCTTTGCCGCGCCGATCCGCAGGCGCGGATCCACGACGTAATAGAGTATGTCGACGATGAGATTGACGATCACGAACACGAAGCCGACAAAGATCAGATAAGCGGCCATGACCGGCACATCGACGACGGCGACCGACGAGAGAAACAGCGAGCCGATGCCGGGCCACTGGAACACCGTTTCGGTGATCAGCGCCCCGGTGATGATCGAGCCCAGTTGCAGGCCGGCGATGGTGATGACCGGAACCATGGTGTTCTTGAGCGCGTGCGAAAAATTGATGGCGCGCTTTGAAAGGCCCCGGGCGCGGGCGAACTTTATATAATCCTGGCGCAGCACTTCGAGCATTTCGGCGCGCACCAGACGCATGATGAGCGTCATCTGGAACAAAGAGAGGGTGATGGCGGGCAAGATGATCGAGCGCAGGCCGGTTTCGGTGAAAAAGCCCGTGGTCCACCAGCCCAGATCGAGGACCTGGCCGCGCCCGAAACTGGGCAACCATTGCAGCTCGACCGCGAAGATGTAGATCAACCCGATGCCGATCAGGAAGGTCGGCAACGACACCCCGATCAGCGAAAACGCCATGATGGCGGCAGCGGCGGGGTTCTTGCGGTTAAGGGCGGTAAAGACGCCGGCCAGAATGCCAAAGACCAGGGCGATGGCGGCCGAGGTGAGCGCCAGTTCGATGGTGGCGGGCAGGCGCGACATGACGAGTTCGGCAACCGGGGTCTGCAGGCGGTAGGAAATGCCGAAATTGCCCTGCAGGGCGTTGACGATGAAGCGGAAGAACTGCTCGTAGAACGGATCGTTGAGCCCCAGGCGCTCACGCAGGAGCTCCTGATCGGCAATCGAGGCTTCCTGGGAGACCATGGAGGCAACGGGATCGCCGACATAGCGGAACATGACGAATGCGATCAGCGCGACAGCGAGCATCACGAGTATCGATTGCCCGAGCCGTTTTAAGATGAAGGCCAGCATTTATGTGGTCTCCGTGAGCGCTTTTGCGCCGCAGCCCGGGAGCGCCCGGACGCATGTGCATTGCGTTTGAACTTTATCGGAAAATTGGCCAGCGACAATGGCCAGCCTTGTAAAGCCGGGCAAACAAAACGCCGCGCCACAGGAGTGTGGCGCGGCGCCGTGTCAGAACAGCCGTCTTACTCGAAGACCACGCCGGTCATGGAGGGCTGGTTTTCCGGATGCACGGCAAGGGTCATGTCGTCGCGCATGGCGTAGGCCAGAACCTGATTGTGGACCGGGATGAAGACGCGATCTTCCTGAACCTGGGCCCAGATGTCGGCGATCACGCCATTACGGGCCTCGAGATCGGTCATGGTGCCCAGCGATTCGATCATTTCATCGACTTCGGGATTGGAATAGAGCCCGATATTGTAGGTGCCGTATTCGTCGTCCTTGGTGTGAACCAGATCGTTGAAGTTGTAGGCCGAATCGAAGGTGGGAACGCCCCAGCCCAGGAGATAGAAATCCGTCTCGTTGTTGAGAATGAGCGGAGAGTGCTGGGCGACCGGGCGCGAGGCCAGGGTCACATCGATGCCGATCTGGCCGAGCATGCCCACAAAGGCCTGCGAAATGGCTTCGTCGTTGACGTAACGGTCATTGGGGGTATCGAGGGTGACCGAGAAACCATCGGGATATCCCGCTTCGGCCATCAGCTCTGTCGCACGTTCGACATCGACCGCCGGGCAGGCATCAAGCTCTTCGGTCCAGCCGTTCACGAACGGAGGCATGTTGACGCAAGTGGGCAGCGACTGACCGCGCATCACGACCTGACGAATGGCGTCGCGGTCGATGACCAGCGACATCGCTTCGCGCACCAGCGGGTTGGCGAAGGGGTTTTCGTCGGTGACGTTGGAGCTGATGAGCGGCTCGTCGTCCATGGCGTAGCCAAAATAGATCGTGCGGTTTTCAGGGCCGGTCTCGACCTTGACGCCATCGGTGCCGGCAAGACGTTCGATATCCTGAACCGGAACGTCCTGGACGAGATCGACTTCACCCGAAAGCAGGGCGGCGACGCGGGTCGCGTTGTCCGAGATCGGGGTGTAGACGATTTCGGTGACCGCAGGAGCCTCGCCCCACCAGTCTTCATTAACCGTCAATACCGAGCGCACGTCGGGGTCACGTTCGGCCAGAACATAGGGGCCTGTGCCGTTGGTGTTGCGAACCGCGAAGTTTTCCTCGCCAGCCGCGAAATCCTGGACTGCGGTAAGGTCGTTTTCTTCCGACCAGCCCTTGTCCATGATGAAGGTGTTGGTGATGTTGTTGGGATAGAGCGGGGACGGCCCGGCCATCTGGAATTCGACCGTATAGTCGTCAACCGCGGCAACGCTCTCAACATCGGCGTGGAGCTGACGCATGTTGGAGTTTTCGGACTTGGCGCGCTCGATGGAGAACACCACGTCTTCGGCCGTGAATTCCTCGCCGCCATGGAAGGTGACGCCTTCGCGCAGCTCGAAGACCCAGACGGTCTCGTCGCCTTCCTTGACGTACCAATCGGTCGCAAGGCGGGCCTGAAGGTTACCTTCCACATCGCGGTCGAGAAGCGTCTCGTAGATGTGGTGGTTGAAGGTGTGGGTCACGCCCTGGTTCTGGGAGTGCGGATCAAGCGTGAGAGCATCGGACTGACGGGCCCAGCGCAGCGTTTCGGCGCTGGCCGCGCCAACGAGCATGGTGGTGGCAAAAAGAGCCGCCGCAATGCCGGTGAGCGTGTTTCGCATATCGAGTTTATCCCCTTGACAAAAATTACCCGCCATCGGCGCCTTTTGCCCGGCGCCGATGGCGGAAGCCATCATCCAGAAAACGCCCCCGCCTGCTGGGCCGGAGCGAGATACTGACTTGGGGGTCGAATATGTCGAAACGGCACGGTCAGACGATTAAGCTCTTTCTGTTGATCGATGTGCAGGGGTTATCTTATTTTGCATGACGATCCCTCCCTGCGACTTGGGGCCAGCACCGCGCGGGGTCTTGACGCCCGGGCGGTGCACGCCGAAGCCGCAACAAAGCGTCTTTTGTTTGATCGCGCAATGGGTATGTGGAGGACGTTTACGTCAGATATACTGTCCTTTTTTGACTATCCGGTCAAAAAACTGCCAAATTCCGGGCAGCTCCGGCGTACTTGAGGGTACGATTTGCTGAAAATATCGGCAAAAAAATTTTTGTGCGCGATTGCTGGCCAGCAGGGAGGGCCGTGAATCGCGGGGCTTTAACGCTGAATCAGCGGGGCTTCCCAGCCGTGGGTCCCGGGCTCGAATTGGATACAGGTCAGCCCGCCGGCGGTTCCCACAATTCGATGGGGTTTCCCTCGGGATCGTGGATGCGGGCAAAGCGCCCCGTTTCGGGGGTATCCCATTCGTCGCGGGTTTCGACTGGGATACCCGCCGCTTTGAGGTCGGCCATCAGGGCGGAAAGATCGTCGACGCGGAAATTGATCATCCACTGCCTGTCGGGCGGGAAATAATCGGTTTCGCGCCTGAAGGGGGCAAAGACGGTCATGCCGGCCTCCTGCTCCCAGAAGCCGGGGACGCCGAGATGGGTCTCATACCATTTGGCCAGCGCCTCGGTGTCGCCCGAGCGAAAAAACACTCCGCCTATGCCCGTTGCCTGAGCCATTTCCCGCCTCCCTGCGATCGGGCAACATTGGGATACGTCCGGTGAGAAAGGTCAAGAGGTTGCGCCGCGGGCCAAGGCCAATTATGACATAATCGCCTTTTATGAGGAGCGCCTGCCTCTCGTGTCGATGATATCGCAAAAAGCCCGCTACGCCCTGCGCGCCCTTGTGGCGCTGACGCGCGCCGGCGAGGGTGAAAGCCTGATGATCTCGGAAATTGCCGCCGGACAGGACATTCCGAAAAAATTTCTCGAACAGATCCTGCTCGAACTCAAGCGCAGCGGCATCGTGATGTCGAAACGCGGCAAGGCAGGGGGGTATCTGCTCTTGAAGGCGCCCGAGGAAATCAGCTTCGGGGAAGTGCTGCGCATCATCGACGGCCCGATCGCGCCCCTGCCCTGCCTGTCGAAAATCGCCTATCGGCGGTGCATCGACTGCCGCAGCGAGGATGATTGCGAAATCCGGCACGTTTTCGCCAAGGTGACCGACGCAACGCGCGCCGTGCTCGACCAGACGACGCTGGCGGATGCCATCGGGGAAGTGGATTTGCTGGAAAAGGCGAGTTAGGCGACGATTTTTTCGCCTTCGACCCAGACGCCCTCAACACCCAAATCATCGGACAGGTGCACCATGGACGCCATGGCGCCCGAGCCCAGATGCCCGATCGTGTCGGCGAGCCCGATGGCCTGGGCAGGGTAAAGCGCGGCCATGCGCAGGGCCTCGTCGAGATCGAGACCGATGGTTCTGTGCATGTAGCTTAGCGCATCGATCATGGTGAGATCGGCCCCGGCCAATGTGCCGTCGGCCAGCCGCAGCGCACCATCGGCGCGGACGATGCCCCGGCCATTGAGGGCAAAGCCGGTCATGTCGGTGCCCATTGGCGACATGGCATCGGTGACGAGAAAGATCTTTCCCGGTCCTTTCTTGGCGCGCAGAGCAACGCCGATGGTTGCCGGATCGACATGGATGCCATCGGCGATCAGGCCGGCCCAGACGCCATTGGCGAGCGCGGCGCCGACAAGACCGGGCTCGCGGTTGCCGAGCTGGCTCATGGCGTTAAACAGGTGCGTGACCATCGATGCGCCGGCCTTGAACGCCGTGACCGCGCCGGCAATGCCGGTGTCGGAATGGCCGAGCGAGACTGTGACGCCGGCCTGGGCGAGCCGGGCGATCTGGTCAGGGCCCACGGACTCGACCGCGACGGTGGTCAGAAGAGCGGGCATGGCGGGGCGGGCTGCGATGAGCGCGCGCAATTCGGCTTCGTCCATGGGGCGGATAAAGGCGGGGTTGTGGGCGCCCTTGCGGGCGACCGAGAGGTGCGGGCCTTCGATGTGCAGGCCGATAAAGCCGGGCACTTTTTGGGCGTGGGCGGCAATGCCCGCATCGAGTGCCGTGCGGGTGACCGCGCGCGTGTCGGTGACGAGGGTGGGCAGGAGCGCGGTGGTGCCGAACTGGAAATTGGCGGCGCACAGCTGGCGCAGGCCTTCGACGCTGCGGTCTTCGTTGAACAGCACGCCGCCGGCGCCATTGACCTGCAGATCGACAAAGCCGGGAACCAGCATGCCGTGGCCGAGGTCGATTTCGGCAATGCCGGATGGCACGTCTGTGGTGCGGACGATGGATTTGACGCGGCCGTCTTCAACCAGAAGGGCACGCTCCTCATGCCAGGTCTGGCCATCGAAGATTTTCGGCGCCGAAAGCGAAAACAGGGTCATAGGGTCGAGGTTACCTTGCGCAGATGCGGGGGCTCGTCGGGGTTGAAGCCGCGATGGCGGGCCAGCGCTTCGATAAAGCCGTAAAACGAGACGACCAGCGCGATGGGGTCGGTCAGCGGATGGCCGGTGCGGGCGACCGGGAGCGCAATGGCGGCGCCGGGCTGGGGGTCGGTGACGAAGACCGAACCGCCCTGTCCGGCCAGCCGGGCGCTGGTTTCAAGGATCGAAGAGCGCGCCTTGTCTGTCGCGCTGAGCGCAAGAACGGGGAACCCCTTCTGGACGATGGCGGCGGGGCCGTGCAGCACTTCGGCGGTGGAATAGGCCTCGGCGTGCAGGCCCGAGGTTTCCTTGAACTTGAGCGCTGCCTCGTGGGCGATGGCGGCGCCGGGGCCGCGCCCGAGCACGTAGAGCGAATTGGCATTTGCCGTGGCCTCGACAAGAGGCGACCAGTCGCACGAGAGCGCATTTTCGAGCGCTTCGGGGAGGGCGTCGAGCGCGCCGAGGAGCGCCTTGTCAGCCGACCAGCCGGCAACGATGGCCAGCCCGGCGACCGCGGAGGTCACAAAGGTCTTTGTGGCGGCCACCGACTGTTCTTCACCCGCGCAGATATCGATGACGGCATCGGCGGCTTCGGCCAATGGGGAGTCCGGGGTGTTGGTGATGGCGATGGCGGTTGCGCCCGAGCGGGCGGCGCTTTGCAGCATGGAAACGATATCGGGGCTTTTGCCCGACTGGGAAATGCCGATGGCGGCGGCGCGGTCGAGCTTGAGATCGACGCCATAGATCGAGGCAATGGAGGGGCCGACCGAAGCGACGGGAACACCGGTCGAAAGCTCGCAGGCATATTTAAAGAAGGTCGCTGCGTGATCGGACGAGCCGCGGGCGATGGTTATGACCAGGCGCGGATCGGCATCGGCAAGCGCCTTTGCGGCGGCATCGAGCGCCGGGCGCCCCTCGCCGAGCAGGCGGGCCACAGCCGCGGGGATTTCGGCGATTTCGCGCTTCATGTGAGTCTGGGTCATGCTGGCGGTGGTCCCTTTTAGTTCTGCAGGCGCAGTTCGGCGACGAAATCATAGGCATCGCCGCGATAGATGGAGCGGGTGAATTCAACGATCCGGCCCGAAGCGAGATAGGAGGTGCGCTCGATGCGCAGGCTGGCGGCGCCGGGGGCGACGTCGAGCAGTTCGGCATCGTGCCGGCCCAGATTGACCGCCGCTATGCGCTGGATGGCGCGCACCGGGCGGTTGCCCGTCTGGTCGAGCTTGGCGTAGAGCGAATGGGCGATGGCGTCGGGATCGTGCAGGACAGTGGCCGAGAGCGAAGCGCGCTCGATGGCCAGGGGATTGCCATTGGCAATGCGCAGGCGGGCGATGCGGGCGACCTTTTCGCCGGCGCCGAGGCCCAAAATGATGGTTTCCTCGTTGGAGGGATCGTAAAGGCCGCGATCGAGCCATTGCGAACTCAGCGTCATGCCGCGGCGCGCCATGTCCTCGGTGAACGAGGTGAGGCTGGAGAGCGATTGTTCGACCCGCTGGACGGTGGGGGCAACGAAGGTGCCCGAGCCGTGGCGCTGGATCAGGATGCCATCGGCCACAAGGTGCTGGACGGCCTTGCGGACGGTAACCCGGGAAACCTCGGCCGTGGCCGCGATATCGCGCTCGGACGGCAGGGCGTCGCCGGGATTGATGAGGCCGGATCTGACCGCATCCTCGATGGACCGGCGCAGGCGCAGATAGAGCGGGCCGCCGCTGCGGGCCCCGGCCGTCTGCCTGAACATGTCCTCGATGGTGGCACTCATTGGCTGGCACTGCGCCTGGTACGCATGGGACCGCTCCTCATCCGGCCCAACGCCGGCACCCTCTGTGCGGCTATAATACCAATAATAGACCATTGGCCAAGCTGGCAGAACGGAAATTTCGTAAAAAGTCGTGAAAGGCCCGGATGGCACGCCTGTTGGTCAACTCCGGAGGAGCGCTCGAGACAATTTCGTAACACCCCACTGGACAAGTGGTATTTTTTTGGCATTATCGAGGGAACAGGAGGATTGTGCATGCCACGAAGGGGCGACATGCTGATCGAACGACACGCGCACAGGGCCATGCCGTGAGCGCTCTCGTTGCCACCGAACACGCCGATCCGCGCTTTTCCGGGCTCGATAGCTGGGACGATGCCGCCATTCTTTCGGCCCTGCTCGACGGCCAGAAGCGCGGTCTCGATGCCGTAAGCGCTGCCATTCCGGACATTGCCAAAGCGGCCGAGCTGGGTGTTGCCGCGTTGCAGGCGGGTGGGCGGCTGATCTATGTCGGGGCCGGCAGCCCGGGGCTGATCGCACTCGGCGACGCGCTGGAAATTCCCCAGACCTACGGCATTGCACGCGACCGCATCGAAATCGTCATGGCGGGCGGGCTGGCGATGACCCAGGAACTGCTTGGCGGGCCGGAAGACGATGCCGACCAGGGCGCGGCCGATGTTGGCGCGCTTGGCATCGGGGCCAACGATTGCGCGATCTGTATTTCGGCGAGCGGGACGACCCGTTATACCGTCGCCGCATTGCGGGCGGCCAAAACCGCCGGTGCGGGAACTGTCGGGATCGCGGGAAATGGCGGCGCGCCGCTGCTGGCCGATGCGGATGTGGCGATCCTTCTGGCGAGCGGGGCGGAGGTGATTTCGGGCTCGACCCGGATGGCGGCGGGCACCGCGCAAAAGGCGGCGCTCAACATGCTCTCGACCCTGATCGGGGTGCGGATGGGGCATGTGCACGACAATTTCATGGTCAACGTCACAGCCGACAACGACAAGCTGGTGCTCAGAGCCACCGGCATCGTGGCGCGCATCGCGGGGGTTGGACCCGATGTGGCGGCAAAGGCCATGCAAACGGCTCACAACGAAGTCAAGCCCGCCATCCTTCTGGCGGCGGGCGCAAAAGATCTGTCCGAGGCGCAGCAATTGCTTGCGCAATCGGGCGGTGTCGTACGCAAGGCACTGGCCGTTTTGGGCCGCCCATAAAGCCTTGCCCGACGAGGGAACGCCCGCCCGGAGCCTTTCCGGACGGGTTCAACAAAGAAGAGGAACCATCATGATCTCGAAATCGAGACTGCTATGCACAAGCGCGGGTTTAGCCCTCGCCCTGACCGCAACACCGTTGCTGGCCCAGGACGTGACGCTGACCATCGAAAGCTGGCGCAATGACGATCTGACCATCTGGCAGAACACGCTGATCCCGGCCTTTGAAGCAGCCAATCCGGGCATCACTCTCAATTTCGCTCCCACGGCGCCAACCGAATACAACGCGGCGCTCAACGCCAAGCTCGATGCGGGCTCGGCGGGCGATCTGATCACCTGCCGTCCGTTCGATGCTTCGCTGGCGCTGTTCGAGGCGGGTTATCTCGCTCCGCTCGACGATCTGGAAGGCATTTCGAACTTTTCCGATGTCGCCAAATCGGCCTGGAACACGGACGATGGCTCGACCCCGTTCTGCGTGCCCATGGCCTCGGTGATCCACGGCTTTATCTACAATGCCGACGCCTTTGCCGAACTGGGGCTCGAAGAACCCACGACCGAAGAAGAGTTCTTTGCGGTGCTCGACGCCATCCAGGCCGACGGAACCTATATTCCGCTGGCCATCGGCGCGGTGGATCAGTGGGAATCGGCCTCGATGGGCTACCACAATATCGGCCCGGCCTATTGGGCGGGTGAAGAAGGCCGTCTGGCGCTGATTTCGGGCGAAGCCAAATTCACCGACGAAGAATGGACCGAGCCGCTGCGCGTTCTGGGTCGCTGGGGCGAATATGCCGGTGACGGCTATCTGGCCCAGACCTATCCCGACAGCCAGAACCTTTTCACGCTCGGCCGTGCCGCGATCTTCCCGGCCGGTTCGTGGGAAATCGCGCTGTTTGAAGAACAGGCCGATTTCGAACTGGGCGCCTTCCCGCCCCCGGTGCCGGCTGAAGGCGACACCTGCTATATCTCCGATCACAACGATATCGGGATCGGCATGAACGCTTCGACCGAACACCCCGAAGCAGCCCGCACCTTCCTCAACTGGGTGGCGTCGGCCGAATTTGCCAGCCTTTACGCCAATGCGCTTCCCGGGTTCTTCGGGCTGTCGGACGAGCCTGTGACCATCGAGAACGAGTTGGCCAACGAGTTCGTCTCCTGGCGCGAGGAATGTGAATCGACGATCCGCCCGACCTACGCGATCCTGTCGCGCGGCACGCCGAACCTGGAAAACGACAACTGGCTGCATGCATCGAACGTTCTGGCCGGCACCGAAACGCCGGAAGAAGCGGCGGCTGCGATCCAGTCGGGGCTCGAGAGCTGGTACACGCCGGGCATGTTCGACTAGTCGAACCGCACCATCGATTGCAAACCGGATCGGGCGGCGCGCGTCGCCCGATCCCTTGAATTTCCGAAGGGAAAATCATCATGGCGGTGGACCAGGACACCCTACCCAAACCGGCGCGGCGCTGGCATATCGCCGTGTTTCTGGCGCCGGCGGTGCTTGTCTATACCGCCATCATGATTATCCCGCTGTTTTCGACGCTGTTCCAGTCGCTGTTCAACACCGTGGATGGCGAACGGGCCTTTGTGGGTCTGGGCAATTTCATAACGTTGTTTGGCGACCCGCGCTGGGCCTCCAGCTTCTGGAATGCGCTTGCCAACAATTTCTGGTTTTTTGTCATCCACATGGTGGTCCAGAACCCTATCGGGGTGTTGCTGGCGGCGATCCTGTCCAATCCCAATCTGCGGCTGCGGGGCTTTTACCGCACGGCGATCTTTATCCCCACCATCCTGTCCTTCGTGATCGTGGGGTTTGTCTGGAAGCTGATCCTGTCGCCGCTGTGGGGGATCGCGCCCAACATGCTCGACGCCATCGGGCTGCGGAGCCTGTTTTCGCCCTGGCTGGGCCAGGAAGGCGCGGCGCTGACCACGCTGGCGCTGGTCTCGGTCTGGCAGTTCGTGGGCATTCCCATGATGCTGATCTATGCGGCGCTGCTTTCGATTCCCGACGAGGTGATCGAGGCGGCCGAAATCGACGGGGTGACGGGGGCCAAGCAGTTCTTCAAGATCCAGTTGCCGCTGATCCTGCCGACCATCGGGATCATTTCGATTTTGACCTTCGTGGGCAATTTCAACGCCTTCGATCTGATCTATGTCAGCCAGGGGGCGCAGGCGGGGCCGAACGGGTCGACCGACATTTTAGGCACCCTGCTCTATCGCACCTTCTTTGGCTTCCAGCTCCAGCAGGGCGACCCCAATATGGGCTCGGCGATCGCGACAATGATGTTTTTGATCATTCTCGTGGGGGTTTCGATCTATCTGTTCGGCATCCAGACGCGGCTTAGGAGGTACCAGTTCTGATGAATACGGCCCGTGCCTCCCTGCCCCGCGCCCTTGCCGCCCATGCGGTGCTGATCGGATATACGCTGATTGCGCTGTTTCCGGTGTTCGTTGTGGTCATCAACGCCTTCAAGGACCGGCGGGCGATCTTTTCCGATCCGCTGGCCCTGCCCAACCCGGAGAGCTTTTCCCTGATCGGGTTCGAAACGGTGACGAACCAGGGCGATTTCCTGCTCTATTTCCAGAACTCGCTGATCGTGACGGTGGCGTCGCTGTTCTGTGTGTTGCTGTTTGGCGCCATGGCGGCGTTTGCGCTCTCGGAATACCGGTTCAGGGGCAATCCGCTGATGGCGCTCTATCTGGCGTTGGGCATCATGATCCCAATCCGGCTGGGGACGGTGGCGATCCTGCAGATCATGGTGGCGACCGGGCTGGTCAATACCCATACCGCGCTGATCCTGGTTTACACGGCGCAAGGGCTGCCGCTGGCGATCTTCATCCTTTCGGAATTCATGCGCACGGTTTCCGCCGATCTCAAAAATGCCGGGCGGGTGGACGGGCTATCGGAATACCGGATCTTTTTCACGCTGGTTTTGCCACTGGTGCGGCCGGCGATGGCGACGGTGGCGGTGTTCACGATGATCCCGATCTGGAACGATCTGTGGTTTCCGCTGATCCTGGCACCGGCCGAGGCGACAAAGACCGTGACGCTGGGGGCGCAGGTGTTCATCGGGCAGTTCGTGACCAATTGGAACGCGGTGCTGGCGGCGCTGACCCTGGCCATCATCCCGGTTCTGGTCCTCTATCTTATCTTTTCGCGGCAATTGATCCGCGGCATCACTTCGGGAGCCGTCAAATGAGCCAACCCATTAAAGTGCTCGTTGCCGGGCTGGGCAATATGGGACGGGCGCATGCCATGGCCTATCACAACCACCCCGGATACGAGATTGTCGGGGTCGTGACGCGCAGTAAAGACTCCGTGCCGGAGGGGCTGACCGATTATCCGCACTGGAGCGATTTTTACGACGCGCTGGAGGCGACGAAGCCCGATCTTGCCTCGATCAACACCTATTCGGACAGCCATGCCGACTATGCCGTGGCCGCTATGGAAGCGGGCGCGCATGTGTTTATCGAAAAGCCGCTGGCAACCAGTGTGGCCGATGCGGAACGGGTGGTGGAAACGGCGACGCGGCTGGGGAAAAAGCTGGTGGTTGGATACATTCTGCGCCACCACCCTTCCTGGGTGCGGTTGATCGCCGAAGCGCGGGCATTGGGCGGGCCGTTTGTGTTTCGCATGAACCTCAACCAGCAATCGGCGGGGCGGTTCTGGCGCACGCACAAGACGCTGATGGAGACCACGTCTCCGATCGTCGATTGCGGGGTGCATTATGTGGATGTGATGTGCCAGATCACCGACGCCAAACCCGTTCAGGTGCGCGGCATGGGGGTGCGGCTGACCGACGAGATTGCGCCCGAGATGTATAATTACGGACATCTGCAGGTGATGTTCGATGACGGGTCGGTGGGCTGGTACGAGGCGGCATGGGGGCCGATGATTTCGGAAACCGCGTTTTTCGTCAAAGACATCTTAACGCCGAAAGGCTCGGTGTCGATCGTCATGGACGAGGGCGCGAAATCGTCCGATCATGAGACCCACACCAAGACCGATCGCATCCGCATTCATCGGGCCGATCTCGGCGGCGATGGGGAATTCATCCATGAAGACGAGATGTTGTCGATGGAGGGAGAGCCGGGGCACGACGCCCTGTGCGCGCGGGAACAGGATTATGTCTATCGGGCGATTGTCGAGGATGTCGATCTGGGCCGGCACATGAGCGATGCGGTCCAATCGCTGCGCATCTGCCTTGCCGCCGATGAATCGATTAGGACCGGCAAGCCGGTGGATTTGTGAAACGAGGATCAATAATGACCGCTCTCGAACTTTCCGGCATCAAGAAGACCTTCGGGTCCACCGACGTTCTGCACGGGATCGACCTTTCGGTCGATGAGGGCGAGTTCGTTATTTTCGTGGGGCCGTCGGGTTGCGGGAAATCGACGCTTTTGCGGATCATTGCCGGGCTGGAAGATGCGAGCGCGGGGACGGTCAAGATCGATGGCAACATGGTCAACGCCACCCCGCCCGCCAAACGGGGCATCGCCATGGTGTTCCAGTCCTATGCGCTCTATCCGCACCTGACGGTGAAGGGAAACATGAGCCTGGCGATGAAACAGGAGGGCGCGGCGAAATCGGAAATCGAGGATCGGGTGGGTGTGGCGAGCAAGATGCTGGGGCTCGATCCGCTGCTTGAGCGGCGGCCGGCCGAATTGTCGGGCGGGCAGCGCCAGCGGGTGGCGATCGGGCGGGCCGTGGTGCGCAAGCCCAAGCTGTTCTTGTTCGACGAGCCTTTGTCCAATCTCGACGCGGCGCTGCGGGTCAACACAAGGCTCGAAATCGCGCGGCTCCATCGCGAGCTTTCGGCCACCATGGTCTATGTGACGCACGATCAGGTGGAGGCCATGACGCTGGCCGACAGGATCGTCGTGATGAATGCGGGGCGGATCGAGCAGATCGGGACGCCCATGGAGCTCTATAACAACCCGGCCAATCTGTTCGTTGCCGGGTTTATCGGCTCGCCGCAGATGAATTTCATCGACGCGGGCGCGCTGGGGGAAACTTCGGCCAAGACCATCGGCATCCGGCCCGAGCATATGAGCGTTTCACAGACATCGGGCGATCTGGGCTGCGAGGTGGTCCATATCGAACAGCTCGGCGCCGACACCAATCTTTATCTGCGCAACGAGAAGGCGGGACTTTTGACGGCGCGGCTGTTCGGCGAGCATTATTTTGCGCCGGACTCGAAGGTGTTCGTGACGTTCGAGAAAGCCAAGCGGCATCTGTTCGATGAGGCGGGCAAGGCGGTTCGGGCCGGGGTTTGAGGTGAGGACTGTGCCAACACCATTTCCGTTGGGGGTGGGGCTGCGGTGCGGATCTCCGGGTCAAGCCCGAAGATGACGAGGCGGCGAAGGGTAGAGCCCCATCGCCGCTCCTGTGCATGGCGTTCCGGCACCGCCCGGCGAAGCACCATCACGCTGCCGGTTACTGGATCCCGGGTCTTCGCCCGGGATGACCGTGGTGGGTGGATGAACATCTGGTTGCTGGCTGAAGCGCCTCAGAGGCCCTTTAGAAACTCGCGCGAGCGGTCGAGGCAGAGTTTGGCGGCGGCTTCGTTGTAATCGTCGCGGCTGGGGTCGAGGAAATAATGGCCGGCGCCGTCATAGCGGTGCATCTGGAGATCGGCCTCGCCTTTTTGTGCCACCCAATCGGCGAAATAGTCTTCGTCATCGAACGGATCGGGGCGCGCGATGTGCACCGAAACCGGCAGACCGGGCGTGGGCGGGTCCATCCAGTCCGTGATGCCTGCAAAGAGCAGGGCTCCGGCCATTTGCGGGCGATCGGCCCAGAATTCTCCGATCAACGACGCACCGAAGGAAACACCAGAGAGGACGGCTTCGGGCGGCGCTGCTTCGACCGCTGCCCGGGCGCGTTCCATTATGGCGTCGGTTCCCACTTCCTTGCGCAGGGCGAAGGCGGCATCGTAATTGTCGGCCGATTGTCCGTCGAACAGGTCCGGTAGCATGACCGTGTGGCCATCGGCCTCGAACACGGCGGCGATTTCGCCTTCGACGGGCCGCAGGCCGAGAATGGAATGAAACAGAACGACATGGGCCATTGTGCACCTCCTTTGGTGCGGGCAGCATGTCGTTCTTATTTTGTTCTGTCAAGGCAGGGATAGCCAAGTGGAAATCGGCAGGGGCTGGAGACGAGATCAAGTCCACTTTTGCTGGACGCGTTCCAGACCTTGGCCATGAGACAGAACTGCCGGCGCTGCCGGTTACTGGTTCCCGGGTCTTCGCCCGGGATGACGCAAGGAGCGGGACATTCTATTCGCCGACGCGAACCACCACGCTGCCGCGCTTGCGTTTGCTGTCGACGCGGGCGTGAGCCTGGGCAATATCATCGAAACCGAAGGTCTGATCGATGACGACCCGGTATTCACCTTTTGCTGCCAGATCGGCGAGGAAGGCGACGTCCTCGGGGCGTTCGGCGGCCATGCCGGCGATGGGGCGCTTGCCATCCTTTGGGCGGGCCAGCATGTCGCCGATGCCGCCGGCAATGGCAAGATAGCGCCCGCCGGGCTTGAGTGCTTTAAGGCAGCGTTGGAAATCGGTGGCACCGACGGTGTCGGCGATCACATCATAGGCCGACGAGACGGCGGAATAGTCGGTGGTCGCGTAATCGATGACGGTGTCGGCGCCAAGGCTTAAGGCCAGATCGGCGTTGGCGGCGCTGGCGACGGCGGTGACTTTGGCGCCGAAATGGTTTGCCAGTTGCACCATGGCCGAGCCGACAGCGCCGGACGCACCGATGACGAGGATATGTTCTCCCGGTTTTATGTCTGCCTTGCGGAGAAAATGGAGCGCCGTCGTGCCGCCGAAGCACAGGCCCGCGGCCTCATCGAACGAAAGGTTCTGCGGCTTTTTGACAATGGGTTTGCGTTCGGCAACAGCGACAAATTCGGCGTGACAACGAAGCCCGGTGCCGGGGAAGGCGATGATTTCGTCGCCGATGGCGAAGCGGGAGACCTGGGGACCGACAGCGACAACGGTGCCGGCGATCTCGGTGCCGAAGATCGGCTGGCGCGGGCGGGTGATGCCGATGGCGAGGCGCATGAGGGTTTTCATGCCCGCCGGCGCATCGAGGGCGCGCATGCGGGCGTCGCCGGAATTGACGGTGGTGGCGATTGTCTTGATGAGGATTTCATCATCACGCGGCATCGGCACGGGGCGGGTCTGGATTTCGACCATTTCGGGCCCGCCATAGGCGGTGACGATGGCGGCTTTCATTGTGGTGGGGATGGTCATTTTCTGGGCTCCTCGGCCTTCCAGAAAAACACCTCGCCAATGGGCACGCCGAAGGTTTCGGCGATGCGGAAGGCCGCTTCGAGGGAGGGGGAATATTTGTTGTGTTCGATGGACGCCACGGTCTGGCGGGTCATGCCGATGCGGTCGGCCAGTTCCTGCTGGGTCATCTCGTTGTGCTCGAAACGCAGGCGGCGGATCTGGTTGGTGATCGGGGGGTGGGCCATCAGTCGAGCATCCTGAAATGGACGATCTGGATGATTTCACGCGTCAGGGCCGAAAAGGCGAGCGCGAAAAGCATGAGGTTTATCAAGATGATCGCCGTGGCCCCGGCCGGATCGGCGGCATAAACCTCGCGGGCAAAACCGGCGATGAGGCCGCTCGAAAGGATCACGGCGACCATGAGCCATTCGAGAAGGATAAGCCCGATCCTGTTGGCCCTGGCATCGATTTCGCGCTCACGTTCGTCGGGCGGGGCGTCCATGTTCTGGCGGGCGAGGATGGCGGCGGCGATATTGACCGGCAGCATGATGGCGATGGAAATGCCAAGGCACCAGACGAAAAGCCAGAAGATGGCGTCGCCATCGAGCGTGCCGGACAGCGCCGCGTTGCCCACCTGCCAGAAATAGACCGTCCAGATGACCAACGTGGTCACCACCGCAATCCATGCGTTCTTTTCCCGAAAGCTCATCACACGCCCCAATGGAAGATATTGTTGGCGTTGTGTGCGATATTTTTTGCGGGATGTCAATTATATTTAACATTATGACGCGCATTTTTGGCATTCATTCGTGTCAGCGGCCCGGCTGGGGCTGCTGGACTCCGGCTTTCGCCGGAGCAGCGATGGGTGCGGATAAAGCCACAATCCCGCTCACAACATCGCTTCGATCTCGCGCCGGTGGGCGTGCATTTTTAAAAACACTGCGTAGTCGGTGTCATAGCGCGCCTTGCGGGAGGGGTCGGGCGTGCGGGTGACGGAGGTGTGGCGCATGGTGTGGGCGGCTGCGGTGAGGCGGGGGTAGAGGCCGGCGGCGGTGGCGGCGGCCATGGCGGTGCCAAGGATCATGGCGTCTGCGTCGGGGAGTTCGTGGACGGTGCAGCCGGTGGCATCGGCGTAGAGTTCCATCAAGAGCGGATTGCGGGTGTGGCCGCCGGTGACGTGAAGCGTATCGATGGCATAGCCGGTGGCGTTGAGGGTTTGAAGGATATGGCGCACACCGAGCGCGATGGCGACGGCGGTGCGCCAGTAGAGCTTGCACAACCCGTCGAAAGAGGAATCGAGATTCATGCCGGAAATGACCCCGAGCGCTGCGGGATTGGCGAAGGGGGAGCGGTTGCCGTGGAAATCGGGAAGGATGTGGAGGCGGGGGGCGAGGTCGGGGTCGGTTTCACGCAAGCGCTTGATACGGTTGATGATTTCAGCATGCATGATGGGGGTGGGTGCGGCGCCCGAGGCGTGGACGCGGATGATGTAATCAAGCGCGGCGCCCGAGGCGGACTGGCCGCCCTCGGTGAGCCAGAAGCCCGGGAGGACCGCGCCATAATAAGGTCCCCACAAACCGGGGGTCGGGCGGGGGGCTTTGGCCAGCGCGGTGACGGCGCTCGAGGTGCCGGCAACCAGGCCCAGATGCCGATCAACGCCCAATGGGTCCTCGGTATAGGTGCCCAGCACGCCCAATGCACCGGCATGGGCATCGACCATTCCGGTGCCCACCACGACCGAGCGGGGCAGACCGAGCTCGCGCGCCGCTTTTGCCGTCAAATTGCCGAGCGGAGCGCCGATGGGGGACGCCGTGCGCGGCAGGCTGGCGCGGATGAGCAGATCGTCAAGACCGATGGCTCCGAGAAAATCGGTGGGCCACCCATCGGGCTGGTGGGCGAGGAAGCTCCATTTGCTGGTGAGGGTCGATTGGGAGCGCTCGATCGAGCCGCTCGACTTCCAGGCGAGGAAATCGGCGAGGTCGAACATGTAGCCGGTCTTTTGCCATATGGCGGGCAGGTTGCGCTTGAGCCAGAGAAGCTTGGGGATTTCCATTTCCGGGCTGAGCGCGCCGCCGGAAAATTCAAGAACATCGTGGCCGGTGGCATTGATATCGGCGGTCTCACGCATGGCGCGGTGATCGAGCCAGACGATGGTGTCCCAACCCTCCTCGCCATCGGGGCCAACGGGCAAGGAGCCCCCGTCCCTGCCCAGAACGACAAGCGAGCAGGTGGCTGCATAAGCGATGGCCTTGACCGAGAGTGGATCGGCATTGGCCGTGGCCATAGCCTCGCGGACGGCGACGCAGACGGCGGACCAGATGTTTTCCGAGCGATGTTCGGCGCGGATGGCGCCTTCGCGGCGGATATCGATGGGCGCTTCGGCGCGGCCCAAAATATCGCCTTGCGCCGTGACCACCCCGGCCCTTGCGCTGGTCGTTCCCACATCGACGGCAACCAGAAGGGCGGTCATGCAATGGCCTCTAGATACGCGAAATCTTCCTCGAGAGAGACCTTAGAGCACTGGGCAGATTGTGCAAATCGTCGATCAGGGCATCGGGGTTCAATGTGGCCAGTTGCGGCTTTAGACCGGCGGGGCCGATATGGCTGCCGCCGGTAAAGGCGATGACGGCCATGCCTGCGGCCTTGGCGGCAGCAACGCCGGCGGGGCTGTCTTCGATGACCACGCACTCGGCGGGGGCAAAACCCATCTGCTCTGCGGCAAAAAGGAAGAGATCGGGGGCGGGCTTGCCGCGCGCGACCATGGTGGCCGAATAGATGTCGGGGGCAAACCTGTCGTAAAGCCCGGTCAGTTTGAGACTGATTTCGATGCGTTCGGAAACGCTGGACGACGCCACGCAGGCGGGGATATCGAGCGCATCGAGGACATCGGCGATGCCGGGCATGGGCTTGAGCGCGCTTTTGTAGCGGGCATAGAGGCGATGGCGCATGTCTTCGAGCGCGGTGTCGTCCATCGTGACGCCGTGATCGGCGGCAAGGGAGGCCGAGACCGTCTTGAGCGTGCGGCCGAGAAAATCGCGATAGGCGATCTCGGTGGGGATGTGAACGCCGAGCGCGGCCACGGTTTCGACAAGCACATCGATGGCGATGGGTTCGGAATCGACGAGCACCCCGTCGCAATCGAAGATGATCAGCGCCGGTCCCCTTGCTTGAGATCGGCGGGCCGGCGCAACATCCATCAAAGCTTGCCCTGAATGTAGCGCGTGAGGGTGTCGCGGGCGCCAAATTCCCAGATGGTGCCGAGCGCGTTGCTGAACGCGGCGATATAATCGCGGTGTTCGGCGGCGGCGCCGAAAATGTCCTTCATCTCCAGGAAGGCTTTCGGGTCGTCCTTGGCGCGGATGGCTGCAGCCTGCAGGCGATCCCAGTTTGGATCGTTGGGCGCAATCGGCGTTCCGGAATCGGTGACGCCATAGCAATAGCGGCACCAGAAGGCCGAGACCAGCGCAAGGCCGGTGATCGAGGCGCCGGAATTGAGGCGATCCTCGACCGAGGGCAGGATGAATTTGGGTTGGCGGTTGGAGCCATCGAGGCACAAGCGCTGGATGGTGTCGCCGATCCTGGGGTTGGCGAAGCGCTGGGCGCATTTGCGGCGGTAGGCGTCGAGATCGGTATCGGGCACCGGGGGCACGACGGGGATGATCTCGTCGCGGGTGAGCTTTTCGAGATAGGCGGCGACCAGCGGGTGTTCCATGGCCTCATGGACGAAATGGATGTCCATGAGGGCCGACGGGTAGGCGATGGCGGCGTGCCCGCCGTTCAGAATGCGGATCTTCATCAGCTCCCAGGGGGAGACGTCATCGACAAAGGTCACGCCGACCTTTTCGAGCGCGGGGCGGCCGGAGGGGAAATTGTCTTCGAGCACCCATTGCCTGAAGGTTTCGCAAAACACCGGCCAGGCGTCGGATATGGCGTATTCATCGGAGACCATGGCGCGTTCGCGATCCGAGGTTGCCGGGGTGATGCGATCGACCATGCCGTTGGGGAAGGCGACCGAGCGGCGGACCCAATCGGCCATTTCGCTGTCGAACAGAGCGGCAAGCCCGGCCACGGCGTTGAGCGTCACCTTGCCATTGTGGGGGATGTTGTCGCAGCACATGATGGTGAAGGGCTCAACCCCTGCCTCACGCCGGGCCCTGAGACCGGCAAGAATGATGCCGAAGACGGTCCTGGGTGCTGTGGGGTTTGCGGCGTCGGCGACGATATCGGGATGGTTGGGGTTAAAATTGCCGGCCGCGTCGAGATAATAGCCGCCCTCGGTGATGGTGAGCGAGACGATGCGGATGGCGGGATCGGCGAGTTTTGCAATGATCGCGGCCGGATCGCCCGGATCGAGGAAATCGACCATGGGCCCGGTGATGCGCGCAGTGGTGCCCGAGGCTTCCTGCTCGACCACGGTGGACAGGTAATCCTGCGCGGCGAGGATCTTTCGCATTTCGGCATCGTTGGCGCGCACGCCAGCCCCCACGATTCCCCAATCGTGGTCTTGCCCGAGATTGAAGAGGTCATCGAGATAGACGGCCTGGTGGGCGCGATGGAAATTGCCAACGCCGAAATGAACGATCCCCGCCGCGAGATTCGAGTGATCGTAGCGCGGCACGGCGACCGATCCGGGCAAGGAGGAGAGAGAGTTTGCCGCTAGTCTGACACTCATGATGCCGCTGATCCTCGAATGGTGTTCTTTGCGTTAGAGCCGTTCAGGATTTGATTGGATCAAATCCTCGGCTCTTAACCTTTGTTTTGTCGCGTGTCCGAACCGCAAAACCGTTTCCATCCCCGATCGCGTCGAGGACATGCTTTTGCTGGACACGCTCTAGAGGGCATTGCCCGACGCGTCGAACTTGTAGATGCGGCCATCCTGGGGAGCGAGGGTGACCGTTTCGCCGTGCTTGAAGGGCACATCGCCAGCCGCGCGGGCGGTCAAAGTGCCAATGCCGGCCACATCGATATGAAAGAAGGTATCGGACCCCAAATGCTCGGAAACCTTGACCGTACCCGACCAGATGCCGCCTTCTTTGGACACGGCGAGATGTTCGGGGCGGATGCCGATGGTGTGGGCATCGAACTTTTTCGCCTCGGCGCCTTCAATGAAATTCATCTTGGGGCTGCCGATGAACCCGGCGACGAATTTGTTGGCGGGTTTTGTGTAAAGTTCGAGCGGAGAGCCGTATTGCTCGACACGGCCGGCGTGCAGAACGACGATCTTGTCGGCCATGGTCATGGCCTCGACCTGATCGTGGGTGACATAGACCATTGTGGTCTTGAGTTTCTGGTGCAGGTCGGAAATTTCGAGCCGCATGTTGACCCGCAGGGCGGCGTCGAGATTGGAAAGCGGCTCGTCGAACAGGAAGGCCTTGGGCTGGCGCACGATGGCGCGGCCGATGGCAACGCGCTGGCGCTGGCCGCCCGAGAGCTGGCGGGGCTTTCTGTCGAGATAATCGGTGAGATTGAGGATCGAGGCGGCGTTGTCGACCGCCGCGTCGATCTTTTCCTTGGGCGCCTTTTCCATCTTGAGAGGAAAGGCGATGTTGCCGCGCACGCTCATGTGGGGATAGAGCGCGTAGGACTGGAACACCATCGAGAGCTTGCGCTGGGCGGGCGCTTCCTTTGACATATCCACGCCATCGATGAGGATCTGGCCGGAGGTAACGTCCTCAAGCCCGGCGATCAGCCGCAGCAGGGTGGATTTTCCGCAGCCCGAGGGGCCGACGAAGACCACGAACTGGCCGTCCTCGATCTCGAGCGAGATGTCGGGGATGACGGTGACGCCGCCGAAGCTCTTTTGAACGTTTTTGAGTGTGATCGATCCCATATCCTTACCTCCCTACTTAACCGCGCCGAAGGTCAGGCCGCGGACCAATTGTTTCTGGCTGAACCAGCCCATGATGAGGATGGGCGCAATGGCCATCATCGATGCTGCCGAAAGCTTGGCCCAGAACAGGCCCTCGGGCGAAGAATAGGCCGCGATGAACGCGGGGAGCGGGGTTGCCTGGGTGGTGGTCAGAACGATGGTCCAGAACGATTCATTCCAGGCCAGGATGATGTTGAGCAGTATGGTCGAGGCGATGCCGGGGATGGCCATGGGGGTGAGCACATAGATCACCTCCTGGCGCAGGGACGCGCCATCCATGCGGGCCGCTTCGAGGATATCGACGGGGATTTCCTTGAAGTAGGTGAACAGCATCCAGACGATGATGGGCAGATTGATGAGGGTGAGGACCAGGGTGAGCCCCAGATGGGTGTCGGTCAGGCCCGCCATGCGGAACAGCATGGTGATGGGCACAAGAACGCCGACGGCGGGCAGCATCTTGGTCGATAACATCCACATCAGGATGTCCTTGGTGTGCTTTGTGGGCGAGAACGCCATGGCCCACGCGGCGGGAATGGCGATGACCAGGCCCAGAAGGGTCGAGCCGACGGCCGTGATGATCGAATTGCCCAGAAAGCGGAAATAATTCGAGCGTTCGAGGACCGTTTCGTAATTTTCCAGCGTCCAGTTGAAGAACAGGAACTGGGGCGGGGTCGCAATGGCGGTGCCCTCGGTCTTGAAGCTGGTCAGGAACGTCCACAGGATCGGGAAAAAGATCACGAAGGCGATGAGCCAGGCAAAGACCGTGAAGCCAACTTTGCGTTGAGTTGATATCGCACGGGCCATGTTACGCCTCCAGGTTCTTGCCGACGACGCGAAGCAGGAAGATCGCGACGATATTGGCGAGGATGACGGCGACGATGCCGCCGGCCGAGGCCAGACCGAAATCATACTGGAACTGGGCCTGGAGATAGATCAGGAACGGCAGATTGGTAGTGGCGACGCCCGGCCCGCCATTGGTGGTGACGAAGATTTCGGCGAACACCGAGAGCAGGAAGATGGTCTGGATAAGCATGACCACGGTGAGCGCGCGGCTCATGTGGGGCAGGATTATGTAGAAAAACAGCGATATGGGTCCCGCGCCGTCCATGCCGGCGGCCTCGCGCTGTTCCTCATCGAGCGATTGCAGCGCGGTCAGAAGGATGAGCGTTGCAAAGGGCAGCCATTGCCAGGCAACGATGATAATGACCGAAAACAGGGGAACGTGGGCGAACCAATCGACCGGCTGGAGCCCGAAGGTTCGCGCGATCCAGGCGAAGAGCCCATTGACCGGGTGCATGAGCATGTTCTTCCACACCAACGCGGACACCGTGGGCATGACAAAGAACGGGGCGATGACCAGGAGGCGCACGATGCCCTGCCCGAACATGGGCTGATCGAGCAACAGCGCCAGCAGGGTGCCGCCGACAAGGGTGATGGCCAGAACGCCCCCCACAAGGATCAGGGTGTTGAAGAACACCGTCCAGATGTTGGGGTTGGCGAAAAAGTAGGTGTAGTTGGCAAAGCCGGTAAACTCGGGCGCACGGAAGGCCGTGTACCACTGGAACGAGAACCAGACGGTCATCGAAAGCGGCACGATCATCCAGATCAGAAGCGCGATGACCGACGGGGCCATCATGAACCGGGCCGCTGTTTGGGTTTGAGCTGTTGCCATTGTCCTCTCCCTGACCTTGGCGCGCGATTGGGGGGATCGCGAAGTATTTGTGTCCGCTCTTTGGGGCGGGGCCGAAAGTCTCAATGCGGGCGGGTGGAGGGGCCGAAAGACTCCGGCCCCTCGAGATCAGATGCTAGCGGTAGTAACCGGCGCGATCCATTTCCATACGCGAGGTCTGCTGGGCCTGCTCAAGGGCCTGGTCGACATTGACCTGACCGGCGAGAGCCGCCGAGAAGATCTGGCCGACCGACGTGCCGATGCCCTGGAATTCGGGGATCGCCACGAACTGGCCGCCGGCATAGGGAACGTCCTGTACCGAGGAGTTGGTGGTGTTGGCCGACTGGATCGCCTCAAGGGTGATATCGGCAAACGGGGCCGCTTCGGTATAGGCCGGGTTTTCATAGAGCGAAGTGCGGGTTCCCGGGGGAACGTTGGCCCAACCCTCTTCCTCGGCCACCATTTCGAGGTAGCTTTCGGACGTCGCCCAATCGATGAACTGCTTGGCGGCATCGACATTCTGGCTCGAAGCCGGAACGGCCAGCGACCAGACCCACAGCCAGTTGCCGTGGTTGTCGAATTCACCATTGGTCGGGAACAGCGCGTAACCGACGCTGTCTGCGACCTGGCTTTCATCGGGGTTGGAGACGAAGGACGCGGCGACGGTGGCATCCATCCACATGCCGCACTTGCCCTGCTGGAACAGTGCCAGATTTTCGTTGAACCCGTTGGACGAAGCACCCGGAGGGCCCGCGTCGGTCATCAGGTCAACGTAATAGGTGAGCGCCTCGTTCCATTCGGGGCTGTCGAACTGGGGTTCCCAATCCATATCGAACCAGCGGCCGCCCATGGAATTGGCAAGAGCGGTGATGAACGCCATGTTCTCGCCCCAGCCGGCCTTGCCACGCAGGCAGATGCCGTAAATTTCATTGTCGCGGTCGGTAATGGCCCGAGCCGCTTCGCCGATGAATTCCCAGGTGGGCTCCTGAGGCATTTCCAGACCGGCCTCTTCGAACAGGTCGGTGCGGTACATGATCATGGCGCTCTCCGCATAGAACGGAGACGCGTACTGGGTGCCATCGACCGAAAGCGCCTCGCGCACGGCGGGGATCAGGTCGTCGGCGTTGTAGTCGTCACCCAGATCGTCGAGCGGGGCAAGCCAGCCCTGAGCGGCCCAGATGGGGGTTTCGTATGCGCCGATGGTCATGACGTCATACTGGCCACCGCCGGTGGCGATGTCGGTCGTGACGCGCTGGCGCAGAACGTTTTCTTCCAGCGTCACCCATTCCAGATCGATACCGGTCTGTTCGGTGAAGCGGTCCGACAGACCCTGCATGCGGATCATGTCGCCATTGTTGACGGTGGCGATGGTGAGCGATTGGGCCTGCGCGCCGGCTGCCAGGGCAAACAGCGAACACGACCCGATGATGATCGAGCGTAACTTCATATGGTAATCCTCCCATATGCTCCAAGAATGAGCATTTGCTATACGCGTGGGCAATTACTCATTTTCTGCGGCATAATGTCAAGGGGCTTTTGCTCATAGCTGGGGAAATTGCTCAAGGGCAGACCTTAGCGGCCGTGTTTGCGGAGCGGTATCGCCGGGGTAGCGAGGGTGGGGAGATGGGGCCAACGAACGGGAACGCTGGGCGCGGTGAGGTCAGGTCAGAAGCTGGGCGGCGGTGTCTTCGTCGGTGATCAGCCCGTTGACCAGCCCACGAGCCACGGCGGCGCGGATGGCGGCGACCTTGTTGGGGCCGCGGGCCGCGGCGATGACCAGCGCCCGCTCACCCGAGGGCAAGGGGGCCGAGGCCACGCGTTCATTGGTCATGCCCGAGACCAGCTCGCCACCGGCATCGAAGACCCAACCGAGCATTTCGCCCACTGCCCCGGCCTTTTGCAGGGCTTTGAGTTCAGCGCGGGTGACGAACCCATCCTCATAAAGCGGAGCATTGGGCCCCAGATCGCCAACACCCACAAAGGACACGCTGGCCTGTGCGGCAAGGGCGAGATTTTTTTCGATGCCGACCTGACTGTGCAGCAATTGGCGGTCATGGGCCGTGGCGGCGATGACCGGGAGGGGCATGGGAAAGGACGGCGCCTTGACCTTGTCGGCGATGGAAAAGATCACGTTATAGAAGGCGGCCGAACCGTCGGGGGCGATATTGCCGGTCAAGGACACGATCTTGTGCTGGGGGCAGTCCATGGCCGGAAGCAGATCGACGGCGGCCTTGAGGGTGCGGCCCGTGCCGACCCCGAGAATGACCGGGCTGGAGCCGGAGAGAATTTTTTCGATCTCCAGGGCCGTCGCGTCGGCAACCCCCAGGGTGGTATCGGGGTGGCCGGGATCGGAGGGGACGATTTCGGCAAGACGCAGGCCGAAACGCTCCCGAAGCCGGGCGGACAACTCGAGGCAATTGGCGATGGGGTGGTCGAGGCGGACCTTGATGAGCTTTTCGGAGATGGCAAGGGAAACCAGCCGCTGGGCGCTCTGGCGCGACACGCCGAGCTTTGCGGCGATTTCATCCTGGGTGTTGCCGGCAACGTAATAGAGCCACCCGGCGCGGGCGGCATCGTCGAGCTTGTTGCGAGTGGCTTCCGAACGCGGCGGCACGGTGTTCTCCCCCTGATCAATGGGTTAGATATACCGCATCGCCCTACATGGAAAGGATGAGAGACTATGGAGCCTGGCAAACCCGCCATTACCATAACCTATTGCACGCAATGCAACTGGCTGTTGCGTGCCGGCTGGATGGCCCAGGAACTGCTCTCGACCTTCGGGACCGAACTGGCCGGGGTGACGCTGGTGCCGGGAACAGGCGGGACCTTTGAAATTGCCGGCGGAGACACGCTGATCTGGGAGCGCGAGCGCGATGGGGGATTTCCCGACGTCAAGACGCTGAAACAGAGGGTGCGCGATGTGATCGACCCGGGCCGCGATCTGGGCCATATTGACCGCTGATCCGCTGGTTTGCTCGCGATGACGTTCTCTCGCAAAGCCTTGCCCGCCCTAAAGCCCAATTGGGGAAAACATTTCCCCGGCGCGCGGTTCAAGGCAATGCAATAGAACCCATATTGGATGGGACAGTTTTTGATCCATTCGCCCAATCTTCGGGCACGGATAAGGAGAAAAGCACATGGCTATTCTGATTGGCGATACGGCCCCCGATTTCACCGCGCAGACGACGGAAGGGGAAATCCGGTTTCACGATTATATCGATGGAAGCTGGGCGGTGCTGTTTTCGCACCCCAAGAATTACACCCCGGTCTGCACGACCGAGCTCGGGTATACCGCCAAGCTCAAACCCGAATTCGAAAAGCGCGGCGTCAAGGTGCTGGGGCTTTCGGTCGACAAGATCGAAGACCACGAAGGCTGGGCCAGAGACATCGAGGAAACCCAGGGCACCGCGCTCAACTTTCCGCTGATTGCCGACGATGGCACGATCGCCCGCCAGTACGACATGATCCACCCCAATGCCGACAACACGCTGACGGTGCGTTCGGTCTTCGTTGTGGGGCCGGACAAGAAGGTCAAGCTCAAGCTCGAATATCCTGCTTCGACGGGCCGGAATTTCGATGAAATCCTGCGGGTGATCGACAGCCTGCAACTGACCGCCAGCCATCAGGTGGCAACGCCGGTCAACTGGAAGAACGGCGAAGACGTCATCATCGTCCCGGCCGTCACCAACGAGCAGGCAAAGGAAAAATTCCCCGAGGGCTGGAACGAGGTCAAACCCTATCTGCGCATCGTCAAGCAGCCGGGCGCCTGATTTTCAGGCCTCAGATTGCATATCGGAAAGGGCCCTTATCGGCCCTTTTCTTTTGGCCGAGATCAATACGCAATACCGACCTGGGAGAGCCGGTTTTCCTCCTGGCGGCGCAGCGCTGACAGGCTCTGGTCGGCGGACCGCACACGCAGTTCGAGCACGCGGCGTTCGGTCTGCAGTATGGTTAGTTCCCGCGTCAGCGCCGCAACCTGTTCGGGCGTGGGATCACCGCGGCGGAGTTCGGCCAGCTTGGCGTCGATTTCGCTATCGAGACTGTTGAGTTCGGCCTCGAGATTGAACACCTCCCTGCCCGCTGCATGAACACGGGCAAAGGCGACGCCCAACTCGCCTTCGCAAACGCCGAAATAGCGCTCGCCCGACCGTCCCTTCCGCTCGGCATTGCTCAGGCGGCAATAGACCCTCAGGCCCTCGGTACGACCGGTCTGATAAAGCGCATTGTCAACAGAAATGCCGTATTCGGAGCAGGCCTCGGCATGGCTCGATATGCGATCGGCCGGGCGGCCATCGGCGCCATCGTTAAATCCGATGGCGCGCCAATCGCCCGCCTCGCATTGTTCCTGGGACAGGGTCGCGCATGATGCGAGAAGCAGAGCAGCGAAAAGCGCTGCGCACACAATCAACAGTCTCTGCATCGATCAGGCACCCCAGATAACAGGATCGGACCATAGGGCGGGCCGTGCACACTTGGCAACCCGATCAGCGCGGGCGAAGCGCGCGAAACTCCACCCACGGTCGCCGAGGCAATTGCGATGTCGCTAGAACTGGTCGATGCTGACCATGCGCCGGCGTGAACGGGAGCGTCCCAAAAGCGCCAGCACCAAACCCACCGCGCCAATCACGGCCCAGCCGGGCCAGGCCAGCAATGTGGTGAGCGTGGGCTCCCAGAGCAGGGGATGCACATTGTCCTGAACGGCCAGTTGCACCGATTCCAGCGTGCCGGGAAACAGACTGGCGATCGTTGCCGCCAAGGGCGTCGCCGTAAAAGCATTTGCGGCCAGCATGGCGGTTCCATCGGCAACCAGAAGCACGACCGAAAGGGCCAGAAAGGCCGCAGCCAATATTCTCAGTACAGCACGCATGACACTCGTCCCTGCCTTGTCCGGTCCGGCTCCATTTGCTGGGCTTTTCATCATTCCGCAAGGCTTTATTAACAATAGCACGAGGGGCCGGGCAAAGGGCAATCGGAATCTCCAATCGTGCTTAACCCGCCTGCGTGCAACGCATCGGCGGGCCAAATGATCCGGCCAAAGAAAAGTTTTGCAGCCTTTTTTGCCTCACGCCCCTTGGCAGGGACCGCAAAGCCGGATAATCGGGCACCCACGCGGAGAGATGGCCGAGTGGTCGAAGGCGCACGCCTGGAAAGTGTGTAGGCGGGGAACCGTCTCGAGGGTTCGAATCCCTCTCTCTCCGCCAATCAACCCCAAAAATCGCTAGTTTTCTGGTTTTTTTGGGATTTTGAAGTCAGCGACTAACCACCGAGCACTCACCAGTTCCGCAAACGCTCGATTGTGAGGCGATTGTAACAAAGCGACCATGCCACCAATTTCATGGTGCCATAGGACTGGACCTTCGCCCCGCATTGCCGCATTAGCCGCCAAGTTTGGGCATGGAGATGCGGGGGAAAGTCGGCTTCGGGCGTATAGGCGTTCAACATTTTGACCCCCGACCATAGTGCCCGCCAGTCAGGCTCCGAAAGGTTGGCCACTTTTTCAAGGTTGGGGCGCGGCTCGGTCATGTCAGTTTTCCTCGATATAACGCCTGTAAATGTCTGCGGCTTCCTCGACGGTGTGCGTCGTCAGGATTCGTGGCGTGTCATCGTCGCCACGTGCAACGAAGGGTTTATTTAAGGACTGCTCGTATGCAGCAGCGGCTTCATCAACGGTCATTGTGGGCTTAGATCGTTGGCGACATTGAGCGACTTCGGCTAGGGCCTTGATCCGTTTTTTATCTGACTGCCGAATGGTCATGAGTTCGGACCCTTCACGAAGGCTTTTTCGAGTTCGTCCAAACGTTCGCGCAACTGCTCGATGTCAGATACTTCGGCCAATTTTGCGAGGGCCGCTGCAACGTCTTTCGCCTCAACTGGCGAGATGTCGCCATCCTTGAGCGCGCCGCTCACGTCTTCAGGGGTCATATCCTCGAATTCAATCAAGCGACCACTTGAGGGCAACAAGCGATTGAGCACATACTCCACCGCCCAACGCTCTTTGGCGACCACGCTTTCACGCAATGCGGCGAGAGCATCAGGACCGAAGCTTTTTACTTGTTCCAAAGCTTCGCGCGATTTTTTGCCTTTCACCCCATGGGGACGACCACCGGACCCTTTTGCGAATTGACCACGAGGGGTTCGCTCCGGTGCCCATGATTTACCAAAATTATGGGCGTTCATCATCGCCACTCCGCTCAACAATTACCCCGCGCTCGGTCAACCAGCGGGCAACTTCATCAGTGAAATAAGCGGCTCGCGTGTGATCGTAACCACCGGGCAGATACATGGCAGGAAACCCGGCATGGGCGCGCCATGTGATTAATGTTTGCCTACATTTCCCGCCAAGAGCTTTGCGCACCAGCGGCGCGGGCGTGATCGATCCCGTTGGAAGTGTCACGGTTGGGGGAAGCTGGCACTTGTAGGGCTTCTCACGCATCGGACTGCCCCATAAGTTTAGCCCAAGCGTTGGCGGGCGTTGTTGCGGTGGCAACCGCAACCACATTGACGAACTGCTTCAAGAACTGTTGCGCATTGTCCGCATCATCGATCCGGCGAAGGCGTTGGGCTGAAGCGTCGGCAACGATCTTGCTCAACTCTGGTTCGTTAATCTCGTGAGCCAACGGTGTCGGATTTTCCAGCGTCGGCTTTTGACGAATACCTTCTGAAATATGCTTGCGAATCCATTCTGCGTGCGCCAATTCAAGACGGCGGGCTTCAAGGCGCTTTCGCAATTCTGGGTCAATTTCGAGGGCATCAAAACCATCGGTGCGCAACGCAGCGTCGAGTTCGGCTAGCGATGCATTATCCAACAGTTTCTGCGCAAGCTCGCTCTTGCTGATCAATGCAAGTCTAGCCCGAATGTCACGAATTTCTGGCGTGATCGGTCCAGCTTGAGGGATCAGGTCACGGTTCGTTTCGTAATCGAAATTGTCTTGCTTCACTTTGGCCACGGCGGTTTGGAGCCGCTGAAAATGATCAGTCATCGCGGCAAACCGTTCGGTCAAAGCCTCTTGATATGCATCAGGCTTCAATTTTTCCGCAAGCTTGGACGCATCGATACTGATGCGGTCCATCTCATTGGCGAGAACGTTGTAGTTCTCGTTAAGCGCCTTGAATTCCTCGGCAGGGCGGGCAGCGGCATAGGCTCTGCTATCGCTCCCAGAAACACCGAGTGCAATGGTGCCGTCTGCATTCCTTTGAACTTGAAATTCGAACATATTAGTATTCCTTCACGCTTTAATGTGAAGTGAGCATGACGATCAAATTTCTTGCTGTAAATATCACCACATGGTGAAATACAATATTTATTTTATACCCAGCCGGTGATCACCATTATTGACCAACGGAAGTATACTTCCATTTTCTCGGCTTTTATTTGCTTTGTTCGGCTCCTTTTCCCGATTTCGGTTTTTCGTTCCGTTCCTCGCGCGCTGACGCGGGTTAGCCAATATTCCAAATAGAGCTTGCGTCCGACTTTCAATTGCGGAAACGTTCCACTTTTATTGCATTTGGGGGCAAGCGTGGACAGGCAGGAGCCAACTCTAGGTGGGGCGTCGTCTCATTCGGAATCGGATAAGGGGCAAAGCGAGAAACGCGATGTAGAGGCGATTTTGGCTGAACTGGCGACGATGCGCGCTGCTGGTGAAATCAGCGCCGATGAATTGCGCGCGGCTCGGTTGCGACTGACTGGGCAGGCATCGGTTATCGAAAACAATAGGGCAGTCGAACCCGAAGAAGAATTCTATGTTGAGCCTCCCAGTGCCAAAAATTCCAAAAAGGCGAAAGCTCCCAAAGCTCCGAAGAAAAAGGGGAACGTGTTCTTCATAATCGGACTGCTCGTGTGGGGAGGCCTCTTCGCAATAATGTGGATTGGGTCAGGTCAGCCCGGTGGATCGGGCTCGACCGGTTCGCAGGCCGTATCCACGCGGGCAGCTGAACAAGCCGAAGACGAGCGAAAGGGCTTTCACTGCCTCTCATCGTGGGATGGTTCCAATAGAGCTCTTGTCGATACCGTGAAAAATTCCATGCGTGAGCCGGGCAGCTTCGAGCATATCGAAACTAGAATAACGCCGGTCAACAACGGTCAGCACACCATCATAATGGAATATCGTGGCCGTAATGGATTTGGCGGCATGAGCGTTGAAACGGCTACCGGCACGCTAAGCAACAATGGTTGTCGCCTTACCGATGTGGCTAGCCTGTAGCTTTTTGAAGCATTGGGATTTGGACGCGCATTGACGCTGCAATGACACTATTCAATTTTCAGCGTCATTACTAACCATTTGAGTTTATTACAAAAATGACACTATGACGCTTATGACAGTGAAGTAGGTAGCGAGTGGAGAATAGCGGCGGATGCGGTCCTACGTGTGTGCTTATAGAAAGGTGGCCAGTTTCAGTGTCACAAGTGTCATTGAATAATTGCGGGCACAATTTCAATGAGTTAGCTATGACACTTTGGGACACTCTAGCGTCATAGCTCTGTCATTGTGGTTTCCGTTCGTACCAACGTTGGGTGGCATTGCGCGTCGGTCGAAAGCCAAGCGTTCGCAGAATGCTTTTCACCCGCTTGGTAACGCCTGTGTTCTGGTGTTGGTAGGGAAGTCGCAAGCCTTCGCTCACAATCCTTTCCATTGTGATCAACTGACCAGAAACTTCGTTGCTCGCACAAAATCGACGGATCGGTTCTTGCCATGAATCCGTGACGACGCGCTCGGACTGCTCGGACTGTGCTAGAGCCGCTTCCGCAGCGCTAAAGTACCAAGGTTCACCCTGCCGATATGCAACCACCGCTTCGGCAAATAGCTGTTCGCGGCTACCTTCAAGCGCGGCAAGGTCTATGTTGCCGGAAATCTTGACCGGCCAGAACCGGCGATTGCCGGTGTCGTCGTGCAGGTATTCATCGCTGTTGGTTGTCGCGATGAACACACATCGGCGCTGGCAGGTTATATCGTGCTTGCCGTAGGCTGGACGAAATTTGTCGGTTCGACGGCTGATGAAGGCCTTCACTTCCTCGACATCTGATCGGCGCATTGCGGAAAGTTCGGCAATTTCGACAATCAGTTTGCCTTGGAGATGAGCGGCGGCGTCCTTCTCGTGCATCGGTGGCAGATGGTCAGAAAAGTAATCATCACCACCAGCCAATATTGCAGCGGCTGTCGATTTGCCGGTGCCCTGTTCGCCTTCCAAAACAAGTACGGTGTCCACCTTGCACCCCGGCTGAAACACCCGTGCCACAATTGAAATCATGACTTTGCGGAGTGCGATCCGGGCAAAGTCGGCATTCTTGGCGGTAAACATCAACGGAAGGCTATCTAGTCGTGGCACGCCATCCCATTGCAGTTCGTTGAGGCGATCAGCTATCGGGTCGAATTTGTTACGATCAGCCAACAAAACGATGGCTTCATTCAAAGCTTCGGTTGGCGGACTTTTGCCCGACCCTCGCTGAATGTAAGCTCGCAAGTAGGCATCGTCGGTCGCAGTCCACGGCCTGCCGGTAGCCTCGGGGTCCCAAGGCATTGGACCGCGCTTGACGATATTTCCGGAAAACTCATTGAAGCCGATCAGAGTGCCGATGTTGTCTCGCAAAAGCAGATATATTTCACTCGAAACTAAACGGTCGATCTTGCAGCCGGAGCCATCGTCAAGGAAATGGACTGGCTTTTGTCCAGGCGGAAAGGGCAGTTGTGGCATGGGCGCGGGACCGTCCCCGAATTGAGCTAGCGCTTTTGCAGCCGGATCGTAGCCCATTGAAGCGAGCGTATGAAAATCACCGTTCGCACCATATCGCTCAAAGCCATGCCACGCTCTGGAATTGGCAGCCGGATCGTTATTTTCGTAAGGTTCGTTCCATGCCATCCAATGTTTCTTGGCATCTGGAAAACCGTGCGTAGCAGTGCAATACGATCCACTGAAAAGTAGCCATTCTCGGCGGCTCTTGAAATCGGACGGGTCACGGCTTTGCAAAGCGGCAAGCGCGATTTCAAAATTTGGAGCGCGACGACCTTCGCCGGGCTGAATGCGCTTACCACCGAACCCACTTGCGGCTTCGGGTGGGCCAACAGGTTTCAGACCTTCCACCAGATCAAGCGGAAGACCATCCACGCGCCATGTTTTAACAGGCTCACCACCAGTCACAGACCCAACGTAGTAGGATTGCGAAGCTACAAACGATTCTGGCGCGAGAATGCCCCCAAGAGCGCTGTTCAGGCGGCTGGTTAACTCGTGTCGCTCTTCCGCTGCCACCGGGTTAGACAGGGGGCACACGACACGCCAGCGTGGCGCGCCATTCTGGTGGCTGGGTGACGTGTAGATCAGGGCCTGAATGCCCTTAGCCGCGAGCAAGGCACTCGCAGCATAGGGATGGAGCGCTTCACCATCATAGTCGCCTTCGATCCCGAAAACCGCCTCAAGCTTCTCATTTTTCCGATGATTATCGACAAAAGTCGCTAGCTTGATGAGCGGAAGCCCGCCTTTCGTAGCGGCCATAGGGGGATGGGTCGCTATCCAATCGCACAATTGGTCAAAAGGTGCTGTGCGGCGTTCGCCAATTGAATCGGTATACGATGTGAAGTAGGTGAACGAAATCTCGCCATCGGGCGCAGCGTCGGTCGAAATAGTCATCGGAAATGCCTTCGGTTGGATCATACGAAGCGCTGTCACGCGCAAAGCGGCATCCACCGCATAGGCACCGGGTCAACCGGCATGAGCCATCCGGCTCGGTTCTAATCGGAGGGCAGGCAATCAGCATGTTGCTGAAGTTGACACCCCGCCCTCCTATGATCCGCTCGAAAGCAAAAAACGATCAGCCTTTTGCGAATCAATGTCAACAAATGAACTTGCGGAGTGTCTGTCCGCTCAATCTGTTCATTTCATTGAATAATTTCTGTTACTCACCATTTTCGCTAACCAAAAGCGAGCACAAATGAGCGATTATGAGTGTTCAGGGATATGCATTGCAGCTTGGCGCTGGCGGTCCACATAAGCGGCCACATCACGGCTCGAAAAGCCAACGCGGCGCGGACCAAGTTGAATCTTGCGGGGGAAACCTTCAATGCCCGCCTTGATGTAGCGGCGTAGCGTCGGTTCTGACAGTGAAAGACGATGGCAGGTCTGGGCAACAGTGAGGATTGTATCGTGGGCTGGTGCGGTCATCATAATTAACCTCGAAGCGGAATGGGGTGACGTGTCAGCAGCATCCACTGCGAGCGCCAGGGCTTCCCCTCCGGCCTTCGGTCATCCAACCGCTTGCACCGCCGAGTCTAATGCTCAGCGACAACACAAGCATCCCTGAGCCACCACGACACGTCAAGAAGAAATTCAGTAATGGCTCCGTTTCATCTTCGGCTTGCAAACGCGGTTGCGCCGCGCGTGGTGTTTCTTTCGTCGCCCGAAACCCTAGTCGTTAACCTGCCCACCACCCTCTGGCAGAATGGGCCGATTCGAACTGGCAAATGTTGCACGATGGGTGACAGACAGTAGTCGCCGGTAAACTTGACGAGAGGCCGAGTGACGGCCCGCTCCTACCGTCATTTCACCCGACAGCCGATTGATACGGAAACCGAGAAGGCGCTTGTGTGTGGGCTGCCAACAGCCATTAAGGTCAGAGCGGAGCGCCGCAGTTAGTATACGTCGCGGCTACGCTTCGCGTCCAGTTCCTTGGCCAAATTAAACTTGTCTCCCCACGCCGTGAACCAGTGGTCGTTGACGCCTTGCACCTCTGCCAGCCCCGCAGCGTCCAGGCCAAAGATCGCTCCTGCCGCCACCTTCGTGTCATGGTCCAGATAGGGACAAACAATGAGGTCCAGGAACAGCATCAGGGCCTCCGCGTCGTTAGGACAGTGGGCCTTGACGAATTCAAGCTTCGCGAGTGCCTGACTTTCGATGAAGGCTCTTAGCTTGTCGTACCGCACCTTCTTCTTCATGTATGAGAGAAGGACAGTAATTGAGAAGTGATTTAAGAACTCACTCCTGACGTACTGATCGGATTCTTTGTCCAAAATAATCAAAAAGTGATTGGCAATAGTCTCCTCCGGCAACCAGTATTCTTTGCCGATGCGTGAGAGCACAATCAGCAGATATAGACTTTCCACCTCTCGGTACGTACTCATCTTATTTTTATCAAGCATCTCGACAATGTTGTCATGAACGAATTTGAACAGCAGGTGTTTCAGCTCGTGAGAGAACGCCTGGGCGGTCACGAAATCGACTGAGGTGGCTACCATTCGGCTCATGCGGATGGTGTGATTGACCTTAGGGCTAGCTGAGTAGGCGAAGAACGCGAATTCCAGCAGTGCCATTACCGCGTTTACCATGCGCCGCCGATCGCCGTCGCCAGCATCGCTGGAGAGGTACGCCTTGATAACCAGATCGATCTTGTTCTCCACGATGGCAAAAGTGTAGTTTAGGAGATCGCCATATTCGACCTTCGACTCCTTGATGATCATCTTGTAGCGCACGATCAGTCGGTTGGAATTCAGGTCGCACTTGAAGCGCTTGGTAACAGCAGCCCCGGACTCGGCTGCCATTGACTCTTCCAAGCTAGGGTCGACCTGCGAATTCATCAGTGCTGATATGCGCTCCTTCGCGATCGTGATCTCGGTAATGATCGGCTTCGGGTACGACTTGACCTTGGCTGGATTGATCGTGAGTTTTTTCGTCTTAAGTATCTCTTGGAGCTCCTCAATCACCCTCAGCTCCGTAGACTGCTCATTGTAGAAAACGAAGTAGTCGTCGACGTAACGGAATATCTCGTAGTCGACCTTGTGCTTCAGTTTGGCGCGCTTTGTCATTGCGCACTCTAGCTCGACATCGACGGATTGGAGGATGATCTCGGCAAAAATGCGAGAAAACTCAGGGCCAATAACGATACCGTTGGTCTCGTTCTGGTTGAGCTTCTGCATTAGCGAGTCGAACCGGCCACCGAAGGTCGCCTTGGAGTTTTCAAGGTTGAATTTTGTCTGGCTCTTCCCGATCACCGCCCACGGGAGCGAGTGCGTGTAGATACTATCGAAACACTTGCTGACATCGATCTGGACCATCGCATTATATTTTTTCTCGCAACGATGGTATTTGTAGGATTCAAAGAAGCGGTGGATGTTTCGGTATTTTCGATAAACGAAGAACGAACCAATCTGCTCGTATTCGCGATCTTCCTCTTCGACACCAGTAGGCACCGTCTCGAGCTTCTGGTCGTGTAGCTTGTCTTTGAAGAACGCAAAGCGGGAAACGGAGACCGGGTGCCGGATCGAAAATGCGCTAAGTGACGTATAGTAGATAATCGTCGCGCTATGACGCGCGTAGAAGTCCGCGACGCAAACTTGATTCCTTGGGTGGACCACGCTCAGTATGCGGCCTTCGAGCTTATGGGCGACGCGAAAGTTGAACGGCATGGTATCCATCCTGCACGCCTGCATTGGGATGCTGCGACGCTTGACCGTAGCTCCCCACTCGCTGGTCGTGTTGGTCGCTAAGATCGCCGACTCCCGGACATCAAAAAGCAACCGAATCGTCCGGTCCAAGCCAGGCCCTCCTTCCTTCCAACGCAGACGGTCCGACTCGATGTCGATGTGGTGGTCACGAAGGAAGGCAAAGAAGCCTCGGTTCGTGAATGTCGGCGGCACCTCGAAGGGAAGCATATCCGTCAGGACAGAACGTTGTCGGCGATGCGTGAGGGTGACGCTGTGTTTAGACATGCCGCCATGCCTTCACGATCGTCTGAAATTCCCGGGCACTGAAGTTGTGGAACCGCCGTTCCAGGAAGCCTGATTTGAATCCATACCTCAACAGCAACGACCGCAGAGTCGGGCGCTTTATTTCCCGGATTCGCCTCCGCAGCAAAGTGTCGAGCATCTCGTACTTCCGCAGATCGGTGACCAACGGGGTGTTGTAGTAAATACCTGTCGTGGCACTCGACTTATTGTTTCTCAAGCGCGTGTTTCCAGTAAGGAACTTTATCCTCGCCACGATCTCCCTGAAAGCCCGCCGCTGCCCCGTCGGGGCGGTTCGCCGGTACTCCAGGAATGCGGCTTCCAGCCGCTGCTCGAGTCTTTCAATTTTGGCATCGCTTGGCGCGATCTCAAGCGTTCTGAGGGTCACCATGAAATTGTAACCGAGATAGTGGAAATTTTTAGGTCCTGCCTTGTCACCTAGATCGATCTCGGCCGTCTTTCCCACGTTGCAGGCTAGTTGGTTGTCGCTCAGTATCCCAAGCACGTGACTCTTGTAGCTTCCCAAAACGCCGCCCGTAGGCGGCCTAGCAAACACCGCGACGATATCATCGACGTAGCGGCAGTACATGACGATGCCAGGTAGCTCGCCGATGGCTCGGTCGACTGGTCGCAGGAACAGCTCGGCTAGGTAGGCGCTGATGCCTACACCACGTGGGATGCCATTCGAATTGCCGCTCAGTACCTTGTAGGAACTAAATATCTGGCGGATGAACCGCTTCGACGACGAGCTGAGCAGTTGGTCGTGATCTAGCTTGGCATACAGCTTCTCGCGATCAATGCTTTCGTAGAAGTCGGAAACATCCGTCCGAACCAGCTCGAAAGGAAAGCCAGTTCCGACTGTGTCTCGGATTCGGCAGGCTAAGTCATGGCGATTGGCTTGTTTCACCTTGTAGATGCGATGGATGTTCCGCTGAAGCTGCTTAACAACGAAAAAGGTCTCCGCCGAACCGTCTATGCAATAGACTGGTTTTCCCTTCGGTCCGATCTTCTCCGTCAGTTCCACCTTGAAGCCAGACGCGGCAACCGCCATGCTCAGCTTCTCCATCTCCAGGTCAATCGCCTCAGATTTGGCCGCCTTGAGCTCGGCAAGCTGTGACTTTAGCTCGATTTCACCAGCGACAAACGCGGTTTCAGATAGGTCCGCCTTGTCCTTTCGCCACTTCCGAACCTCGGCGACTTTATGCCGGACTGCATCGGTTAAGTCATCAAGGTGTGGAAAGTAGAGCCCTGCCACATCCAGGCCCTTGCGATTCTCAGTATCGAATATCCGCCGAAAGTTTTCGGCAGTGAACATCTGGTCGAGCACAGTTCCCCCTCAACATGCTTTTGCTTGCGAATGTCGCATTTAGCCTCACGCTGCCGCCGCGCGCGATAGTGACATGGACAAGCGTCTATCAGAACGCCCACGAATATTCGGAAAAAAGGCGGCTAGACAATTAGCTCGTGGGCAATAAACGCCCGCCACTTTCCTTTGTATTCACTCACCTCCATATTTAGATAGTCATCCCATTGCTGCATTAAATTCCGGCGTCGGTCAAACGCGGTTCCGCGTCGGTACGCGGCTTCTGTCTTGTTTTTGATTGTATGAGCCAATGCCATTTCGGCAATTGTGTCGGGGTGCATCGTTGTTTCCGATACCCAATCCCGAAAAGCCGACCGGAAACCATGCACGGTGAAATTCTGATCATTCATACCGCGCAATATTTCGAGCATCGCCATATTGCTCAATGGACGATTTTTTTTGGAACCGGGAAAGATGTAAGGGTTTTCTTCCATCCTCGGAAGTTTCGAAAGCAATTCGATTGCAGTGTTGGACAGGGGCACCGAATGGGGTTGGCCCGCTTTCATTCGTTCAGCTGGGATATGCCAGACACGTTCGGCAAAATCGATTTCGGACCACTTGGCATTGAGTGTTTCGGACGTGCGTGTTGCGCAAAGTATCGTCAGACGCAGTGCATGTGATGAAAAATCGGACTTGCTGATCAGTTGGGTAAAATATGCTGGCAAGTCTTTCCAATCCATTGCCTTGAAATGCCTTTTGGTGCGGCGGTTCGCTTTGAATATGCGATCTAGGTGCCCTTTCCATTGTGCCGGATTTCTGAACGTTGCCCACTGCTCGGCATAGCGAGGATCGTCTTTGCCCAAGGCATAAGCCCGACCTAACACTGCCTCCATTCGCATCCGGACACGAGATGCTGTTTCGCGGGCACCATCCCAAAGCGTGGCGTCCTTGTATTCTTGCCGCAGCACGTTCACCACGTCGGCAGTGGTGACGTCGAACGGCAGCTTCGATCCAATGACGGGGTAAACGTACCGCTCCAACGTGCTGGACCATTGTGCAGCGTGCTTTTCGTTTTTCCAATCGCCCCGATTTTCGGCAATGAATGCGCGGGCCGCTTCCTCGAAAGTTTCGACTTTTGCCACTGCAATCGGAGGGCTGTTTTCATTTGCGGCATGACGTTCAACTAGTGGATCGCATCCGTTGGCAACTTGCTTGGCCAATTCCGCCACCTGCAATTCGAGTGCCTTCATGGTTGTGGTGTCGATTTCGTCAAAAGGTGCGAGCGTCATGGTTCGCCGCTTGCCCTGCTTGGTTGAATATCGATATGCCCACGAAGCGTTGCCGGATTTGGCGACGACAAGGTAAAGCCCGGCACCTTGTGCCCACATGCCGGGTTCGGCAGCTTGCACGATAGCTCGAATGGCTGGAATGGGTGATTTGCGGCGGGTAGCATTCTTCATGTTGAGCGTCCTTAATTTGGCTAGTCGCCACGCTAAACACTCACCAAGTTGGGCTCACCTATCCATTTAGTAGCTGATCGGGCCTGATTGGTCCTGATCGTCTAAAGTTGTGGATAATCAAAACGGTAGCAACATTCTTGGCCGTTCGCGACGACTTTTGACTGGCCAAATTTAAGGACTCTCTCTCCGCCATTTCCCAAAATCGACGGTGGCTCTTTCGAAAGATTCAGGGCAACTGTGCTCGCCCGTCAGAGATCGAAGGCATCGGCGTTGTTCTCGATGACGATGGGCAGTGATTTGAGCATTTCGCGCAGATGGTGCCGCATGGCCGCCTCCGCGGCGTCGGGAGATCTGTCGGCGATAGCCTGAACCAATATGCGGTGTTGTGACACGATTGTGTCCGCCGGGGTGGCTGACGAAATCGAAAGGTAGCGCACGCGGTCCATCTGCGCCTTGAGATCCTCGATCAGGCGCCAGCCCCGCTCGCAGTCCGCCATGCGGGCAATCTCATGATGAAGCGCATCATCGAGAGCGAGGAACTGGCTGTGATCAGGCAGCACACCGCAGCGCGCCTGGTCCTCCACAAGGTCCCAAAGCGGGCGGACTGCTTCAGCGCTGGCGACTTCCGCGGCGCGGCGCGCGATGGCGACTTCGATTGCTTCGCGCAGAAACCGCGCGTTTTCCACTTCGCGCCGGGAGATCCGCTGGATGAACGTGCCGCGCTGCGGACGGATCTCGACAAGTCCCATGTCCGCCAGCTTGATGAATGCTTCGCGTACCGGCTGGCGCGATACGCCCAACTGGCCCGCCAATTCCACTTCTGATACCGGATAACCGGGGACCAGCCGACCATGGACGATGGCGCGCTTGATCGAGAGAAAGACCCGATGGCCCATCGTCACTTGCCGCACATCGCTTGCGCTGTCGGCAAGACGCTCCAGTTCAAGAACCTCAGCCGTGGTCTTCCTGCTACGACTTGGCAAATTGCTCTCTCCGCATTGGCGATCGATCTGACAGGCAAATGCGTCGCGCTAAGGACATCGGGCCATTGACCGAGCTTAACTACCATACTAGTAGTTTAATTCAAGATGGAACCCTTTCCCCGAGGCGCTGACGATAGTTTCGTACCGCCCGCAAGGTGGATCGGCCAATAGCCATGGGAGACTTGATATGCGGCAGACCTGGCGTTGGTTCGGACCAAGCGACCTCGCAAGAGTCGAGGATATGCTTCAAGCCGGCGTTGAAGGTGTGGTCTCGGCTCTCCACCACATTCCCAATGGCGCCGTATGGACGCCTGCGGAAATCGCGCGTCGGCAAGCACAGATTGCCAGCCGCAGCGACGGCACGCCATCCGGCCTGAAATGGGAGGTGGTGGAAAGCCTGCCTGTTTCCGAAGACGTCAAGAAACAGAAGGGCGACTGGCGCACCCACATTGCCAATTACAAGTCCAGCCTCGAAAACCTTGCCGCCGCCGGCATCGAAACGATCTGCTATAATTTCATGCCGATACTGGATTGGACACGCACCGATCTCAACTGGCGCGTCGCCCATGGCGGCACGTGCATGCGGTTCGACATCATCGATTTCGCAGCCTTCGACATCCACCTGCTGGCGCGGGCCGACGCGGCGTCCGATTATGCCCCCAAAATCGCGGCCAGCGCCCATCAACGGTTCGCCACCATGTCCGAGGCGCGCAAGCTCGAGTTGACAAACAACGTCACCGCGGGCCTGCCCGGCGCGACCGAGCACTTGACGCTCGAGGGCGTGCGTCAGCAATTGGCCGAGTACGATCACATTTCCATCGACCGTCTGCGCGCCCACTTCATCGCCTTTCTCGAAGAAGTGGTGCCCGTGGCCGAACGCCTGGGGATGCGGTTGTGCTGCCATCCCGACGACCCGCCCTTTGCGCTGATGGGCCTGCCGCGCATCATGTCGACGCTCGAGGACTACCTGGCGGTTCTTTCGGCCGTGGACAGCCCAGCCAACGGGGCGACGCTATGCTCGGGTTCATTGGGCGTACGCCCGGACAACGACCTTCTCGCCATGATGAAAGCCCTGGCGCCAAAGGTGCATTTCATCCATCTGCGCAACGTCAGGCGCGACAATGGTGCGATCGCCGGATCGTTCTTTGAGGACGAGCATCTGGCCGGCGACACCGACATGGTTGCACTGATTGCGGCCATCATGACCGAGGAAGCCCGGCGCAAGGCCGAGGGGCGCGCCGACCACCAGATTCCCATGCGGCCCGATCACGGCCAGGACATTCTCGACGATCTGGGCCGCAAGGCGCAGCCAGGCTATCCCACGATTGGAAGGCTCAAGGGTCTGGCCGAATTGCGTGGGGTAATGCGTGCCTTTGGTCATCCCGAACTCGGGCTGAAAGGGACAGGTGCCAATGACTGAACCCCTGCTGCATCCAGACCGCCTGTTCCCCGCAGAACCCTCCGTTCGCGCCATCGCGCGCAATCTTTACGAAACGATCGCGGAGCTGCCCATTGTCAGTCCGCACGGGCACACCGACCCGCAATGGTTTGCCGAAAATGGCGCCTTTGCCGATGCCGCTTCGCTTTTTCTGATTCCCGACCACTACGTGCTGCGCATGTTGCGCTCGCAGAATATCGCCTACGATGCGCTCGCCGTGCCGCGGAAGGATGGCGCGCCGGTGGCCGATGCGCGATCCGCGTGGCGGACGTTCTGCACCAACTGGCCGCTCTTTGCGGGAACACCGTCCGAACTCTGGATCAACCATTCGCTGTCGAGAGAATTTGGCATCGACGCCCCGTTGAGCGCACAGACCGCCGATGCGACCTTCGATCTGATCGGGGCGAGACTGGCCGATGCCGATCTGCGCCCGCTCGCCATTCTCGACCGCGCCAATGTCGAGATGATCGCCACCACCGAATTTGCGCTCGACCCGCTCAATCACCATGCGACGATCAAGGCAAAGGGCCTCGGTGCGCGCATACGCACGACCTATCGACCCGATGATGTGACCGACCCCGAGGCTGCGGACTTCGCAGCCAATCTTGAAACGCTGGCCGAAATCACCGGCGAGGACGTCTCGACATGGTCCGGCATGATCAAGGCGCACGCCACCCGCCGCGCGCACTTCCGCGCCCATGGCGCGACCGCGACCGATCATGGCGTGCCCACAGCGCTCACTGCCGATCTGGGGCCGGCCGAAAGGCAGGCCCTGCTGGACGGCGCGCTGAAGGGCGTGCTCTCCGCCGCCGAAGCCGAGCAGTTCCGTGCCCAGATGCTCACCGAAATGGCCGGGCTTTCGGCCGAGGACGGCATGGTGATGCAGATACACGCCGGATCGCGCCGGGCCACCGACCCGATGCTGCAGGCCGAACGCGGGCGCAACCTGGGTGACGATATCCCCCAGCGTACCGATTTCGTCGGCGGATTGTCGGCCCTTCTTTCGCGGTACGGCAATGCCGAGAATTTCCGGCTGATCGCCTTTACGCTCGATGAAAGCACCTACGCGCGCGAACTGGCGCCCATGGCCGGATACTGGCCGGCGCTGATGGTCGGCCCGCCGTGGTGGTTTCACGACAGCTCCAACGGAATCAGGCGCTATCTCGACGCCATGCATGAGACGGCAGGTTTTGCCAATATGGCCGGCTTTAATGACGACACCCGCGCGCTGCTTTCCATTGCGGCCCGGCACGACGTCTGGCGCCGCGAAGTTGCCGGATTTCTCGCGAAAATGGTTGCCGAGCACAAGATCGGCCAGGCCACGGCGCGCGATCGGGCACGCTGGCTGAGCTATGACGCGGCAAAGGCCGCCTACAGAATTCCATGACCCCGCTTCAGTCACTCTCAGATCTTCCGACAGCCGTTGCAACGCCGCGCTATGATCGCGACGCTGCAGGCGTGGGCATCGTCCATGTCGGGCTCGGCGCCTTCATGCGCGCCCATCTCGCCGTCTATACCGACGACGCATTGGTAGCAGAGGGAGGAGACTGGCGGATCACTGCCATCGGCCTGCGCTCGCGTGACGCAATCGATGTGCTGAATAAACAAAATGGGCTCTATACGCTTCTTGTCCGCGACGCGGAAACGAGCGGTCGAGTGATCGGCAGCATTGCCGATGCCATTCATGCGCCATCGGACCCCGCGGCGGTCCTGGCCGCCCTGGCCGCACCTGGAACCCGCATTGTTTCGATCACCATCACCGAAAAAGGTTACGGCATCGATCCGGCGACCGGGGGGCTGGACGACACCGTTCCCGCCATCGCCGCCGATCTGGCATCGGACCTTTCGGCGCCCCAGAGCGCCGTGGGCCTGATCGTTGCCGGTCTCGAACGGCGTCGGGCGCACGGCGTTGGTCCGTTCACGGCACTAAGCTGCGATAACCTTCCGGAAAACGGCCGCATCCTCAAACGCCTCGTCCTCGATTTCGCCCGCCGCCGCGATGGCGATCTTGCAGATTGGATCGAAGCCAATGCCTGCTTCCCTTCCACAATGGTCGACAGGATCACGCCACCGCAGACCGAAAAGACCCGCACCGATGCCCGGGCACTGACCGGTGCTGACGACCTGGCGGCAATCGAAACCGAACCATTCAGCCAATGGGTCATCGAGGACGATTTCCGCGCTGGCCGGCCGGCCTGGGAAAAGGGCGGCGCGGTGATGGTCAAGGACGTGCATGCTTACGAGCGCATGAAGCTCGTCATGCTCAACGGCACCCATTCCATGCTGGCCTATGCGGGCCATGTGGCGGGACATAGGTTCGTCCGCGACACCATGGCCGATCCTGACCTCAAGCGCCTGATCGACCGTCACATGCAGACGGCCGCCGCCACCCTCGACGCCGTGCCGGGGATCGATCTCGATCAGTACCGTCAGGCCCTGCTGGTGCGGTTCGCCAACCCGGCCATCGATCATCCGACCTACCAGATCGCCATGGATGGCACCCAAAAGCTGCCGACCCGGATTTTCGATGCGACACTTGCCGCGATGACCAGGGGCGCCGATTTTGGAAGCTTCGCCTTCGCCACGGCAGCGTGGATGGCCTATGTCAAAGGCGCGATCGGAGGCGCCTATGCCATCCGCGATCCGCGCGAAGCCGAGCTGCTGTCTGCGGCGAGTTCAGCGCAATTGGCGGACGGTTTGCTCGACGCACTCCTTGCGCTCCCCGGCTTGGTTCCGACCGAGCTAAGGGCTCACGAGACCTTCCGGCAGACGGTCCTGTCGCGGCTGCGCGTGATGCTGGGTAATGGCATGGGCGCTGCCATTGCCAAAGAGGCGGCAGCGCTTTGAAGGCTTATCGCTGCGCCAGTTCGATAACGATGCCGTCCGGATCGAGAACGAAGGCAACCCGGGCGACGATCTCCTTGTTGTACGCTTGGCGGGGTGCCTCGACGATTTCGACGCCGGCAGCGACCAGGCGCGCGAACACCTGATCGATGTCATCGAACCGAAAGGTCAGATGCCGGATGCCCGCCGAGGTGTCAGGCAGGCACGGCGCCGGTGTTGCAACGCCCGGATCGGGGCAGATCAGCTCGAGCTGGCCATTTCCGGTGTCGAGAAACGCCAATTCGCCCTTGCCGTTGGGCATCTGTTTGCGCAGCACCAGATCGAGCCCCAGGAGGTCGCAGTACACCGCAATGCTGGCGTCGAGATCGCTGACCGCCATGCCCACATGCTCAAAGCCCAAAAGCCGCCCGCTCATCGACCGACCGCCAGACCGTCGGCGTCGAACAAGTGCCATTGGCTGCCCCGGGGCGCAATGTGAAGCACGTCGCCGCGCCTGGCCAGGCTTTGCCCGGCTTCGTGGATCAGCACCGGAATGTCGCCCTTGAGCGTGCAGTGAAGATAACTGCTCGCGCCATACTGCTCGGCGACGCCCACGGTGACCGGCCAACCGGCCCCCACTTCCCGGGAAATGACGAAATCTTCAGGCCGAACGCCAAGGGTGACGCGCTCGCGCGCGCCAAGCGAGGGGTTGGTGTCCGGCAGCGGCAAGGGTTGAAGGCCCTCGGCCTCGAACATGATCTGGCCGGTGTCGCTGTGGGACAGGCTGCCTTCGATGAAATTCATGCGCGGCGACCCGATGAACCCGGCCACAAACAGATTGCGCGGGTTGTTGTAGAGATCGAGCGGCGCGCCGACCTGCTCGATCACCCCCTTGCGCAGTACGACGATCTTGTCGGCCATGGTCATGGCCTCGATCTGGTCATGGGTCACATAGATCATGGTATTGCCCAGCCGCTCATGGAGCTTGGTGATCTCGATCCGCATCAAGACGCGCAATTCGGCATCGAGATTGGAGAGCGGTTCGTCGAACAGGAAGATCTTGGGGTCGCGGGTGATGGCGCGCCCGATGGCGACGCGCTGGCGCTGGCCGCCGGACAATTGCTTGGGGCGGCGTTCGAGAAACTGTTCGATCTGCAGCAATTGCGCAGCATCGGACACCCGCCGTTCGATCTCGGGCCTGGCCATCCGGATGTTTTCCAGCCCGAAGCTCAGGTTTTCCCGAACCGTCATATGCGGATAAAGCGCGTAAGACTGGAATACCATGGCCACTCCACGGTCGGCGGCGGGCGTATTGACCACACTGGCGCTGTCGATCCTGATATCGCCATCGCTGACGCCTTCCAGGCCTGCGATCATGCGCAGCAATGTCGATTTCCCGCAGCCCGAAGGGCCGACGAAAACCACGAACTCCCCATCATTGATTTCGAGATCGACGCCCGGGATCACCTCGACGACACCGAACGACTTCTTGAGATTTTCCAGCGTGAGATTGGCCATAAATCGGACCCCTTATTTGATCCCGGTCGAAGCGATGCCACTGGTGATGTAGCGTTGCAGGAAGATGAAGGCGAAAGCGAGCGGCAGGGCCGTAAGCGTGGTCATGGCCAACAGCAGATCGTAGCGGATGCCGTACTCGGTCTGGAACGAAGCCAGCGCCAATTGCAGCGTGTACGATTCCCGTCGGGTCAGAACCACCAGCGGCAGGAGGAAATCGTTCCAGCGCGACAGAATTGAAAAGATCGCAACCACGGCCAGGGCCGGCGCCGACAGCGGCAGAATGATGCGCCAGAAGATACGCCACTCGCTGGCGTGATCCATGCGCGCCGCTTCGATCAACTCGTCGGGAATGGTGAGCATGTATTGCCGCAAAAGAAACACCCCGGTGGGCGTGGCCACGGTGGGCAGGATGACGCCCCATAAATTGCCAACAAGCCCCAGTTGCGCAACGATCATATAGGTCGGCACGAGCACGACCGTGGCCGGGATCATCAAGGTCGCAAGGATGGCGACCAGCGCCATGTTCGACCCCCGAAAGCGGTATTTGGAGAGCGCAAACGCCGCCATCGAGTTCATGATCAGCGTGATGATCGTTGCGACGACGGTTATGAAGAGGCTGTTGAACACATAGCGCCAGATCATCCCGCCGGTGCTCGAGAGCAGGTTGGTATAGTTCTCGCCCGCCAGATAGATCTGGCGCACCGGCTCGGCGTTTTCGACCGGAATGGTCAGCCGCTCCTCGGGATTGGCCGGATCGATCATCTGTGCGTTGATGCCGACGCGGCGCAATTGCGCAAGCCGGACGGTCTCGCCCTCATCGGTCGTCACGTCGAACAATGGCAGCGGATCGTCATAGCCCTCGACGATCACGGTTTCGGCCGCATAGGGCAGAAGCGTTGGCGGGAACTCGGTGAGGTTGGCCGGTGTCTTGAAGGAGGAAACCACCACCCACAACACCGGTGTGAACATGATCACAAGGCCAGCCAGCAAATAGACGTAAGTGAGCCAATCGGTCCAGTCGAGCCTTTTGCGCCCACGCCGCCGTGTGATGAAGGCCCCTATTGATGAGCCTGACTTGACCATGCCGAGATCAGTCATCGGTCCCCCCTCTCGAAATACGCATCTGGATGGCGGTGAAGATCAAGAGCGCCAGCCCCAGAAGCAGCGAGGCTGCGGCGGCGAGCCCGAAATTGCGCGGCTGGCTGGCAAAGCCCACCTCATAAATGTACTGCACCATCAGCATGGTCGCCGAGCCCGGGCCCCCGCCGGTCAGGACGTAGAGCTCGTCGAAGGTTTGCACCGAGCGGATGACGGCAAGGATGAAAACCACGAGCAGCACGGGCTTTAGCAGTGGCAGGGTGATCTTGGTAAACGATCGCCACGGGCTGGCGCTATCCATGCGCGCAGCCTCATAGACATCGCGCGGAATGGCCTGCAGTCCGGCCAGAAGGATGATTGTGTAAAACCCCATATGCGCCCAGACGGTGATGAATACCGACCAGAAAAATGCGGTGTTGGGAAACACCAGCCAGTTGACGGGTGTCAGTCCCACCGCCCCCATCAGGCCGTTGAGGGCACCATTGCGCTGCAGGATCCACTGCCACATCAGCGCAACGACAACCGGAGACAGCATCACGGGGAAAAAGAAGATGCCGCGGAAAAAACCGCGTCCGCGAATGTCGCGATTGAGACAGAGGGCCGTGATCAGCGCCACGCCGATCATGACGGTCACCTGGATGGGCACGAAGACCATAGTGTTGCCCAGGGCGCGCCAGAAAAGATCGCGCGAACAGGTCGATGGATCGAGATAATTTGTGCAATCGAAAAGCGTCGCGTAGTTGGCGCCCCCGATCAGCGTCCGGTCCCAGGGAAAGAGCCGATCGCTGCCGCTGACGGAATAGAAGATATTGATGAACACCGGCAGCAGGGCAAACAGCAGCACCGCCGTCAAATTGGGGATCAGAAAAACCCACGGCATGCGTTTGATGCCGACCAGGCGCTGCACCCCATACATCAACGGCTCGATCACCCGCGCCGGCAATGCTGCGATGGTGCCGGTGGCTGTCGCAAATTGGCTCCGTGCGCTCATCCATCCATCCTTCAATGACCGGGACAAAAGCCGCCCCGCACAGGCGAGACGGCCATTCGCTTGTTAGAGGCCGATCAGCCGCCCGCCTGGATGGCGAGATTGACGTCTTCCTCGATGCGCACGAGCGCCTCATCGACGGTCAATTCATTGTTGAGAACCTGGCTGATGCGGGTGGTCATCGCATTCATCATGGCGCGCTGATAACGCCAGCCCTGGAAACGATAGGCCGCATCATCCATTTTGGGAATCTGGGCAATGAATGTCGCCAAGGCTTCCGATGTGCGCTCGGAGGCCGAGGGATATTCAACGCCGTTCTCGATCTGCGACACAGCGGAAGGAATCTCGACCTCTCTGGAGATATAATAGTCGAGGTTCTCGGGCCGGGCGTAAAAGTCGACCAACTGGCCGGCGATATCGGGATTTTCCGAGTGATTGAAGACGGTCATAGCCCCGCCACCCGGCATCACCGTGCATGAAGACGGACCACAGGGGGCCGGCACCACGGCCCAGTCGAACAGGTCACCGACTTCGGTGTCCATCTGGGCCAGTGTCCACGAGCCGCCGAAATACATCACCGTCGCGGCATTGAGGAAGTCGGAGAACAACTCGCGGTGCGTTGCACCACCGACAGCGCCCCAGAGATCCATGGGCATCGTGCCGTCCTGATGCCAGGCAACGAATTGTTCGATTGCAGCCTTGAGGCCGTCATCGACCACCGGATTGCCCGCTTCGTCGACGAGTTCGGCGCCGTAGCTGATGGCAAGGCTGGCAAAGCGGTGCCCCGAGCGGTCCATTTCCATCGGGAAATCGGTCCCGGTCGCTTCGGCAACCTGGCGTGTGGCTTCGGCCCATTCTTCCCATGTCGCGCCCTCTTCGGGCACAGGCACGCCGGCCTGCTCGAACAGCGTGAGATTGACGTAGCCGCCGTTGACGGTCAGCGTCGTCGGCATGCCGTAAATTGCCGTCGATTCAGTATCGTCGCCGCGCAGCCAGCCAAGGGTCTGACCCCATTCCTGTTCGAAATACTCGGCATCGACGCTGTCTGTAATATCGACATAGAAGCGGCTCAGACCGCCGAGATCGGTAATGACCGCAATATCGGGGCCTTCGCCCGCTTCCAGTTGCACCGGCAGACTTTCGACCAGCGTCTGATAGCTGACCTCCTCGACCACGACGTCGACGCCGGGGTTTTCACTTTCGAACTGCTCGGCCATTTCGGCAAAAATTTCACCACCGGTTCCGGTATCATCAGTCCAGAGCGTGATCGTCTGGCCGACGGCTGTGGTTACGGACGCACTGACCATAAGCAGCGCAAGGGCGGTCGTCGTCGTCAACGTCATTCGTAGCATTGCTTCCTCCTCCTCAGGACGCCATCGCTTGAGATGCGACAGATTTAAAAACCTCTTCTGGTAAGACCAAAATGTCAAGCCTCTGGTTTGACCAGAATTCAACTCGCATCATCGTTTCCGCTCAGGCAAGCGAAAAACAGCGAATTCGTCCATGATTTCCGTGCAAATTGATAAAACGCGATGCCATAATCACGCGGACGGCGGCTCGAAGACCCCCTTGACAGCATAGGTGAATTTCGTTCTGGTTTGACCACAGCGACCATATCGGCCGCGCAATTGGCGGCCAGCCGACGTTCCGGAGGACAGTTTCAAATGCTCAGATTTGCCGCTATCGGCATCGACCACGGCCATATCTTTGATCACGTCAAGGGGCTGATGCGCGCGGGCGCAGAGTTTGTGGGCTACTGCCCCCAGACCTCGATTCCGGGATTGATGGACACTTTCGCCCAAACCTACCCCGACACTCCGCAGATCGATCGCGAGACGCTTCTGGCCGACGAGAGTATCGATATCATCTGCACCGCTGCCATCCCCCGCGACCGTGCCGGTATCGCCATTGCGGCCATGCGGGCCGGCAAGGATGTCATGAGCGACAAACCGGGCGTCACGACGTTCGACCAACTCGATGACATCCGCAAGGCAGTATTGGAAACCAGGAAGATCTTTTCCATCTGCTTTTCCGAACGCCATTGCGTGCGCTCGGCGGTCAAGGCCGGCAAGCTCATCGCCGATGGCGCCATCGGCACGGTGATCCAGACCATCGGCACCGGACCGCACCGGTTGGGCCAGTCGCGCCCCGACTGGTTCTGGAAGCGTGACGCTTTCGGCGGCATCATCGTCGACATCGCCTCGCATCAGATCGACCAGTTCCTGTTTTACACCGGCTCCACCAAAGGCGAAGTCGTGACGTCCCAGGTCGGCAATTTCGCCAATCCCCAGGCGCCCGAGTTCGAGGATTTCGGCGACCTGGTCCTGCGCAGCGACAAGGGCACGGGCTATGTGCGGGTGGACTGGTTCACCCCCGATGGCCTGCCGACCTGGGGTGACGGGCGCCTTACCATCATGGGCACCAAGGGCTACATCGAATTGCGCAAGTACATCGATATCGCCGGCCGCGAGGGTAAGGACCACCTGTTCCTCGTCAACGAAAAGGGCGTCGAACACATCGATTGTTCAAGCGAAGAGCTCGACTATTTCCGCCAGTTCAGCGCCGACGTGCGCGAGCGCACCGAGACGGCCATGTCTCAGGATCACGTCTATGAGGTCTGCCGCCTTTCGCTCGAGGCGCAGACGCGTGCCACCAATATTTCTCCCAAGGCGTAAGGATATATCGACATGACCCGGAAACTGCGCGTCGGCGTGATCGGAGCCGGCATCGCCCAACGGCATCTGGCAGGCTACAACTGGAACAAGGATCTGTTCGAGGTTCCGGTGCTGTGCTCTCTCGATGAGGACCGCGGCCGCAAGGCGGTCGCCGAATTCGGCGTTGGCGCGTTCACCAACGACGTCGATACCCTCTTTGCCCGCGACGACATCGACATCATCGATGTCAGCACTCCGCCTGATTCCCATTTCGAGCTGTCCAAGCGCGCCATAGAGGCCGGCAAGCACGTGATCTGCGAAAAGCCTCTGTTCGGTTCGATCGCCGATGTCGACAGGATGGTCGAGATCGTGTCGAAAACCGATCGAAAGTTCATGCCCATTTTCCAGTATCGTTACGGGTCGGGCCTGCAAAAGCTGAAGCGCCTGATCGCACTCGGCCTGACCGGCAAGCCCTTTCTCACCACCATCGAGACCCATTGGTGGCGCGGGCCGGCCTATTACGACGTGCCCTGGCGCGGAAAGTGGGCGAGCGAGCTGGGGGGCGGGCTGCTGGGCCACGCCATCCACGCCCACGACATGCTCAACTATGTCCACGGCGCCTGCGCGGAAGTCTTTGCCTATGGCGAAACGCTGGTGAACAGGATCGAAGTCGAGGACACCATGGCGCTTTCGGTCAAGATGGCCAATGGCTCTCTTGCGGCGCTGTCCATGACGCTGGGCTCGCGCAAGGAGATTTCCCGCCTCCGCTTCTGTTTCGCCGACATGGTCGCCGAAAGCATTCTCGAGCCCTATACAATGGGCCGCGACCCCTGGGTTTTTACGGCGGGCGATCCCGACCATCAGGCCAAGATTGACTCTGCGCTGGCACAATACGAGGTTGCAGAGGACGGCTACACACGCCAGTTCGAACTCTTCCATGACGCCATCGTCAATGACGGCGAACCGCCTGTAACCCTCGAGGACGCGCGCAATTCGCTGGAACTGGTCACCGCCGCGTATTATTCCCAGCGCACTGGCCAGCCGACGCAGCTTCCTATAACGCCCGATCACCCGCTCTACACATCATGGTTGCCATGAACAGAAAAACCGCCCAGCAAGGAGACGCGACCATCACAGATGATTTCGCCCCGCGTTTGTTCGCTGGACAGCGGCTCTATCAGATCGTCGCGCGCCGCATCGCCCGCATGATCGAAGCCAATGCTGGAAATTCGGGTTGGCACATGCCATCAGAACGCGAACTGGCCGAAGAACTCGAAGTCAGCCGTCCGGTGGTGCGTGAGGCGGTGATCGCGCTCGAAATGCGCGGCATCGTCGAGGTGCGCGGTCGGGCCGGAATCATGGTTCTGCCGGCGCGTTCCGGCCAGATCAATTTCGACCTGGCCGGTGTCGACACCGGCCCTGGCCCCTTTGAACTGCTCGAAGCACGACTGGCGATCGAGTCGAGTGCAGCGGCCCTGGCTGCGGAACGCGCGACCTCATATGACATCATGATGCTCGAGGAATGCATCGCACAGATGGAAAAGGAAACCGAAGTTGTCCTGCTCCAGGAAAAGGGCGACCGCGATTTCCACATGACCATCGCCAAAATGACCAACAATGCCATCATCATATCCATGATCGAGGCCTTGTGGAGCCAGCGCGACGAATCGGTGATGTGGAAAAAGCTGCACGAGCACATCCATGCCGAGAGCGTCCGGCCCTTGTGGATAGGAGACCATCACTCGATCGTCTCCGCCCTGCGCATGCGCCACCCCGATGCCGCCTACAAAGCCATGTCGCGACACATCCGCAATGTGATCAACGAGCTATTGGAAGCTGACGAAAGGGGACGGTTCGCTCCCTGAAGCCCCACAGAGCCGCGGCGCGGGGCATTTTCCATGGCCCGCTCGCTCGATGTCGCCGACAAACGACGATGCCTGTGCGAAAACGCCTTGGATCAAGTCGGGTTTTCACCATCGCGGCCCTTGGGCTTTGCATCGCGGCAACCAATGATGGATGTGCCCGACGCACGTTGATTTTTCGCTTCAAATTTCGAACCCGTCGCGAAATGCGTGCCGATGTCTCTCATATTCTCTCGCTGAAATTCCGGGCACCCCTTCGAACGAACGGGGACGTGTTCACAGGTCTGGCGTAGCCTCCTCAATGAAAAGGGAGCCGGCATTCGAACCACCGGGTGCCCATTGCTTGAGAGACAACCGCGTGAAGAGAACAGCAGTTGCCTTGTCTGTGCTGTCAGGCTTTTTGCCTTTCACAGCATCCGCTGCAGAAGATTGGACAGTCGTGCGTGACGACCGGCAGCAGCTTTCGTGCGTTGCGGAAAGCACCGGCGGAGCGGTTGTTGCCGCGGACGATGCAAGCGTTTTGGGCAGCGCTGGCTGGCCCGCTGCCCGGGAGCGGGAAGCGGCCCAGGACCCCGACCGGATTTTGGCCCGCCCGGCAGGTGCGGCAACGGAACTCACCCTGTCCGATACACCTGGGCAGGATGACGCATGTTTTCTTTATCTGGACGAGCGGACCGCTGCTGGGCGCGCGATCGAGGGCGTCAGGCAATAAATTCCCGGCGCTCGTCATACCAAGGAGGATGCCCATGCGCATCGTGACCACTTTTGCTGCCTGCCTGTCTTTGGCCGCCATACCTGCCCTGGCGGCAGAGCCCGGCGGTACGATGACCGGGACGATCAACGGTGAGAATGTTGAGCTCACCGTCTTTGCCCAGCAGTCGGACTACGGAAATTCGCACATCTCGCTTTACATCATCGGTGATGGACTGAGTGAGCGCGGTCTTGGCGCCATGGGCCTGGGGGCCGAATGGCTGGGCGAGCTCAACGGAGAGTTCTCCCACGCCGAGGCCAGCATGGGCATGCATTCAAACCCCCTGCGCCTCTATTATGGCGACAACGACGAGGGACTGTCGGTGACCCTTGAGAGCTTCATCTATGTGGGCGAATTGTTGGAGATCACCGGTCGGGTTGAGGGGACCCTGACCAATGTGGACAAGGTCGGCCACAGAAACCCCGACCCTGACGATACGCTCAGCATCGATTTGATGTTCGATGCCGTTCTCGAGTGAGGACGGCCACGATGTTTCGCACGTTTTTCCTTATCATCGTTTTGTTTCTCGGCGCCGCGGTTCAGGCCCATGCCCAATCGGGCGATGAAGACTGCCCAACGGCGCCGACGGACCTGCTGGCAGGGCTCGATGGCACATGGTCGGTTCAGCAGGGTGCGGGGGTGATGATCGTTCCGGTCATGGGGGCCATGCCGTTGCCTGCGCATGCACCCTTGCGCCTGACGATGGCCCACGACCCGGCAACCGGCACATCGCAATTGACCGGCAGCGGGCCGGACGAACAGTTGATCATGATTGCGACCCATGAATCGCTGGTCCCGCAAATCCGGGAACTGGTGAGCGCGGCGGACAAGGAAGACCTTCTCAATACCGGGGAAGGCTGCGACTGGTATGCGCTGCCTCTGATGGTCGGGACGAGAACCTATTCGCTTGACGCGCCCGCATCATCTGAAACCGGAACCGTTATTGCGCTGGCTCTTCCGGAGGTCTCGCCGGAATCCGCGCCTATGTTTGCGCCTGTTGCATGTCTGACCAGCCGGGACAAGCAGGGCATTGTTGATTTCCTGGGAGAGAGGAGTCAAGCCGCGTTCGGCGCTCTTGGACGCATAGCGTCTTCTGGAAAACTGTACGTGCAGCATGATGCGGACTGTAACGCCAGCCCGGCCAGTTCCGGCGACATGACCATGACTTTGCTGGTCAAGTTCCAAACCCCTAGTTCCGGCACCGGAATGGTTATCTTCGAAGTCAACCAGAACGGGACACGCGCGATAGCAAAAGCGCCGGTGACAATGAGCCGATAATCCATACGCCAGCACCGCTGCGCCGGCGCCAGGCCCGTTCGCGGTTCGGGCCATGATCCTAAAAGGGAAACAGACAATGCCTCGCCACCTTTCACCCAATCTCGCAATGACAGCGTTGAGCGCGGTGCTTGCCGTGTGCCTTTTGTCCGTGCCCGCTTTGGCGCAAGAAGTCGATGAAATGGTTTTCTGCGAATACTATCCCGATCTGGAAGACCTCATTGGCGAATATACGTTCAGGGCTGGACCGAGCACGCTGGTTTCACGCGATGGCACGGTCGTGCTTCCGGATGTGCAGAGCGGGCAGGTATCGGTTTTCATGCTTGACGGCAGCCTGGTCCTGGTCGGCGATGGCAGGGAACTCGAACTGAGGCCCATGCCCATCGATTATCCGAACGTGGAGATGTATGACGACTTTGGGGATTTGCCCGTCCTGGCCGCCGAGGATATCGGAATTGTCCTCGGTTGCGACGAAACGAGCCTGCGCAGGCTCGCGGGAGATGGGTTCTTCACCTCCCAGGAAGGTATCCAGGCTCCCTTTCAGGCCTATCTGTTTGCGGTTGTCGAGGGGATGCTGACCGGGCGGGTGGCCTGGACCTATGGCGGCATGACGATGCTACAGAATTTCGTCCTGGAAAAAGTCGGTGACTGACCGCAGCGAGATTTCTCTCAGGCAAAGGCCCTCGCTCTTGCGGGCTGCACGGTCGGGCCTGCCCAATCATCGGGGAGCCTGAGGGTAAAGATCGATCCGATACCGGCATGGCTCACAAACTCGAGTGCGCCGCCCAGCAATTGCGCAAGCTGGTGTGAAGTGGACAGTCCCACACCGGTGCCGGGCACGCCCTGAGCGGTGCTGGCGCGGAAAAAGCGGCTGAACAGCTTGGCCTGCTCGTCATGGGGCACGCCGATCCCACGATCCTCGACCGCGAAACGGATCTGTCTGTTTTCAGCCGTCACGCTGACCGATACGGGCTCTGTTTTCGGGGAGTATTTGACGGCATTGGATAAAAGATTGGTCAGGATCTGTTCGGCGAGAACCGGATCGGTGGTCACAGATGGCGGAACGTTGTCTGCGATACTCACGCGTATGGCGCGGCCGGGCGTTTGGGCCAGCTGGCGCGCTTTGACCCGCTCGACAAGCTCGTTTATTGCGCACTGAGCCGGCGTTGCGGTGACCTGCCCCGCCTCAAGCCTGACGACGTCGAGCGTGGCGTCGAGCAGGTTGGTCAGCCCCGCTATTTCAGCGCGAACCTGACTTGCCCTTCGGTCGATTTCGCTGCGTGGCATGGCCTTTCCGCTGCGCAGCACGCGTTGCATTGCCGAATCGATCACCGCGAGCGGCGTCCGGAACTGATGGGAAACCAGAGCCACAAAGCCGCGATAAAGTTCCGCTGTCTCGCGCTCGCGCGACAGGAACTGCCCGACGCGCTGGCGCTCGGCCATGGCACGCAGCAAGGTGAGCGAGAGGAAGATTCCCAACACAATGATCGCCACGATTGAAATGATGACCTGGCCGATGGCCGCGCGCTGGCGGTCCACGCGCGCGCCGGTGGCTTCCCATTGCCTCACCATGGATTGGTTGCCGGCGCGCCCCAGGCCCTCGATGAGCGGAGCCAGGGTTTCGTGAATGGCGATCGCCGTTTCGGCGTCCCCAAAGGACAGACCGAGTATGCGCGGTTCAAGCGCCCTCGTCTCGCGGGCCGCAGCTTCAATTTCATCAGCGAGGCCCAATTCGCCCATATAGCGCAGTTGCGGCCCCTCCGAGAGCAGGGTCAGCCTGCTGAGCACCACATTGTAGCGCCTTTCGACCTCTGCATCGGTCTGCGGGAGGCTCGTCTGGCGCGAAACGGCGGAATCGAGCAGGAGCGCCGCCGACTGGGCGCGCGATATCGCCCAGAGCATGTTGTCCCCTTCGTTCCGACGCATTTCCGCTTCGGTCTCGGCCAGCCGAAGCAAGGCAAATGCGAGAAGAATGGCAAACGCGACGATGGCAACCCCGGCTACCGCATAGGCCACGAGGTCGCGCCGCCGGGTCATTTCACGTCCAGCTCGAGGAGCTGCCAGACCCAGCGATAGTCATAGCGAATGTCCTGCAACTCGGCATGGTCATCGCGCGGATAGACGATCCAGAGCGGCCCCTTGTCGCTGGGCAGAAGGGCCTCGCCATCCATGTGGGTGGCGACGAGAACGTCAAACTGCTCGAAATCGTCCATCGGGATGTCGATGACATAATCGTTGAGCGCCGTGGCGGTCACCACCTCTCCTTGCGCTCCGACGCTTTCGAGCAGGTCGCGCATGAGAAAGCCATCGAACCGCTTTGTGCCATCGGTCACAACAGTGCTCGTTTCAAGAACTGTCGCAGGGAGAGTGGTGAGCATGGCCCGGTCAAAAACCGCCATGTCATCGCGATTGGTCCGCGATATATTGCCGGTCATCGTGAGGACGATCTCGCCCTCGGGTGCGGCCAGTGTTTCGTCTTGCGCCCAGGCTGACGAGGGGGCCAGGGAAAACACAGATATAGCGCATGCTGCCCGCAGTATCGCCAGCGCCGTTTGTCTTACCGGTGCCGCCAAGGCTGGCCGGTCGTTGTGATAGATATCGGCAAGACTATTTTGCACCATCGAGCCGCCCTCTGTTTCCTCAATGAATTTACATCAGGAAACCAGACATATGGCCTTCTGTCCACGCGAGGGTGCTGGAGGGGCGTTTTCGATGCGCCCCTTCCATGGATCAGGCCGGCGCGGTTGCCGGGTCACTCGCCCGCGGCGGCTGATAATTTTGCGCCTTTTCCTTGATCGTTCTGAATTTGCGCGAGAGGTTTTCGAGCTTTGCTTCCCATGCCGGATCGGGGAGCTGGCCTTCGATGGTCCGGAAATAGACGTCCATCATGCAGGTGATGGCGAAAGGTTCAAGCAGCGCGGCCTTGACGGCCCATGCGAACAGCAGCGCGAAGACCACACCGCCTGCCGACCAGGCGCCGGGAATGAGATAGACGGCCAGTGCCGCCGGCGCCAGCATCACCAGGAAAACGAGGAAGGAAAGCCCATAGACGATAAGGGCGAGCCAAGCGGCATTTTTGAGCATGGGTTTGTAGTTCTGGGCATAAAGGACCAGCCCTGTCTGGGCGGACGCCCAGGCATTGGTGGAACCGGTGCGAATGGCGTAGGCGAGGATCACTTCATCGATAAAGCCGACCGCGATCCTCAGAAATGCCTGAAGGACCGAGACCAGTTGCTGGGCACCCGGGATGGGCAGGATGCTGACAATGCCGCGGACCAGTCCGGTGATGGCACGCAGCACGCCTTTGATGAGTTGATCGACCCCGAAAAGCACGCTTGCCTGTGCAAACCGTTGAGAGACCTCCTCGCGCGCATAAGCGATCTGCGAGCGGCCCTGGGGCATCTGCTGGCCGTCAAGCAGCTTGATCAACACGGCGATATGACCTGCCTTGACGATATAGAGGATATATTCGCGCAGCAGGTACATGATTGCAGCCGTGAGGCCGAAGCCGATAAGACCACCCCAAAAGGTCGTGCCGGCCCTGAACCCTTCATCGCCGAAGCCGCCAATGCCCCAGCCGATTCCGGCCCCGGTTCCAGTCGCCAGAACATAGGCGACCGCCACGCCGAAATAGACAGCCACGCGCAGCAATACAAACGGCAGCGTCTTGAGCATCAGCCCCAAGGCGCGCCCGACCGAGAAATCCCACATGTGCCCTGACTCCGCTTCCGGTTTGATCCGGCCATCACCCTAGTGTGTCGAACTTGGATCGTCCCCGTTCGTTTGCAGGGGGAGCAAGGGTTGGAATTGAACTAGAGTTGGTGTGAACTGATCTTGGGCATGATCCTTTGCCGGCAGGGAGGCTATCGCAATTGATCGAATCCGCGAGCAGGGTGAAAAAAGCCATCTTGTGCATCGAAGACGAGGATCACTTGCGACAGGACCTCATCGAGGAGCTGTCGGCCGCGGGGTATGCGGCGTTCGGGGCGTCCGACGGGCGTGAGGCCCTGGCCGTGCTCGAATCAAGAAAGCCTGACCTCATCCTGTGCGATATTTCGATGCCGCACCTCGATGGGTTTACGTTTCTTGATACGGTTCGCGCCAATCGCCCAGACCTGGCCGATGTGCCGCTGGTCTTTCTGACGGCCCTCGACCAACGCCAATCGGTCATAGCCGGAAAGCTGGCCGGTGCGGACGACTATCTGGTCAAACCCATCGACTACGATCTCTTGCTCGCCACGATCAAGGCCCGCCTCGGGCAGGTCGAGCGCATGGACCAAAAGGCCGAGCGCAACATTGCGGCGCTGCGCAAGGCCCTGAGCAGTCCGGCAGCGGAGCGGCGTTCGGGAATCGAACGCATCCTCGATATGTTGTCGTTCGGCGTGGTCGTCGCATCTCGGTCCCGGATCACCTTCGTAAATCGGGCGGCCATGGAGATGGAGGATCCCAACGATAGCCTCATCGCCGGCGGGGCGCTTCGGGCCGGCTCGGCGGTGCTCAATACGGAGCTGAAAGCCCTTGTTGAAACCGCGTGTGCCGCAGCAGCGGGTGGAGAGGACTTTCTTGCGAGCCATTGTGTCTCACGGCAATCGAGCCCGCAGGACCTTCTCTTGACCGTCTGTTCTCTTCCCGAACCGGGTCCTCCCGGTTCACCGGAGCACCTTGCCGTCATCTTCATCTCCGACCCCAGCCGTCGGCCGGACGTGTCCAATGTTGTGTTGGCCGATCTTTTCGGATTGACCCCGACCGAGGCCGAGGTCGCCCGGGCCCTGGCCAGCGGGCGACGGACCGACGAGATCGCCAGAGATATGGCGATCTCGGCAACCACTGTGGCGTTTCATCTGCGGAACCTGTTTGACAAGACGGGGACCCGCCGCCAGGCCGATCTTGTCGCACTGATCCTTACCGGCCTTGCTTCGATCGGCCCGGCCCAAGTGCCCAGCCGAGCAGCCGTCTAATGGGAGTGTGGCCCAGCATAGCTGCACTTGCCGTGGCGATGGTGGCTCTGCCAGCGACGGCAATGGCACAGAACTGGCACAGCGCATACACCGATCTCAATCTGGAGCGTTGCGCGATTGTGCAGCAGGCAAGCCTCTCAACCGATTTTGCCTGCGCCGGGTGGGACGGTTTCCCCGTTCTGGTGCGATACGGAGAGCATCGGGTCTTTGTTTCCTACGGGTCCGACGCCAGGGACGAGATGGTTTGGCAGCAAAGTGTGCCGAGCATAAACCAGACGGGAGAAACCCTTGAATGGTTGCTCACTGACGGGCAGCGCCCGGTGGCAACGATCCTGCGCTACTTCATCGACCGCAGCGAGATCGGGGGGCCTGACGAACAGGTGCTCGTTGTCACCAAGATTGAGCGGGGCAATACCTGCCACCTCGCCTATATCGACGCCCGCCGAAACACCGAGGCAAACCAAATGGCCCGCGAGACCGCCCGCGACCTTGTCCCCGGTTGGGATTGCGAGACGATGCCGGCGAGGCCTGTCGGCATCATGGGTGTCACCGGCTTTTCTCAAGCTCGGTGATCCGCACACCCGGTTCTCTTTGGCTGCGTGGGCGGGCCTGAATTGGGCCTCTCGTGCTCAAAGGATTTTTTATGCGCACCGCCCCGATTCTGACGAACCGAAACGTCGATCCTGTACTGCAGGAAAAGAGCGGGACGGCGTCAGATGACTTGTGGAGGAGATTGACCGGTTGCCGGCTTTCAGGTGTCAGTAATGATGGGCAGGCTCAGCCAAGGGACAGTCTTTTGGGTGGTTTGCCCAATTGATTTCCACAGTGGCATGGCCGATGTCGTAGCGTTGGGCGAGGGTCTTTTTCACGCGCTCTGAAATCGTGCGGTAGTCGGCTCCGGGCTTGAGCGAGACTTCCATGGTCGCGGCGGGCTTGCCCGAGGTGATCGACCAGACGTGGACGTGAGAGACATCCTCGATGTCTTGTACCGTTTCGAGCACATGGGCGCGCAGCGCGTCGATCTCGATGTTGCCCGGTGTTCCTTCCATAAGGATTTGAACGGCATTGCGCAAAAGCGCCCAGGCGGCGCGCAGGATCAGGACCGAGAGCAGTACCGACAGGATCGGATCGATCGGCGTCCAGCCGGTGAAATAGATCACCGCCGCTGCAACGATGGCGGCAACCGAGCCCAGCAGATCGCCAAGGACGTGCAGCAGGGCGCCGCGAATGTTGACGTGGTTGGTGTCGCCCTGACGGAGCATGAAAAAGACGGCAATATTGACCACCAGCCCGAGCACGGCGACCACCATCATGGGCCCGGCCAGAATCGGGTGAGGCATGAACAGGCGCTGGATGGCCTCGTAGGTGATCCATACAACCAGCGCAAAGAGCGTTATGGCGTTGACGAAACCGGCAAGCACCTCGAGACGCATATAGCCGAAAGTGCGCTTTGAATCCGAAAGCTTGCGGCCGAACCTGAACCCCGCCCAGGCGAGCGCCAATGCCGCCGCATCGGTCAGCATGTGCCCGGCATCGGCCACCAGCGCCAATGAGCCCGACAGGATGCCACCGATCAGTTCAGCCACCATGAAGCCGGCGGTCAAAGCGAATCCGGCAAGGACCACGCGTTCATTATTCTCGCCGACCTGGGGCGCATGGCTGTGGTGCCCATCGCCATGGTGATGGCCGGCGTGATCGTGGCTGTGGTTTGCGTCGCTGTGGTTGCTGGTCATCGCCTGTCAAATTTCCGGTAAGGTCATTTGTTCCAACATATAAATATATATTCATTTGTAAATATGAAATGCGCCGTCCGCGCCTGAGAATTTCTGAGACTTGACGCGTGGTCAACGCTCTGCTCTCATAACAGAACAATGATATGTATTACATAACTATGTATCATTGAACAAAGGGAGCATCGTTATGAAGACTTTTCTCAAGGCAGCGGCCATCGCTGCCCTGGCCGGTATCTCATTGCCAAGTTTTGCGCTCGCGCAGACCGAAGGTGGCACGATCGACGTGGCCACCATTGGCGAGCCGCCAACCCTCGACCCCATGACATCGACCGCCGATCTGGTCGGCATCATCACCCAGCACATGTTTGAAACGCTCTATACGTTCGACGCCAACTGGGCCGTTGTGCCGCTGCTGGCGGCGGACATGCCCGAGATTTCCGAAGACGGCACGGTCTATACCATCGCGTTGCGCGAAGGCGTGACGTTCCATGACGGCTCGGACATGACCGCCGAGGACGTTGTCGCATCGCTCGAGCGCTGGCTGCGCATTGCAAGCCGCGGCATGCAGACAGCGGAGACCGTCGAGAGCGTCGAGGCCGTGGACGATTACACAGTGCAGATCACGCTGAGCGGGTCCTATGCGCCGCTTTTGTCCCTGTTGTCGCTCAACAATTCGGCGGCCATTGTCATTCCGTCCGAAATCGCCGGCGAAGACGTCATGGACGATTTCGTCGGCACCGGCCCCTATCAGTTGGCCGAACGCCGCCCGGATCAATATATCCAGCTTACCCGGTTCGACGACTACGCATCGCGTGACGAAGAGTCCAATGGCTATGGCGGCGGGCGTCATCAGTATCTCGATGAAATCCGGTTCGTTCCCGTCCCCGATCCCAACACCCGTATCGAGGGCGCTGTTGCGGGTCAGTTCGATTATGTCGATTCCATCGCCGTGGAAGCCTATGACCGCATCGCTTCTGGCAATACCGAGCCGGTGATGCTGGCCCCCTTCGGCTGGCCGGTGTTCGTCATGAACACCGCCCAAGGCGTCAATTCCGATATCGCAGTGCGCAAGGCCATCCAGGCGGCGCTTGCGCCGCAGGACATGCTGTTGGCCGCGTTCGGGTCGGAGGATTTCTTTACCGCCGACGGGGCGATGTATCCTGAAGGCTATGTCTGGCATACCGAGGCGGGCACCGAACCCTACAAGCCCATGGGCGACACGGAACTGGCCATCGAGCTTCTCGAAGATTCGTCCTATGACGGTTCGCCGCTGCGGATCCTGACCTCGCGCCAGTACGAGTTCCATTACACGATGGCCCAGGTGGCCGAAGCCTATCTCGAAGCGGCCGGGTTCGATGTGCAACTCGATGTCGTGGAATGGGCAACGCTGACCCAGAGGCGCACCGATCCGGCGCTGTGGGACATCTACATCACCCACTCGCCCTTCCTGCCCGAACCATCGCTGACCGGCATCATGTCGGACTCCTCGCCCGGCTGGTGGGTGTCCGACGCCAAGCATGAAGCGCTGGGCGCTTTCAACGCCGAGGCCGATCCCGATGCCCGTGTTGAACTCTGGGCGGCGGTGCAGGAAGCGATCTACGAGGAAGTGCCAGCCTTCAAGGTCGGCAATTTCAATGCGGTTGCTGCCCAATCGCCTGCCCTCGAGGGCATGAACCCGGCGCCATGGCCCTATTTCTGGAACGCCTGGCTCGAACAATAAGCAATCCTCCCACGGGTGCCGGCTTTGCCTGTCCTCCTGACAAAGGCGGCGCCCGGGGAGATCTCGAAGGGAGGGACGGCCAGCGATGTCCCATTGCCAGTCCTTTCCGGCACGGCCATCCTTCCCTTCGCGTCCTTTTTGAAAGTCGTTCCATGCTTGGCGCTGCGCTCAACAGATTGATCGGCATGCTCACGGTGATGGCCATCGTCGTGACGATTGTCTTTATTATTGTCCGGGTGACCCCGGGCGATCCGGCCGCGGTCATGCTCGGTCCCGATGCCACTGCAGCCGATGTCGAGGCGCTGCGCCAACGGCTGGGGCTGGATGGCACGATCCTCGAGCAGTTCATCTCCTATGTCGGAGGCATTTTTCGCGGCGATCTCGGCCAGTCGATCTTTCTCGGTCAGCCGGTGACAACCGCGCTGTGGATGCGGGCCGAGCCGACCTTTTTCCTCACCATCTTTTCGCTGGCCATCGCAACGGTGATCGCCCTGCCGATCGGGGTGGCTTCGGCCTATTGGCGCGGTTCGTGGTTCGATCAGGTGATGACCTCGCTTGCCATGTTCGCGGCTTCGGTTCCCAGTTTCTGGCTGGGGCTGATCTTTATCCAGACCTTCGCGGTGAGCCTTGGCTGGTTTCCGACCTCGGGTTATGGCGGGCCTTATTCGCCGCTGGGCGAGCGGCTCTATCACCTCGTGCTGCCCGCAACCACGCTGGGGATCGTCTCCTCGGCGCTGATCATGCGCTTTACCCGCGCCTCGATGCTTGACGTGCTCAACGATGATTATGTGCGCACGGCGCGCTCCAAGGGTATGAGCGAATGGCGGGTTGTGGTCCGTCACGCGCTCAAGAATGCTCTGATCCCCATTCTCACTGTTGTCGGGCTGACGGCGGCGCTGCTGATTTCCGGCGCCATCGTCACCGAGACGGTGTTCGCTCTGCCCGGCGTCGGCAATCTGATCGTTTCGGCGGTGTTGCGGCGCGACTATCCGGTCATCCAGGGGGCGCTGCTGATCGTTGCCGGGCTCTATGTTCTGGTCAATTTCGTTATCGACATGCTCTATCTGCTCGTCGATCCGCGTGTGAGGTATTGATGGCCGCGCTCGCTTCTCCCGCACAGGGCAAACCACCCAATCTCTTGATCCGCCTTCTGGCGAGACCGACCGCGGCGGCCGGGCTGATCGTCATTACGCTGGTGGTGCTGGCCGCAATCTTTGCGCCGCTGCTTACGCCCCATAGCCCGAGCCAGCTTTCGATCGTCAACCGGCTGACCGCGCCCAATAGCCAGTTCTGGCTGGGCACGGACGAATTGGGCCGCGATATCCTGACACGCGTTCTCTATGCCGGGCAGACCTCGCTTTCGGTGGCCTTTTCGGTTGTTATCGTCTCCTCGCTGATCGGCATCGTTCTCGGGCTCGTGGCCGGGTTCTTCCGCAAGGCCGACGCGCCGGTCTCGCGGGTGATCGACGCGATGATGGCGTTCCCCGATATCTTATTGGCCATTGCGCTGGTCGCGGCGCTGGGCGCTTCGGCGTTCAACGTGGTTCTGGCATTGGGGATCGTTTACGCGCCGCGCATGGCGCGGGTGGTGCGCGCCTCGACGCTGGTGATCCGCGAGTTGCCCTATGTGGAGGCGGCCCGCGCGCTGGCAGTGCCGACCCCGGTCATTCTCGTGCGGCACGTTCTGCGCAACGTCACCTCGCCGCTTCTGGTGCAGGGCACGTTCATTTTCGCGCAGGCCATTCTGGCCGAAGCGGGACTGTCGTTTCTCGGCGTTGGGATTTCGCCAGACATCCCGACCTGGGGGACGATGATTTCGGCTGGCCGCCAGTTCATGAATTCGGCAAGCTGGCTGCTGTTTTATCCGGGCCTTGCCATCGTCGTCACCGTGCTGGCGCTCCAGCTTCTGGGCGACGGCTTGCGCGACCTCCTCGACCCCCGTCTTGCAAAGGACATCTAAATGATCGGCAACCAGTTTTCTCTCGCCGAAAAGCCGCTTCTGATCCGCAATGCAAAGCCTGTCGGGTTCGCCAGCGTCAAGGCCCCGGTACTCGATATTCTTGTCGGCACAGACGGAAAGATCATCGAGACAGGAACAACCATTGCCGTGCCCGACGATGCCGAAATCCTCGATGCCGGGGGCAGTTATCTTTCGGCGGGCTGGACCGATATCCATACCCATATCTGGTATGGCGGCACCGATATTTCGCTTAGGCCCGAACAATGCGGCGCGCGGCACGGAGTGACCACGATGGTCGATGCCGGGTCGGCGGGCGAAGCCAATTTTCATGGCCTGCGCGAATTGATGATCGAGCCGGCCCTCGAAAATGTCTATGCGTTCTTGAATATCGGCTCGATCGGTCTTGTGGCCTGCAACCGGGTGACCGAGCTTCAGGACATGCGCTCGATCGATATCGACCGGATCGCGGCGACCGTCGAGGCCAATCGCGACGTGATCGTTGGGCTCAAGGTGCGGGCCAGCGCGGTGATTTCCGGTGGCTGGGATCTGGTGCCGGTCAAGCTGGCCAAAAAGCTCGGCCGGGTGCTCAAGCTGCCGATCATGGTGCATGTGGGCGAACCGCCCCCGCTTTACGATGACATTCTTTCGCTGCTGACCGAAGGCGACATCGTCACCCACTGTTTCAACGGCAAGGTGGGTGGATCGATCCTCGAGGACGACGATCTTTACGCTCTCGTCGAGGATGCCGCTGCGCGCGGTGTGGTGCTCGATGTCGGACATGGGGGGGCGTCGTTTTCGTTCGAGGTGGCCAAGGCGGCGCTGGAAAAGAACATGCTGCCCCAAACCATTTCGACCGATCTGCACAACCGCTCAATGGATGGCGCGGTCTGGGACATGGGCACCACGATGTCCAAACTGCTCTCGCTGGGCATGGGGTTCGAACAGGTGATTCACGCGGCGACCATCGCCCCGCGCAAGGCGATCAGGCGCGATTACACCGACCTTCTGGCCAAAGGCAAACCGGCGGAATTTACGATATTCGATCTCGAAAAGAGCGACATCGAGGTCAAGGATTCCAAGGGCATCACGTCGACGCTGCACGAGATTTTCGAGCCACGTCATGCCATCCTTGGGGCGCGGGCCATCGCCGCGCATCGCTACCAACCGGCGCCGGGCACCCAGCTTGCCAACTGCCCTCATTGCGGGTGGGCGCTATGAGAGAACTCGCCCCCGATACGATCCTTTCGGTGCGCGATCTGCGCACCTGGTTTACGACCAGACGGTTGACCGCCAAGGCCGTGGACGGGGTGACGTTCGAGCTCAAACGCGGCCAGACGCTGGCCGTGGTCGGCGAGTCGGGATCGGGGAAATCAGTAACCTCGCTTTCGATCATGGGGCTCCTGTCGCGTCCCGGCGCAATCGAAAGTGGAGAGGTGCTGTTCCGGGATTCAAAGGGCATCGTCCACGATCTGGCCAGAACCTCGCAACGGGGGTTTCGCAAGCTGCGCGGCCGGGAGATCGCCATGATCTTTCAGGAGCCCATGACCAGTCTCAACCCGCTCTATACAGTGGGTGAGCAGATCGGGGAAATGATCGCGCTGCACGACAATATCGGGCGCGATGAGACCCGCAAGCGGGCGCTTGAAATGCTCGGGCATGTGGAAATTCCCGATGCGGCCAACCGGCTCGACGACTATCCGCACCAGATGTCGGGCGGCATGCGCCAACGGGTAATGATTGCCATGGCTCTGGCCTGCAATCCCTCGCTTTTGATTGCCGACGAACCCACAACGGCGCTCGACGTCACCATCCAGGCGCAGATTCTCGATCTGTTGCGCCGACTGCAGTCCCAGTTCGGTATGTCGATTTTGTTCATCACCCACAATCTGGGGGTGGTGGCGGAAATCGCCCATGAGGTGGTGGTGATGTATGCCGGGCGCGTTGTGGAACAGGCGCCGGTCATCCCATTGTTTCAAAAACAGAAGCATCCCTATACCGAAGGGCTTCTGGCCTGCACGCCCAATGCGGAGCGTGATCTGGACCCCGATGGGGAGCGCAGGGCGCTTTATTCCATTCCCGGCTCGGTTCCGCCGATCACGGCCCTGCCGGCGGGCTGCGCTTTCGAGCCACGCTGCCGCTACGCGATTTCCGCGTGTACGACCATCCCGCCCCAACTCGAAAGCGCCGGTTCCGGTCGACTGTCGCGCTGCCTGAGGAGTTCGGAAATATGAGCGTTGCAATGGAAACGGTGCCTCCGCTGCTGGCTATAGAAGGACTGGTCAAACGTTTTACGGGCCGGGGCGGCAGGACCGTCCATGCCGTCGAAGATGTCAGCTTTTCGATCAAGCGCGGCACGACGGTCGGACTGGTCGGTGAATCGGGATCGGGCAAGACGACGGCAGGCCGCACCCTGTTGCGGCTGATCGAGCCGACAGGTGGCAAGGCTGTGTTTGACGGTGTCGATATTTTTGCGCTCTCCGAGCGTGACATGCGGGCCTACCGCCAGCGCATGCAGATCATTTTCCAGGACCCGTTTTCCTCGCTCAATCCGCGCATGCGGGTCGAAGCGATCCTTGGGGAGGCGCTCGATGCCTGCAATTATCCCAAGGGTGAAAAACGTAAGTACCGGGTTGCAGAGCTTTTGACGCTTGTGGGCCTTGCGCCCGAACATGGAAAGCGCTTTCCACACGAATTCTCCGGCGGCCAGCGCCAGCGCATCGGGATTGCCCGGGCGCTCGCCGTGGAGCCTGAATTCGTGGTGGCCGACGAGCCGGTTTCCGCGCTCGACGTCTCGGTGCAGGCGCAGGTTCTCAACCTTCTGAGCGACCTGCAGAAGCGGTTGGGGCTGACGCTGCTGTTCATCGCCCATGATCTTTCGGTCGTTGAATATCTGTGCGACGAGGTTGTGGTGATGTATCTGGGGCGCGTCATGGAAAGGGGACCGTCGCGAGCGGTCTATGCCGATCCGCGCCATCCCTATACCAGGGCGCTTCTGGCGACGGCGCCTATTCCCGATCCGACGCGGCGGCGCGAGCATGTCCCCCTGGCCGGAGACATCCCCAGCCCGATCAACCCGCCATCGGGGTGCGTGTTCCGCACCCGCTGCCCGCATGCCATCGCGGCGTGTGCCGAGACCATCCCGCCCACCGACCATCTCGGCGGTGACCACCACGTTGCCTGTATCCGCCACAATGAATTGGCCCAGGCCTCCTAGAGCCCACGCCCGATCGAACCGGGTTTGGGGCATCAGGAGTTTTGTTTTGTCGTGCGATCTCGCCGGAAAAGTCTTTTCCCGATCGCATTCTAACTGGAGTTTCCCATGACTGTCTCCGAGGCGAAAAAGCGCGCGGATCAAGGCCCCTACGACCGGCTGGCCGCACTGGGGCTGAGCTTGCCTCCGGCCGCGCCGCCGATCGCCAACTTCGTCACCCACGTGATCGAAGGCAATATGCTCTATCTCTCGGGCCAGGGTCCGACCTATCCCGATGGCCGGCGGCATTCGGGAAAAGTGGGCGATACCGTCTCGACCGAGGAGGCCTATGAACACGCCAAGCTGACCGGGCTCAACCTGATTGCCGTGATGGCCGAGGCGCTGGGCGATCTGGGCCGAGTGCGCCGTATCGTCAAGGTTCTGGGCATGGTCAATGCGACGCCCGATTTTACCGAGCACCCCCAGGTCATCAATGGCTGCTCGGACCTGTTCAATGCCGTATTTGCCGAAAAGGGTATCCATGCCCGCTCCGCTGTCGGCTTTTCCTCGCTCCCCAACGCGATCACGGTGGAAATCGAAGCCATCGTCGCCATAGACAATTGAGTACGCCCCAATGACCGATATCCGCAAAACGCTTGGCCTGCGCCCCGTCATCAACTGTTCGGGGACCATGACGTCTCTGGGCGCCTCGATCGTCGTGCCACACGCCGTCGAGACCGTGGCTGCGGTCCTCTCGCAGTGGACCGAAATGTCCGATCTGCAGCGCATCGCTTCGCGCACCATTGCAAGACTGACCGGGGCGGAAGCGGGATGCGTGACGGCGTCCTGTTCTGCAGCCATCACGCTGGCCTGCGCAGCCGCGATGACCGGCAAGGATCTGGCCGCCATCGAGAGGCTGCCGGATGCGAGCGGGCTCAAGGACGAAATCGTGATCCAGACCGGGCACATGGTCTCCTATGGCGCGCCGGTGGAACAGGGCATCCGGTTGTCCGGTGCCAGGGTGGTGCCGGTGGGCCAGGCGACCAGCGCGCATGCCTACCAATTGGCCGGAGCCATCACCGACAAGACAGCGGCGGCGGTTTATGTGATTTCGCACCACGTTGTCGATTACGGGCAGATTCCGCTCGAAACGTTCTGCGAGGTTGCCCATGAAAAGGGTGTGCCGGTGATCGTGGACGCGGCATCCGAATACGATCTGGAGAAATTCCTGAACGCTGGGGCCGATCTGGTGCTTTATTCTGGACACAAGTTTCTGGGCGGTCCGACATCGGGGATTGTGGCGGGCAACAAGGATTTCGTTGCGGCGTGCTATTTGCAGAACCGAGGCGTGGGTCGCGGCATGAAGGTGGGCAAGGAAGGCGTGGCGGGGGTTATTGCAGCGCTTGAGGCCTGGGAGACGCGCGACCACGCCGGGATCAGGGCGCGTGAGCAAAAGGCGCTCGATCTCTGGCAGTCGACGCTGGAGGGTCGCGCCGGCATCACGGCCATCATCGACCCCGATCCCACCGACAACCCGCTCGACCGGCTCAAGGTATTGGTTGACCCCGAGGGCGCCAACATTTCGGCCTGGGATCTTGCCGACCGGATGGCGCAGGGGGCCAGGCCGGTGATCGTGCGCGACCACGAGGTCGAGCACAATTACTTCTATCTCGACCCCTGCAACCTGCACCCCGACGAAGAATTCGTCGTCGCCGAGCGGCTAACCGAGGAACTGGACGCGGCGCGTAAATCCAACACGCCGATCGTTTCCGATTTGCGGCTGCGCGTGCTGGCGCGGGAAAAGGCCATTCTCAACTGGCCCGACTGAGGACGCTGTATTTGCGCGCCGGAGAGAATAATGCAAACTGAACCCGGCGCGGCACTCATGGGAGGATCGCCAAATGAGCACATTGGAAACATCCAAGGACGCGGTGAAGACCAAACGCACGCGGACGAGTGCGCTCGACCGCATCCTGCAGGTGCTCGATTTCCTCCAGAGCAATGACGCGCCGGCTACCGCCTATGAAATCGCCCGCGCCGTAGGGGCGCCGCTTTCAACGGTCTATACGCTGGTCGAGGATCTTGTCGAAAAGGACATGCTGGACCGGTTCGAGGATGGGACGTTGTGGTTCGGGCACCGGCTCTATCATTACGGGCTGACCTATGCCCGCCACGTCGATCTCCTGACCGCCGCCAATCACGAAATGAGCGACCTTGCGCTCGCCTCCGGCGAGACCGTGCAGATATGCGGGCGCGATGGCGATTTCATGGTGGTGCTGGGGATGGTCGACGGGCCCGACCATTTCCAGGTCGCCTCGCAGGTTGGCAGCCGCACGCCACTCAACTGGTCGGCGTCAGGGCGCTTGCTTGTCGGGCATCTTCCCGAGGACGAGCGGCGCGCGATTTTCTCGCATGCCAGTTGCCCCTCACCAACCGGCCGGGCCGAAACCGATATCGAAATTCTCACGGCCACATCACGCCAGGCGCTTGATGCCGGGCTTTCGATACAAGCCGGGGAGTCGGCCTATTCGATTGCCTGTATAGCAGCTCCGATCCTCGATACGGCGGGCACCTGCCGGGCGACCATTTCCATTGTGGTGCCCGACCAGAAGGTCGAGCAGACCGATCCCGATCTCAAGGAACTGGTGCGCTCAAGTGCGATCAACATCGCCAGACGTCTGGGGTGGTCGCGCTGATCGGCGTTATCAGGCCGGAGCGAACGCCGTGCGGTTGGCGGTAACCCGAGTGGCGATATCGACGACAAGTTCGGTGGCCAGCGTATCGGGGGATTCGAGCCAGCTTGCGCAAAAGGTCAGTTGCGGCATGGCAATGTCGGTCCTGATGAGTTCGAGCCGGCCGGCGTTGAGCTCGGCTTCGACAAGCTCATAGGGGATGACCGCGACCCCGATCCCCTCTAGCGCCAGATGCACGACCGTCGCCATAGACGCACTGGCGTGGAGCTTGATGGCAGGAAGATCGGGGCGGTTGAACAGGGATTTGACCAGTTCGTAGGGCTGGGTCTTGCGCGCGAAGGTGATAAGCGGGAATTGGGCAAGATCATAAACGGTGGCCGGGTTGGGGACGTTGAGCGCGGGGCTGGCGATAAAGCCCAAAGGATATTCGCACAGCAGCCGATTGCGCAGCAGCGGGGCGCTTAGAGGACCGAGCAGGAAGGCGATATCGATTTCCTGGGCCAGAAGGCGGTTGCGCAGCGAAGGGGAAATATCGACCTCGATTTCCACCGACAGGTGGGGATAGGCGCGGCTGACCTCCTTGATGAAATGGGGCAGCCATGTGTGAACGATGGTTTCGGCGACCCCGAGACGGATGACGCCGCGGATGGCCGATGCATCGCGCAGGGCGGCCAGCATTTCGGCACGCATGGCGATCATCTTTTCAGCATAGGCGAGCAATTGCCGGCCCGGCGCTGTTGGCGTGATGTTGCGGGTCTCCCGGGTCAGGAGTTTGGCGCCGATCTCTTCTTCGAGCTGGGCGATGCGGTGGGAGATGGCGGGCTGGGTCGTGTTGAGTTTTTGCGCCGCGCCACGAAAGCTGCCCAGCGAAACCACCCACACGAAGGTTTCCAGTCCCTTGAAATCAACCATCGGCATCCCGTTTCTTGAACTCGCAGCTGGGGTTCACAATGCGCGGAACCGGGCACCCAGTGCAAGCTGGCGGGTCAGTTGCGTCATCACAGCGGTCAGCACCAGCGATGCTGCAAGCGCGGAAAGATAGGCAGGCCATGGCGGCAGCACCAGCAGCGTGGCCGACAGCACGCCGCTAAAGGTTGCCAGGCTTGCGACGCCCAAGAGACCGGCAAAGGCCGTGCGACCGGCCATGGTGCTGCCGTGATCGAGATTGAGCGAGAGCAGGATCACGCAAAAGCCGATGGGAAAGCCCAGAAGCGCACCCGCCAGCGCCGGGCCGAGAGCAGGCGAGAGCAGCGTTACAACACCCACGAGAATGCCGGCGGCAACGCCCCGGGCGACCAGGGCGGGCCAGCGCGTCGGCGTTGCAACGGGGGCAAGCGGGAGAACAAGATTTTTGCCGACCAGCCGGGCGAAAACGGTTGCGGCGACAAAGATCAGAGCACCCAGGACGAGATGGTGGGGCACAAGCGAGAGCGGCACAGCGAAGACACACCAGGCGGCGATGGCCAAAATGGTTGCGCCGAGCGGGCCGGCTGTACGCACCGACCAGAGATAGGCGAACAGAAAGCCCTGGGTGGCAATCATCGAAAAGAGCGTCCCGGCGGCCATGTCGGAGACGAAGAGCGGGTGTTGATCGCGCACGAGAAAGAAAAAGCCCGGCGCCAGAACGATGGGCAAGCCGGCCAAAACCCCGCCAATGGCCGGTCCGAGCCGGGCAGCAGACCAGGCGATGAAGACAACCACAAAGCCGGTTGCTGTCGCCCGGATGAAGAACTCGGCCCAAAGGCCCCAATCTGTCATGATGCCAGGAGGGTCTGGATGTGTTCAGCGATACCCAGAACCGTCCAGTCATCCCCGCCGGGCGCAAAAATCATCAGGCCGGTGGCGAGGAGCTGGTCGGCGTGCATGGGCACCGTGGCAGCGCACCCATCGAGGAAATTGATGGCCGAGGGATTGCGCAGCATCAGGCCGTTGAGGCGGTCGAAATCGGCCTCCACATCGGCAATCAACGGCGCGACGGTCGGCAGCGTTGGTGCGATAAACACATCGTAATTTTCCGCCTGCGCCGAAAACGCGGCGATAGCAGCTGCCCTTTGAGCGCGAGCATCCGCTTCGTCGTTGGGCGCGAAACTTTCGGCGGCGCGGATGCGGCGCAGGACGTGGGGATCGCCCTCGGCTTCCATGCGAGCCAGATGGTCGGCATGAATGCGATGCGCTTCCGAAGCAACGATGATGCGGTTGACGTTTCCGAAGCCCTCGAGCATGGGCAGCTCGATATCGGAAAGGATAAATCGGGCGGCGGAAAGCCGCTCTATGGCGCGCTGAAAATCGCCGGCGACCTGGGTGTCGAGCCCTTCGGTCAGAAGGCCGTTTGCCACGCCGATGCGCAGATTTTCGCCGTTTTGTGGCGATGCGGCAGTAGCGGAAAGGATGGCATGTGCCGCGCTGCATTGTTTGATCGTTATGGCCAGCGGGCCAATGCTGTCATAGCTCTGGGACAGCGGGAACGCACCATCGAGCGGCACCGCGGACTGGCTGGGCTTGAAGCCGCACAATCCGTTGAGCGCTGCGGGAATACGAACCGATCCGCCGGTATCCGATCCCAGAGCGACATCGGCGATGCCCAGGGCAACCGATAATGCACCGCCAGAGGTTGAGCCGCCGGAAATCCGGGCAGGATCGAAGATATTCCCCGGATTGCCAAAGTGCGGGTTGAGGCCGACGCCCGAATAGGCAAATTCCGACATGGCGGTGCGTCCGCATCCGATGGCCCCGGCAGCCCGCAGGCGCTCGACGGCGATGGCATCGCGGCTGGCCGGTTCGCCATCGGCGAGAATGGTTGAGCCGGCCGAGGTCACCTGCCCTTTTTCGTCGAAGAGATCCTTGATCGACACCATGATGCCGGCCAGAGGCCCTGCCCTGCGCTCGGCGTCGCCATCGAGCGCCCTGGCTTCAGACATGATCCGATCAGCATCGAACCGGGTGAAGATGGTTTGCAGGACTGACGGCTCCACGTTCATGGCCGTGTCTATGGCGCGGCGGGCGCGATCCTCGGCGCGGAAGGTGATGCCACCAGAATTGCTGCGCAGCGGTGAGATGTCGGTCATAGCGGGCTTCCTACGAAATAACGGGCAGGGTCCTTGTTTCGTAGCAGTGTTCGATGGTGCGGCCCAGCACGGGATCAGTCATTTCCATGCGGAAAAACCGGGCCGGGCGCACGCCGCCGGAAAGGACCGCGAAGGTGCCGCACATCATGGCGGTGCCGGGCTCCAACCGCGACGGGGATGCGGCAGAGGGCGAGGCATCGATCAATTCGAGGAGCGGGCGGATGGAAGCCAGCGTGCCCTCCTGATAGGGGATCCAGGCCGCGTTTTCATCGTCGCGGATGAAAGATCGGATGGCGATTTGGTCGAGGTGGGAAACAACTTCGTCAAAAGCCCACAGTGCGGGGGCCATGGGCTTGGCGCAGATCTGCTTGGAGAGAGCCACCGAATGGGTTTCGAGCTGGCGGTCGGTGTGGTCGGAGCCAAGCCCGAGATAGAGCTTTTTTCCGTCATCGATCACCAGCGGCTCGGCTTCGCCCGAACCGGTTGCATCGACAGTTTCCATTGCCTCGTCGGTGGTGACCAGGCCTGCAGCGACGCGGTAGAACAGCGGCACGGCGCTGGGCGGGGGAACGCCGATGGCTTCCAGTTCTGCAATATGATGATTGACCGCATCGGTGTTGCGGCCCGTCCAGCCGGCAATGATGGCGCGTTCTATTGTGATGGTGACAGGTTCTGCGCCGGCCACGGCGAAGGTCAATGTATTGGGCATTATTGCGCCTTTGGAAAAATCTGCGGCCGATCAGGCCGGAGCGAAGACAAGAGCGATGGCGGGGAACGCAACGAGCAGGGCGATCATCACCAGCATGACAAAAACAAACGGGATGGCGCCGACCATGACGTCGCCCAGCCGGCCCTCCTTGCGGGCGCCCTGCACGACGTAAAGGTTGAGACCGACAGGGGGCGTAATCAGCGCCATTTCGATCAGGACGATCAAAAGGATGCCGAACCAGACCTTGTCGAACCCCATCTCCACGATGATCGGCACGACAATGGGGATGGTTGCGATCATCAGCGCCAGGGTTTCGATGAAAAAGCCCAGGACGATGTACATCAGAATAATGACCAGCAGCATGCCGTACGGGCCGAGGCCCATGCCTTCGAGGAAGGTGGTGAGCTGGCGGCCGAGCCCGGTGGCGCCGAGCGCGTAGTTCAGGAAATAGGCGCCTACGATCACAAACATGACCATGGAGGTGGTGCGGATGGTGCCCAGCAGCGCCTCGCGCATGTTTTCGATGGTCAAGGCGCCATAGAACGCGGCGATGACCATGGCCATGGCGACGCCGACGGCGGCGGCTTCGGTGGGTGTGGCCCAGCCGGTATAGATCGAGCCGATAATTACGGCGAAGACCAGGAGCACCGGAATGAGATGGGGCAGGCCGGCGAACCGTTCACGCCACGTAAAATGCCGGCTGGGGCCACCGAGATCGGGCCTGATCGAGCAGATGATGGCGGTGATGGCCATAAAGCCGAGGGCCATGAGCAGGCCGGGGACGATGCCGGCCATGAACAATTGGGGCACCGAGGTCTGGGTGAGAAAGCCGTAAACGATCAGATTGATCGAGGGCGGCAGCAGGATGCCCAGCGCACCGCCCGCGGCGATGGCTCCGGCAAAGAGCCGCTGGTCATAACCCTGCTTTTTGGCCTGCGGCATGGCGACCGTTGCCACTGTCGCCGCGGTCGCGACCGAAGAGCCCGATGTTGCCGAAAACATTGTCGCGGTGCCGATATTGGCGTGGACCAGCCCGCCGGGCAGCCAGGAAAACCAGGCATCGAGGGTTGCATAGGTGCGCTCGGCAATGCCGGCGCGCACCAGGATTTCACCCAGCAGGACAAAGAGTGGGATGGCGATCAAAAGGAAGCTGTCGGACGAGGAATAAACCATCTGGCCCAGACCGCGAATGAGCGGCAGGGGCGCAAAGAAGGCATCGAGGCCGAAACCGAGAAGGAACAGGGCCGCACCGACGGGAATGGACAGCGCGAGAAGGACGGCAAGGCCGATGGCGACGTACCAGATCATGAAGCCTCTCCCGTCTCGGACACGATGCCCGAAAGATCGTTGATAAGGCCCCATTGACGCCCGAGGGTAAGTATCAGCGTGCAACCGAGCAGCGTGGCCGACGTGATGGTGAGCCAGGCCCAGCCGGCAAACCAGACGATCTGGGGTATCCACAACTCGATGGCCAACGGTGTGTTGGAGCGCGAACCGCGGGCGATCGATTTGGCAAGAACGTCATAGGCATAAAACGAGACCAACGCGGCAACGAACAGGACGCTGGCCAGCGCAAGGATATCGAAAGCCGCCCGCCCGGGGGCAGGCAGCTTGGCATAGACGAGGTCGATGCGCACATGGGCGCGCTCGACCAGAGCGTAGGCAAAGCCCCAGGTGGCAATGCCGGCCATGACATAGCCGGAAAGCTCATCGGCGCCGCCGATCCTGAACAGCGATATGCGCCGGCCAAGCACCTCGAGAAGAATGAGGGCGACGGCAACCAGCAGGACCACACCGCAGATCAACGCGATACTGCGGTTGAGGGTTTTCATCAGTGCTGCCAGGCGCATCACCCTGGCTGGCATGGATCCGTTGTCTGGCATTTTTGTCGCCCCTTTTCGCAATTTACTGGGCGATCGAGACGTTGAGGGCTGCGCCCACTGTCTCGTTCCAGCGGGTGGCCCAATCGCTGCCGGCGCGTTCGGCCCAATCTGGGAGGATCGAATCCTCGAGGACGGCCAGCGCCTGCGCCTTGTCCTCTTCGGAGAGCTCGACCAGCGTCATGGACGCAGGTGCGCCCGCTTCACATTCGCCGCCGGTGAGGCAGGCGATATCGCGGTCGAGTGCGCCACCGGCGTCGGCCCAGGCGGGTTCTTCGAATTCGGTTGCGATCTGGTCTTCAAGAAAAGTCTGGACGGCGGGGTCGAGCGCATTCCAGGCGTCGAGATTGACAGCGGTGATGACCGGGTCCCAGCCGCCGAGCGGGAGATTGACCAGATGTGTCGATGATTCGTACCAGCCCGAGGCATAGCCCGAACCCGCACCGGTAACCGCGCAATCGATGACGCCGCGTTCGAGCGCGCCGGGGACTTCGGAAAACGCCATGGTGATGCCTTCGGCGCCCAGCGCTTCGAGGAACAGCGACGTCATGCGGCCAGAGCCACGGATCTTTTTGCCTTCAAGATCGGCAAGACCACTGATCTCGGCGTTGCAGAAGACGATCTGCGGGGGATAGGGGGCGATGGCGAGCATGTGGGAATTGAAGCGGGTTTCCATGATCTCGGCAACCATGGGCTTGGCCGCTTCGGTCATGGCGTAGGCGGTTTCGGCATCGGTGGCGATGAGGGGGACATCGAGGCCTTCAAGCTCGGGGGCATCGGCGACGGTATAGTCGCCAACGGTCATGCCGATATCGAAAACGCCATCGCCGAGCATACGGAAGACGTCGGCACCGGCAACGCCCATCTGGTCGAAGGTGGTCATGTTGACGGTAATCGCGCCGCCTGAGGCTTCGGGGACGGTTTGTTCCCAGAAGCTGCGCTCGAACTGCTGGTAGAGCGGCAGGTTGGACCAGCTGCCGACCACGTTGAGGGTGGTTTCAGGCAGGTCCTGGGCGAGGGCCGCGGCGGGGGCCAGGGCGATGGAGGCGAGGAGGAGAGGTTTTAGCGCTTTCATTTCAGTTCCCTTTGCGTTGGTTGATCATGCCGCTTGTGCGGTCTTTTTGCATGTCCGGTCTCAGCCGATATCGGCCCTGAGATCGGTGACGAGCATGTGCCCGGGTTCATGGGTTATGGCGATGGGCGGCCTTGCATGGCGGATGGCCGATTGGGGGGTGACGCCGCAGGCCCAGAAGACCGGGACGTCGCCATCATGGATATCGGGGGCATCGCCGAAATCGGGGGCCGTAATGTCGGCGATGCCGATGGCTGCAGCGTCGCCGAGGTGGACGGGCGCGCCGTGGGCTTGCGGCAGATAGGACGAGAGGACGATGGCGCGGATGGCGTCGGCGGGGGTGAAGGGGCGCATGGAGACGACCATGGGGCCGCCGAAGGGGCCGGCACGCTCGGTCTGGATGTTGGTGCGATACATGGGCACGTTGCGGCTGGCATCGATGTGGCGGACGGGGATGGCGGCGCGCAGGAGGGCGGTTTCGAAGGAAAACGAGCAGCCAAGAACGAAGGTCACGAAATCATCGCGCCAGAGGGCGTTGAGGTCGGTGAGGGCTTCGGCGGGTTCACCGTCACGGAAGACGCGGTAGCGGGGGACGTCGGTGCGGATGTCGATATCGGCGCCGAGGGTGGGGAGAGAAGGGTCGCCGGGTTCGGAGACGCCGAGAATGGGGGCGGGCTTGGGGTTGCGGGTGCAATAGCGCAGGAAATCATCGGCCAGGGCGCGGGGCAGGATGACGATATTGCCCTGCTGGAAGCCCTGCGCCAGCCCGGAGGTCGGACGATCCCACAATCCGGCGCGGCAGGCGGCGCGCAGGGCGGCGCCGGTATCGAAACGCTGGAGGGTGGCGGCATCATCCATCAAGGGCTGTTCCCGTCTGCGGTGCGCGGCGAAGCGATCACCAAATCTGATGGGTTCAGTTAAGCGCCTTGATGGGCGATGAGTCGAATTTTAGTTTTTGATCGATCCCGATCAATTGGATTTATCAGTTTTGTCCGATTTCGATCGATAGGACGATATCGGCGTAGCGGCTTTCGGTGAGCGAGGCGCCGGTCTTAAGGTGGGCGACGAGGTCTTTTGTGGTCGAAGCGCGGGTGAGCATGGCGCAAGTGACATCGCCGGCGAAGACGCGGGTGGCGTGCCAGCAGTTCTGGGCCATGACGACCCCCTGCCCCGGCGCGATGGCGAAGGCCTTTAGCGTTTGCGGGTCGGGCGTGCCGTCGGGGGCGGAGCGGGCGACGATGTGGACGATGGTGCCGGTGAGGGGAACGAGGGCCTGTTGGGTTGCCGTGTGGGCTTCGAGCCGGGCAATGGCGGGATCGGGGCTGCGATAGACCACCCAGAGGATTTCGGTTTCCGCCTCGCCGGAGGCAAAGCCGTGCTCGTGCCAGAAATCGGAAGCAGGAGAGAAAAAGGCGGTGTCGGGGGTGTGGCGGGCGGCGAAACCGAGCGCGGTGCCATAGAGGGCGAAGGCGTCTGGCGTGAGGGGTTCGATGGAGATCATGGGGCGTCCGGTGGGATGGGCTATGATGGCATGGTGCGCCGGATGGGGTGTTGCGTTCAAGCATGCAAAAGCGTCCGACGGCCAATGGCCCCGGGCTATGATGGGATGAACGGCATGGGGCGATGAACGCTCCGCACTGTATTGTTTGTATATGAAGCGTCCATCGCCCCATGCGCTCCGGGTTTTGGGCTGTACGTTCCCTCGCTCAGGGACACGTTCGTCCCTGTCGGTGTTGCGGGCCGAACTAAAGCCAGCCTCGCGGAAGTGGAACGCTCGCCTCCGGCAGGACGACTCCCGCCGAACCAGAGCCAAACCCGCCAAACGTTCGTCGCGCTTTCGTCCATCAACCGGGTTCGTGAGAGCGAGTATGGGGCAAGGGGAGAACGCGGGGATAAAGTTTCTCGTGCGGCTCCACCCCTCCCCATCGCTGTCCCGGACCTGATCGGGGACCCAGCAGCCTTGCCGCCCCTCCGGTGCGTGAGGAGAGGCACATGGGCCCCGGCGTGCGCCGGGGCAGCGCGGGTGGGGGGCGGGAGAACGGCGGGAGCGGAGGGAACGGGAGGGGCCGGTCGGCATTGGCGAAGACAGGCACAAGGAGGCGGTGATGTTTTTTGATGGATGGGACGATCTGGTGCGGCTGGTGGTGATCGGGGTGCTGTCCTATGTGGGGCTGGTGGTGATCCTGCGGGCCACGGGCAAGCGCACGCTTTCGAAAATGAACGCGTTCGACCTGGTGATCACCGTGGCGCTGGGGTCGACCCTGTCTTCGGCGATCCTGAGCCAGGACGTTTCGCTCTCGGAAGGGCTCTTGGCGTTCGTCCTTTTGTGCGCGCTGCAATATGGGGTGACGTTCCTCTCGGTGCGGTCCGAGGCCGTTCAGGGGTTCGTCAAGGCCGAGCCGAGCCTTTTGTATTTCAAGGGGCGGTATCTGGACCGGCATCTCAAGCGCGAGCGGGTCACGCGCGCGGAAATTCTGGCAGCCATGCGGGCGAGCGGGGCGGGGTCGCTGGGCGATGTGGAGGCCGTGGTGCTGGAAACCGACGGATCGTTTTCGGTGGTCGGAACGCTGGGGGACGACAAGGGCGCCATGGACACCGTTGAGGGGATGGCGGCGCATTCGGGGGCGTGAGGGCTCCCCGCTTATGCGGATGCATAGGTGGGTGGGATTGCGCCCTCTCCAGCATCTCACCCCGCGTCATCCTCGGGCTTGACCCGGGGATCTGCACGGCGTCCGCACGCCCAGCAGAAATGGGGGTCCGCCGCGCTTCATTGATCACCAACCCCTTCACCGGCTGCCAAATGCAGCGGATCCCCGGGTCAAGCCCGAGGATGACGATGGGGGTGGGTGAGTGTTTGGTGATGGAGCCGAGAGCCTGACCCGAAGGGGCAAACGCTATGCGCGCGGGCAGAACCACATCCAATGGGTGCGCTTGTGGCCGGCGCGGCGTTCGGCGAGGGCGGTTTCGGAGATGGGGGCTTGGGCGGTGAGGAAGTGGTTCATGGGTCCTTTTTTGCAGGACCCGCACGGGAGGGGTGCGGGTCCTTAATTCAGGCTCAACGCCTTCTATTGGGACGCTGGGTGAGGGCGGAAGCAGCTGCCGTCTTCGCTGCCCTACTTGACCTCGGATTTCTGAGCACCCGAGAGGCCGCCGAAGCGGCCCTTGCGCTGGTTACTTCGCTATTTCGACTTCTAGCCATTTTCGATCCTGCTAACTAGTGTGGCATTCAGAGCTGCAAGTCGCGCACCCGTTTGAATCGGAATAAATGCGCTTCGCGGCCGCAACAGCTGTTGCGCAACCTGAATGGCTTCCGAGAGAAGTCACGCTGTTAGCCTGAGCCAACCAGAAACACCCCTCTTTATGGACTTCATGATCGCCACTGTCGTCTTGTGGCCTATCGTTGACATAGTATTGCGGCAAAGTTGCCTCCTTCGTTCGTATCGCTTGACTGCCGGAATCGGCCTGTGATTCACTGGAAGTGTTTCACAGGCTGGTACGATGCCCTGATTCCATCAGACTGTCCAGTCTGTGGCACACTAATATCAACTACCGGCACACATGGAGAGCTAATGCGCATAGATCAACTGGGCGCGCTCGTGGCAAGAAAGCGGGGCAGCATGGGAATCCGTGCGGCCGCGGCAGAAGTAGGTGTAAGTCCCACCACGCTTTCGCGTATCGAACGGGGACACGTCCCAGACGTTGGAACACTGCAAAAGGTCTGCGAATGGATCGAAGAAGATCCGGCCCAATTTACCGGCATCGGTGGATTGCAAATTGCCTTCAAGAAACAGCAGGCCGTATCTGCCGCAACGGCAAAGTCGCTCGCTGTTCTTATCGAACTTGCAAGCAAGCAGTTTGCCGAGAAGATTGATGCCGAAGGGCACGACAACTCGTGAAGCGCGGATTTAAGTCGCAATGCGAACGGCGGTCGGCAGAGGTGCGAAAATCCCTCGGTCTAGCGCCGCATATGCCCCTCAGCGCATTTGCGCTCGCCGAGCAGCAAAAAGTCACGATTTGGCGGGAAAGAGAAATTGCCGGTCTGTCCGCCGAACATCTAAATCAGCTGGCGGTTGTTGCAAATGATGAATGGCTCGCGCTTACACTTCGCCTGAAAGACAATTTCCTTGTCGTTTACAACTCGTCGCAATCCCCTGATCGCGTCAACAGCATGATTATGCATGAGCTTTCGCACATTATCCTCGGTCATGAACTAACGTCTGCAGGGTTGTCGGAAGAAGGGTATTTGATGCCCACGACGTATGACCAAGAACAGGAAGATGAGGCAAACTGGTTGGGAGGCACCCTGCTGCTGCCACGCCCGGCGCTATTGCATGTCAGATATCATGCTATGTCCGATAGTGAGATTAGCCAGAGGTATGGCGTAAGTAGCCATATGCTAAAGTGGCGCTTTCGAATGACAGGCGTAGACTATCAAATTTCTCACGCTAAGCGGCGCGCATAGGTCATATTTGCTAGCCTCCCCTAATGCGCCGCTTCCCAATTCTCCGCAGCCTTCGCATCCACCTGCAACGGCACTGACAGCCGCAGCGCCGGTTCCGCAGCCCCCTCCATCACCCGCTTGATGATCGGAATCGCCTGTTCGGCCTTGTCGGCGGGGGCCTCGAAAATCAATTCGTCGTGGACCTGCAAGAGCATATCGGCGGGAACGTTCTCTTCAGTTAAAATGCGTTCCATGCGGATCATGGCGCGGCGGATGATATCGGCGGCGCTCCCCTGAATTGGGGCGTTGATCGAGGCGCGTTCGATGAAGGCGCGTTCCGACGGGTTCTTGGTGTTGACGTTTTCGAACGGGATCTTGCGGCCGAAAATGGTCGACACGTACCCCTGGGCCTTCACGATGCGGCGCTGTTCGGCCATGTAATCCTGAATGCCGGGGAAGCGGGCGAAATAGGTTTTTATGTACTCCCCCGCTTCCGAGCGGGCGATGCCGAGTTGGTTGGCGAGGCCAAAGGCGGAAATGCCGTAGATGATGCCGAAATTAATCGCCTTGGCGCGGCGGCGGACCATGGGGTCCATGTCCTTGATGGGCACATTGAACATTTCGGACGCCGTCATGGCGTGAATGTCCAGACCTTCCTCGAAGGCATCCTTTAGCGCATCGATATCGGCGATGTGGGCGAGAACGCGCAGCTCGATCTGGGAATAATCGGCGGAAATCAAAAGATTGCCCGGCGCGGCGACGAAGGCTGTGCGGATCTTGCGGCCATCCTCGGTGCGGATGGGGATATTTTGCAGGTTCGGTTCGTTGGACGAGAGGCGCCCTGTGGCGACCGAGGCCTGATTGTAGGAGGTGTGGACGCGGTTGGTGCGCGCATTGATATAGGTGGGCAACGCGTCGGTGTAGGTCGAGCGCAGCTTGGTGACGCCGCGCCAATCGAGAATGGTCTGGGCCAGCGGCACCTCTTGGGCGGCCAGATCGTCGAGCACCGAGGCGCCGGTGGCCCAGGCGCCGGTCTTGGTTTTGGTGCCGCCTTCGAGCCCCATCTTGCCGAACAGGATATCGCCCAATTGCTTGGGGGAGCCGAGATTGAACTTTTCGCCGGCCAGAGCGTGGGCGGTTTCCTCTAACGCGGCGGCGCGCTGGGCGAAATCGCCCGACAGGCGCGACAGGATCTGGCGATCGACCGAAACGCCGCGCGCTTCCATGCGGGCGAGGACCGGGGTCAATGGGCGGTCGAGGGTTTCGTAAACGGTGGTGACGCCTTGGGCGACGAGGCGGGGTTTGAGAATATGCCAGAGGCGCAGGGTGATATCGGCGTCTTCGGCGGCGTATTTGGCGGCGGGCTCGATTTCGAGTTTGTCGAAAGTGAGCTGGTTCTTGCCGGTGCCAGCGAGGTCGGTGAATTTGAGGCAGGTGTGATCGAGCCAGCGCAGGGCGAGCGCATCCATGCCGTTGTTGCGGGCGCCATCGAGCGCGTAGCTCATCAGGAGCGTATCGTCGATGGGGGCCATGGTGATGGCATAGCGGGCAAAAATGCCCATGTCGTATTTGACGTTCTGGCCGATCTTGAGGATTGCCGGGTCTTGCAGCACCGGGCGCAGCATGTCGAGGGCGAGGCGCATATCCATCTGGCCCTCGGCGCGGCCGCCGCCGAACATGTCATCATTGCCGGTGGTGTGGCCGAGGGGGATATAGCACGCCTTGCCGGGGCGCGTGGAGAGGCAGATGCCGACCAGGTCGGCGGCCTGATTGTCGAGCCCGGTGGTTTCGGTATCGACGGCGACGTAGCCGGTGGCGATGATATCGGCGACCCAGGCGGCAAGGGCGGTTTCATCGCGGACGATCTCGTAATCGTCGAGATTGCAGGGGATGGCGCGGATGGCCTCCAGCACTTTTTCGGCGTGGGCGTCGGGGCCGGCCACGCCCGAGGCGGGGGCCGGGCCATCGGAGACATCGACGGCGCCGGGGATCGAGGCGCCCTTGACCGCCAGTTCGGGATCGGGCTCGAAATCGTCGGGGTCGACCTCGAGCAGCGCGGCGATGCGGCGGGTGATGGAGGTGAACTCCATGGCCTTCAGGAACGGGATCAGCGTTTTGGCCTCAAGCGGTTCACGGGCCAGGGCGTCGAAGGGGAGTTCGACCGGCGTGTTGCAATCGAGCGCGACGAGCTTTTTGGAAATGCGGGCCAGTTCGGCGTTTTCGATGATCGATTCGCGGCGCTTTTGCTGCTTGATCTCGGACGCACGGGCGAGAAGGGTTTCGACGTCGCCATATTCATTGATGAGCAGGGCGGCGGTCTTGATGCCGATGCCGGGAATGCCGGGGACGTTATCGACCGGATCGCCGCACAGGGCCTGTACGTCGACCACCTTGTCGGGGGTGACGCCGAATTTCTTGACGACCTCGTCCGGGCCGATCCAGCGCAGGGGCGGCTGGCCGGGACGGGCGATGGTGTCGAGCATGGTGACGTTGGGGCCGACAAGCTGCATCAGATCCTTGTCCGAGGAGACGATGGTGACCTTGCCACCGGCGTCGCGGAACTGGCAGGCGTAAGTTGCGATGATATCGTCGGCCTCGAAGCCTTCCTGTTCGATCGAGGGCAGGCAGAAGGCGCGGGTGGCGGCGCGGGTGAGCGGGAACTGGGGGATCAGGTCTTCGGGCGCTTCGGGGCGATGGGCCTTGTACTGATCGTAAAGATCGTTGCGGAAGCTCTTGCCGGAATAATCGAAGATCACCGCGAAATGGGTGGGCTCGTTTTCGCCCTTTAGATCCTCGGTGAGCTTATAGAGCATGTTGCAAAAGCCCGAGACGGCGCCGACCGGCAGGCCATCAGACTTGCGCGTCAAAGGCGGCAGCGCGTGATAGGCGCGGAAAATGAAGGACGAGCCGTCGACGAGGACGAGATGCATTTAGGGCTCCCCGGGGCGCGGTGACGCGCCTTTACGATTCTGGTTGGGCGGACTTTCGCGCGATTATGCCGAACGGGCAAGCTTCGTGGCGATCAGGGACGGCCGGCGGGGGAGCGGACGCCCATGAGCAGCGCCCAATAGGTGCCGTAGGTATTATACGTCGTGGCCGGGCCGCGCTCGATGGCGATGCCGAACTGGACGTAATCGGGGTTGACCATGGTCTTGTGGTGCGAGGGCGATTTGAGCCAGCCGTCGATGGTCGCGTCGAGATTGGGTGAGCCGCCGGCGAGGTTTTCCCCTGCCCCACCGCCAAAGCCCATGCGGCGCAGGCGGGTGTGAAGGGTCTGTTCGGGGGCGGCGGTGTGCGCCACGAGCGAATTTTCGGCCATCAGGCGGGCCTGCTCTTCGGCGACTTTTTGCAGGGTGGCGTTATGGGTGAGCAGGGGCAGGTCGCGCTCGGCCCGCATGGCGTTGAGCTTGAGGGTGGCTTCGGCAATCGAGACCGAGGACACAGGGGCGGCCCGCTCGGTGGTCATGATGACGGCGCCCGAGGAACAGGCGGCCAAAACGAATGCGGCGCCGCCGGATGCGGAAAGGGTGAGGAATCGGCGGCGGGTGACTTCAATCATTGGGGGACTTTAGCGAAACGGGCTCACTTTGGAAGCTGTTAAAGTGGCGCAGACATGAGCGGATATCCCCCTTGCGCTCGGCGGCCAATCTCCCTATAACGCGCCGTCTCCGGTTGGCCCAATGGGTCCGCCGCAGGTTTCTATTGTACGGACCGTCCGGCCAAAAGGCATGCCGTGGCGGTTCATGAAAGCGGAAGCCCGGACCATCAGGGCATCCATCAAGATCAAAAAGGACCCGCAAAATGCCCAAGATGAAGACCAAGTCTGGCGCCAAGAAGCGCTTCAAGGTGACTGCCACCGGCAAGGTCATGGCTGGCCCCGCCGGCAAGCGCCACCGCCTTATCAGCCACAACGCCAAGTACATCCGCTCCAATCGCGGCACCTCGGTCATGTCCGAGCCAGATGCCAGGATTGTCAAGAAGTACATGCCGTACGACCGCTAAGCGGCCGCCCGCTAGAGCGTTCACGTCAGATTTGAGGAATTGAGATATGTCCCGCGTTAAAAGAGGCGTTACCGCCCACGCCCGCCACAAGAAGGTGATCAAGGCCGCCAAAGGCTATTACGGTCGCCGGTCCACCAATTACCGCTCCGCCGTACAGGCCGTCGAGAAGGCCGGTCAGTACGCCTATCGCGACCGCAAGCAGAAAAAGCGCAATTTCCGCGCCCTGTGGATCCAGCGCATCAACGCCGCCGTGCGCAGCCATGGGTTGACCTATGGTCGATTTATCGACGGCCTCAGCAAGGCTGAGGTTGCTGTGGACCGCAAGGTCCTTGCCGATCTGGCAGTGCGCGAACCGGCCGCTTTCGAAGCGCTGGTTGTCAAGGCCAAGGAAGCCCTCGCCTATCTGGGCGACGTCGAAGCGACCACACACGAGCGCATTTCCGCCTAAAAGGCATCTGCGACTCCTCCAGCCTTTATGGATCGCGTTGTCGAACCGAAAAACCGGTTCCCACTTTCTGACAACGCTCCAGCCTGCTGAGGCCGAATTTGAAAGCCTTGCGCTGCCCCTTTTGGGGTGGCGCGAGGCTTTTTCGTTTGCTACCGCTTCGCCCGCGTAAAAAGTTTCCCATGTTAGAGAACATCATGTCCGACGAGATCGCCGACCTCAGCCAATCGATCCATGCCGCCATCGCCGAGGCGCAGGACGAAGCCGCGCTCGAAGTGGTGCGCGTTTCAAGCCTGGGCAAGAAGGGGTCGATCTCGGCGCTGCTTGCCACGCTGGGAAAAATGACCCCCGAGGACCGCAAGGAGAAGGGCCCCGCGATCAACGGGCTCAAAGCCGAAATCGGGGCTGCCATTGAGGCAAGGCGCGAGGCGCTGGCGGCGGCGGCGCTCGAGATGCGCCTCAAGACCGAAAAGCTCGACGTGACCTTGCCGCTGCGTCCGGCCCCCACCGCCATCGGACGCGTCCACCCGGTGAGCCAGGTGATCGACGAGATCACCGCGATCTTTTCGGACATGGGGTTTGCGATCGCCGAAGGGCCGGACGTCGAAACCGATTACTATAATTTCACCGCGCTCAATTTTCCCGAGGGCCATCCGGCGCGCGAAATGCACGATACGTTCTTTTTCGAGCCCGATGCCGAGGGCAACCGCAAGCTTTTGCGTACCCACACCTCGCCGGTGCAGGTGCGCACCATGGAACAGAGCGAGCCCCCGATCCGCATCGTCATTCCCGGCCGCACCTATCGCAACGACTCCGACCAGACCCACACGCCGATGTTTCATCAGGTCGAGGGGCTGGTCATCGACAAGCAGAGCCATATCGGGCAGCTGCGCTGGGTACTCGAAGAATTCCTCAAGGCGTTTTTTGAGGTCGAGAGCGTTACGACCCGGTTTCGCCCGAGCTTTTTCCCCTTTACCGAGCCGTCCATGGAAGTGGACGTGCAATGCGACCGCTCGGGCAACGAGGTGAAAATCGGGCAGGGCAATGACTGGCTGGAAATTTTAGGCTGCGGCATGGTGCATCCCAATGTGATCGAAGCCGGTGGGCTGGACCCCGATGTCTATCAGGGCTTTGCCTGGGGTATGGGAATCGACCGGCTCGCCATGCTCAAATACGGCATGGCCGATCTGCGCGCGTTCTTTGACGCCGACAAGCGCTGGATCGACCATTACGGGTTTCGGCCGCTCGATCTGCCGACGCTGTTCGGTGGATTGTCGAGCTGAGTTTTTGAGCAGGATTTTAAGGTAGAAGACAAATGAAGTTCACGCTGTCCTGGCTCAAGGATCACCTCGAGACCACCGCTCCCAATGCCGAAATCATCGACACGCTGACCATGGTGGGTCTCGAAGTCGAGGAGGTGACCGATACCGGCGCGGCGCTGAGAAGCTTTGTGACGGCCCATGTGGTCTCGGCCGAGCAGCACCCCAATGCCGACAAGCTGCGGGTGTGCAAGGTGGATGCGGGAACCGGCGAGTTGATCGACGTTGTGTGCGGGGCGCCCAATGCCCGTACGGGGATGAAATCGGTCTTTGCCTTTGCGGGCACCTATATCCCCGGCAAGGACATCACCATTGGCAAGGGCAATATCCGCGGACAGGTGTCCAACGGCATGCTGTGCTCGAATGCCGAGCTGGAACTGTCCGACGATCATGACGGGATCATCGAGTTGCCCGAGGACGCGCCGATTGGCGTGCCCTACCCCGATTATGCGGGGATCAACGAGGTGGTCATCGATATCGGGCTGACCCCGAACCGGGGCGACTGCGCCGGAGTGCGCGGCATTGCACGCGACCTGGCGGCAGCGGGTGTGGGCGATTTCAAGGATCCCGCCATCAAGCCAATTCCGGCAAGCGCTGGGGCATCGCCCATTGCGGTGAGCGTGGATGGCGACATCTGCAAGATGTTTGCCGGCCGCCTGATCCGAAACGTTACAAACGGCCCTTCCCCGCAATGGATGCAGGAGCGGCTGCGCGCCGTGGGACTGCGTCCCATCAACGCACTTGTCGATATCACCAATTACGTTTCGCTCGACCGGGCGCGCCCCCTGCATGTCTATGACGCCGACAAGCTGACAGGCAACATCGGCGCGCGCATGGGCCGGACCGGAGAAAGCTTTGAAGCGCTCGATGGCAAGACCTATGCCGTTGACGAAACCATGTGCGTGATCGCCGACGACCAGAAGGTTCTCGGGCTTGGTGGCATCATCGGCGGCGAAGAGAGCGGCTCGAGCGAACAGACCACCAATGTGTTCATTGAATGCGCCTGGTTCGAGCCGACGGCAATTGCCGCTACCGGCCGCAAGACCGGAATCAATTCGGACGCGCGCTACCGGTTCGAGCGCACCGTGGACCCCGAAAGCGTCATGCCGGGAATCGAGCTGGCCACACGGCTGGTTATGGAATTGTGCGGCGGCGAACCCGCCGAAACGGTGATTGGAGGGCATGTGGGTTCGCCCGAGACGGTGATCGATTTCCCGTTGAGCGAAATCGAGCGCCTGACCGGGCTCAAAGTGCCGTTCGGCGAGGTCAAGGCCATCCTGACCCGGCTGGGATTCTGGGTTTCGGGATCGGGTGATATCGTCAAGGTGGCGGTGCCTTCCTGGCGCCCCGATGTCACCATGAAGGCCGATCTGGTCGAGGAAGTGATGCGCATTGTCGGTGTTGACCGCGTGCCGGTCGAGCCGCTGCCGCGGCTTTCGGGCGTGGCCCCGAAAATGCTGACCCCAATCCAGAACCGGCGCCGTATCGTGCGGCGGGCGCTGGCGGCGCGTGGCATGGACGAGGCCATGACATGGTCGTTCATTTCCACCGACCTCGCCGAGGCGTTTGGCGGGGGCTCCCCCCAGTTGCGACTGGCCAATGCCATTGCTTCGGACATGACCGACATGCGGCCCTCGCTGTTGCCGGGCCTGCTGTCGGGCGCGGCGCGCAACGGCAATCGCGGGTTCGACGATGTGGCGCTCTATGAAGTGGGGCAGGTGTTTTTCTCCGATGCGCCCGAGGGCCAGCGCACCCACGCCACCGGCATCAGGACCGGCACCTCCCGGTTTACCGGGGCCGGACGGCACTGGCAGGGCCGTGCCGAAAAGGTCGGGGTTTACGACGCCAAGGCCGATATCGGCGCGGCGCTCGATGCTCTGGGTGTCGATATCGACAAGGTACAGGTGGTGGCCGAGCCGGCGTCCTGGAGCCATCCGGGGCGGGGCGGGCGCATCCAGCTCGGACCCAAGCTGATCCTTGGCTGGTTTGGGGAACTGCATCCGTCCATGGCGGAAAAGTTCGACCTCGATGGACCGGTCGCGGCCTTCGAGATCGATCTCGATGCGCTGCCCGAGCCGCGGAAAAAGGCGACCAGGGCCAAGCCGGCGCTGGCGCTTTCCACGCTGCAGCCGGTCAGGCGCGATTTCGCCTTTGTCGTGGAAACAGACGTCGAGGCCGCCAATATCCTGCGGGCCGCGAAGGGTGCCGACAAGACCCTCGTTACCGAGGTGACGATTTTCGACGTTTTCTCCGGCGCGCATGTAGGCGAAGGCAACAAATCGGTGGCTATCGAGGTTACCTTGCAGCCAAAGGACAAAACGCTGACCGACGAGGAGATCGAAGCGGTGTCGGGAAAGATCGTGGCAGCTGTGGAAAAGGCGACTGGGGGCATGTTGCGTGGATAATGTGGCCCTCCGCCGGGCCGGAGCGCAGATTGCCCGCGTGCAACTGAGCTTTGCCGCGCTGTCTGCGGACAATCCCGTAAAGCGTTTGCCGCGTTCGCCCCGGCGGCCGCGGCCGGCCGCCTTCTGGACGGCGTTCGAAGACCGGGCGCTCTATTATGATGCGTTCCGGGCGGAGAACGGCAGAGATGTGCTATTGGTCGGGCCTACACCGCTCAACCTGCGCGCGGGCCTTGAAGCGGCCCGCTACAGCGCTCTTCCTTCAGGGGCGGCGCTTGGGGCCGAGTTGTTCCTTTCACGCTCGACAATGCTGACCCGGCTGGCCGATGTGCCGGACGATGCCAGTGCGGTGCGGGTCGAAGCCTTCGGGGAAATATTCGATCTGGCCATCCAGCCCAATTTTTCCGCTTCGCTTTCCGGCGCGCGTATTCTGTTTACGATCAACAAGAACAACCGGCTCGAATGGGTTGCCGACTGGGCAAACTGGCATGCGAGCCTGCACGGCACCGATACGGTGATCCTGTTCGATAATGGGTCGACCGAATACACGATCGATAAGCTCGAAGCCACGCTGGCCGCAGTCGAAGGGCTCAAGACCGTGATCGTTATAGATGTACCGCACAAGTTCGGACCCATCGATACCTCGGTATTGGTCACCAAGTTCTATCCGCGCTTTTTGCAGATATCGATGACCAATCTGGCCCTGCGCCGGTTCGGAATGCGAGCCGAAGGCTTGCTCGATTGCGATATCGACGAGTTGGCCTGGGCCGGTGGACAATCGGTTTATGAGCGGGCCGAGCTCAGCGCTCTGGGTGTTGTGCGCATGCGCGGACGGTGGATCGAATCGGCACGCGCTCCTGACGCCCCGGCCCGCCATCACGCATTCCGCCACCGGCTCGCCGATTTCCGCCACCGCCTTTCCCCCTCCAAATGGGTTTTGGACCCGCGGCGCGAATGGGTTCGATCGCTCGAGGTTCATCCTTATCTTCACCGCATTCACGGCGCCCCCCCGGCGGCCCGAAAGCACGACGACAAGACGGTCTTTTTTCATTTCAGGGGGATCAATACCAATTGGAAAGAAGAGCGGACAGGGGACGGAAAACGGGTCGGGCGCATGAGAACCGATGATAGGCTTGCGGCTGCCTTTGCAGCTTTTGCCAGGCAAACCAACGGGAACTGAGCAAGCAGATGTTTGAAGCGATACGTGGGACGCTTTTGGTATCAGGGTTGGTATTTCCCGGAATTGCCGCCTATACGGCAGTGTATCTGACTCTGGCAACGATGCTGGCCATGGCGCCTTGCGTCCGAAGCGGCCACCTACAATCTCCCGTCGCGCTGGCCGTATTCGCGGCATTCGGCGGGCTCGTGCTTTCCATCCTGCTCAATGGCGCCAGTGCGGGGAACTGGACGACCCTTGCGATGGCGCTTCCTTTTATCGCCGTGCCCATGACGGGTGCAGGGCTTGCAAGCGTCACACCGCGCCAGTTCGCGACGTTCTGTCTTTTGGGTGCATCGGCCGCGTTGGCCGTTGGCCTCATAGACATCTTCGCATTGGACCTTAGCCGGGCCGGGGGAGAAAACAACCCAATCCATTATGCTAGCCTGGCTGGCATGCTGGGCATGGTGAGCCTTATTGGCGCGGTGGGGCAAACCGACCGGCTGCGCTACGTCTTTCTTCTCGGGCCGGTCGCTGCTTTTGCCACGGCGCTGCTTTCGGGCTCACGCGGGCCGTTGCTGGCAGATGGGGTTATGTTTGTCATTGCGTTCGGCGTTTTCTGGCGGGACCGGCGTTTTATTCTGGCGCTCTTGATCTTTCCCTTGGTCGGGCTCGCCGCAATCGTGCTTTCGGGCGCGGGGCAACGGGCACTGCTTTTGTTCAGCGGCATTCTGTCTGAAAGGACCATGCAATCGGACGGCAACAGGCTGATGATGTATCAGGCGGCCGGCCATATGTTCACGACCTCGCCATTTTGGGGGCATGGGTTCGAAAATTTCATGGAGATCGCTGGCGCGCTTTATCCCCCCATCGCACGCTATGATAATCTGCATTCCGATATTTCCAACCTCGTAGCAGTTGGGGGCATGCTGGGCGGTATCGCCTATATCGGCCTAGTCGGTGCGCCACTTTTTGCGCTGATCAACCCGTTGGCGCGGCAGAACCGACCGCTGATTGCGCTGGCATTGATGGTTTCCGTGGGCAACGGCGTTCTGGGGCTGACCAATGCAATTATCGGATTGTTGCCGCAAATGACGCTGATGGTGCTGATGACCGGATACGTGCTCGCGCTCGAGCGCCGTGCGATCACCGTTTCCGACAAGCGCTGAAAGACCTAGGAACACTCGGTGAGCCATCCCATCAAAATCCTCGCGATCTATAAATTCGTCGATCAGCCGGACTTTGAATCCCTCAAGGCACCGCTGGCGGAGTTTTGTTGTGGGCGGGGGATCAGGGGGACGTTGCTTGTGGCGCCCGAGGGGATCAATGGGACCGTGGCAGGGACGCCCGGGGCGATCGATGAGCTGGTGGGGTGGCTGAGTGACGGCAATGTTTTCGGAGGGCGGTTTCGGGGGGCCGAGATCAAATATTCATTCGCCGACAGCCAGCCCTTCTATCGCATGAAGGTGCGGCTGAAGCCGGAGATCGTGACGCTTCGGGCCCCCGAGGCCAATCCGGGGCGGCAGGTGGGGACCTATGTCGATCCTGAGGACTGGAACGATCTGATCGACCAGGACGATGTGGTGGTCATCGACACGCGCAATGATTACGAAGTGGCGCTGGGGACATTCCGGAAGGCGCAAGACCCGCATACATCGAGTTTTACCGAGTTCAAGGACTACGTCGCGTCCGAGCTGGACCCGCAAAAGCACAAGAAAGTCGCCATGTTCTGCACCGGAGGCATACGGTGCGAGAAAGCCTCGTCTTACATGCTGGCGCAAGGGTTTGAGGAGGTGTTTCACCTCAAGGGCGGCATCCTCAATTATCTCGAGAAGGTGCCCCAGGACAAAAGCCTTTGGGATGGGGAGTGCTTCGTTTTCGACGAGCGGGTGTCTGTGCGCCATGGGCTGGAAATCGGCGACGCGCAATTGTGCAGAGCCTGCCGGCAGCCCTTGACTCCGGCCGACCGGGAGCGCGAAGCGTTCATCGAAGGGGTGCAGTGCCACCATTGCGCCGGTGAGGAGAATGCTTCCAAGCGTGCGGCTGCGGCCGAGCGGCAAAGACAGATCGAGTTGGCTGCGGCGCGCGGGGAGGCCCATATCGGCGCAGACGTCAGAAAGGCCGCAGAGGAACGGCGGCTGGCCAACACGGCGCGGCGCGAGGCGGATCGGGCCCGAAACCGAAAGGGATAGAGATGGCGGTCAAACGGATCGTTGCCAATATCGAAGGCTCGCCTGAAAAGGCCGCGCGGTTCTATGGCGAGCTGCTCGGGCTGGACATTGTGATGGACATGGGCTGGATCCGCACCTATGGCGCCGATGGGCAGATGTCGGTTCAGATGAGCATCATGTCGGAGGGCGGGTCGGGCACGCCGGTGCCCGACATATCCATCGAAGTCGACGATGTCGATGCGGTGCTGGAAAAAGCACGGGCCATGGGCATTGGCATCGAATACGGCCCGGCGGATGAGCCCTGGGGCGTGCGGCGCTTTTACGTGCGCGATCCGTTCGGCAAGCTCATCAACATTCTTTCACACGTTCAGTAGCCACGCGGCGGGGCGGGGTCGTCGTTGAGGATCAGGTACATATTGACCTGATCGAGCCAGCGGCCGTGTTTGAAGCCCGATTGGGGCAGAACGCCGAGCATCTCAAAACCGTGCCGGACGTGAAAACGGATCGAGCTTTCGTTTTTTGAATCGATCACGCCGACCATGAGGTGAAAGCCCTTGGCTTTGGCGTCATCGATCAGCGCTGCCATCAATGCCGAGCCTACGCCCCTGCCCTGCGCCTCGTCGCGCAGATAGATCGAGTGTTCGACGGTCTTTCTGTAGCCCGAACGCGAACGATAGGTGCCGTAGCTGCCGTGACCGAGAACATGACCGTCCTCTTCGGCGACAAGAACGGTAAAGCCATTGGCGTTGCGTTCATCGAGCCACGCCTTGCGATCGGCCAGGGTTTCCTCGGCCTCGCTCCAGATGGCATCGAGCCTGCGGATGGCGTCATTGTGGATATCGAGGATCTGGGGCAGATCGCTGTCGGTGGCGGGGCGAATATTCATTGCAAGGATTGCACCTGTTCAAATCGGAATGACTGATGATAAAGTGATATGTTACAGAAGTATCAATTCGATCAATAGAAATTCCTTATGGATATCGATCAACTCCGCACCTTCGACCGGATCGCGCGCGACCTGAGCTTCACCAAGGCCGCAGCCCGGCTCAATGTCACGCAGGCCACGGTTTCGATGCGCGTGCGGGTGCTCGAAGATTTCCTCGGTGTGCAGCTTTTTACACGCGGGCGCAAGGTGGCACTCACCGATCAGGGCATGACCTTTCTGCCCTATGCGCGGCGCATTCTCAGTGCCGTGGAGGAGGGTCGCGAGGCTTTGCGGCGCGTCGAGCGCGGGCGGATCACCGTGGCCTCGCTGCGCTCGATGGTGACGCCGCTGATTTCGGAAAGCCTGTTGCGTTTTCAGGAACGGCACCGGGAGGTCGATGTCATCGTGCGCGAGGGACACCACAACCACGTCACCGCCATGCTGCATGACCGGGTGGCGGAGTTGGGGATCATCGCCTGGCCCAATCTCGACCCGCTGGTGCCCGAGATCTACCCGATCGTGGTGATGCGCGAGCCGGTGCCATTGGTGCTGGCACCGCATCTGGCGGCGCAGCTCGAGCCCAATCCGAGCCTGACCGATGTGCTGGAGCTGGTGCCAAGGGTGATTTCGCTGCGCTGGTGGCAGGTGGACCCCGAGGGCGCCACGGCGTTGGTGCGGCGAGCCCAGACGAGCGTGGAGATTCCCACCGGTCCGGCGCGGCGGCTGGCGCTTGCCGGAGAGGGGCTGGGATTTTTTGTGCGCTCGACGGTCCGCCAGGAAATCGAGCGGGGCGAACTGGTCGAGATCAGGCCGCGCGATTTCAATCCGCTGCATCGCGACATTGCCATCGTGGCGCTGTCGAAATCGGCTTTCGAGCGCGAGATGGTGCGCGATTTTGCGCGCGAGGTGGCAAAGGAAGCCGCAATGCTGGGAACAATCCTCGAGGATCGGCTTGGCGATTAAAGCAACCGCTCGATGGTCTGACGCAGCAGATCGAGATCGCTGTCGCGCGAGAGGCGATGATCGCCATCGGGGATGAGGGTGAAGGTGACCGGATCGGAGACGAGGTGGCTGACCAGCTTGAGCGCATGGGCAGGAGGCACGTCGGTGTCGTTGCCGCCCTGCAGGATGGCCACGGGGCAATGGGTGCGGATGGGCGCGCCGAACAGGAGATGGTTTTCTCCGTCCTCGATCAGCGCGCGGGTGAGGATATAGGGCTCGTCCGAATAATCGGAGGGCTGTTCCACCCTGCCCTTTTCCCAAAGATCGAGCAGTTCGGCATCGGTGAAGGTCTCGCGCATAAGATCGCGCGTCATGTCGGCGGCCGGGGCGATCAGCACCATGGCCAGCACCCGTTCATCGCCCCGCTGGCGCAGGGCGCGATTGACGAGCAGTGCCAGCCAGCCGCCCATCGACGAGCCGACGACGATCTGGGGGCCCTCGGTGGTCTCGAACACGGCAAGGGCCTCTTCGAGCCAGCGCGAAATGGTGCCGTCAAGAAAATCACCGCCCGATTGCCCGTGGCCGGAATAATCGAACCGGGTGACGGCGAGGCCCCTTTGCACGCCGAGAGCATCGAGCGCCTGGGCCTTGGAGCCCATCATGTCGGAGCGGAACCCGCCCAGCCAGAACAGGCCGGGTGCATTGCCGGGGCGGCGCAGGGTGGCGATGTCTCGCGCCGAGTCGCTCTGTCCCACGGTGAGGGTCGCGGTTTTCTCGATCATTGCATTTTCCGGCTTTGGCACCATATCGGGGGTGTAACCGCTGGGCCATGAGATCACAAGGCGCTCCCTGCTTGCTTCGCACGCAACCCGGAGAAGCCTGCGGGCGGTCGCTGCCGCTTTGCCTGTTGACTTTATGCCCGTTTGCCAAGATTTTAGGCGCGTTGCGCCAGCCATGAGCAGGCGAGCGCAGCTATGGGAAACCACTGAAAGGAAATTCAGCCATTCGTCGTCCGATGAGACCCGTGCAGCCCCAAAAGGATGGGCCGCGCTCCAACAATGAAATCAACGTCCCCGAAATCCAGCTTATCAACGCAGAAGGCACCAATGTCGGCGTCGTGCGGACAAGCGAAGCCATTGCCATGGCCATGGAAGCGGGGATGGACTTGGTCGAGATCTCACCCAATTCGGCCCCGCCGGTGTGCAAGATTCTCGATCTGGGCAAGTTCAAATACGCCGCCCAGAAAAAGGCCGCCGAGGCCCGCAAGAAGCAGAAGGTGATCGAGGTCAAGGAGATCAAACTCCGGCCCAACATCGATACGCATGACTATGACGTCAAAATGCGTGCGCTGGAAAAGTTCATCGGCGAAGGCGACAAGGTGAAGGTGACCATGCGGTTCCGTGGCCGTGAAATGGCCCACCAGAACATCGGGCTCGAGCTGCTCCACAAGGTCAAGGACCAGTTCGAGGAGATCACCAAGGTCGAATCCAACCCGCGCGCCGAAGGGCGCCAGATGGTCATGGTGCTCGCTCCGCGCTGAGCCCATCGCCCGATCTGCCGTACACACATGCAAAGGTGGCCGAAAGGCCGCCTTTTGTTTTTGTGACCCGCCGCAAAATGGCACGCGGGCGTGTATGCACGTTCGCCAATTTTGCCTTGGCGCGCCTGGGGCGGCCTAAAATTTGAGCATATGGCGCATTTAGCTTCTGAAAACGCCAGTTTCGAGCCAAAATTGAGCCTTCGTTAACCGCATCCCTTCTTACTGCCCTTACGCATTTATCCCAGAAGGGAAAAAGGGGGCCGGTATCATGCTGTCCAGACTGAGCGTGGCGCAGCGCATCTACGCATCATTTGGCGCCATGATCGCGCTTTTGGCGGCGATCGTGGTGTTTGCCTATTTCGGGGTCAGCGCGGTGTCGCAAACCTTCACCGATTATCGGGTGGCCGCGCGGCAGACGCTGGCCATTTCGGGCTTTGTCGAGCAGCTTTCGGCCGCCCGGCTGGCCGATCTCGACTACCGGCTGGAAACCTCGGCGGAAAAGGCGCAGGCGCTGGCCGACCGAATCACGAATCTGCAGTCCAACGACCCCGAAGTGATGGCGGTGTTTGACGGCGATGCGGAAACCGAAGCGGCGATTGCCGAATTTGCCGGTTCCGCGCAGGCCTATCAGGCGGCCTTTGTCGAAATGACCGAACTTCAATCCCAGATCGATGCCGATGTTGTCCAATTGCGCGCCGTGGGCGACCAGTTGCGTGCCGATGCGACGGCGGCCTTGCGGGCGGTGAGCGGAAATTTCAATGCCACCGGCTCGGCCGGGTTTGGCGTGCAATCGACGATCCTCACCCAATTCGAGGTCGAACAGTTCCTTTTGACCGCCGATCCGGCGCGGCTGGAAGCGGCGGCTGAACACGGAGCCTTTGCCAAGGAGAATTTGCAAAAGCTGCATGATGCGGTGATTTCCAACTCCCAGAAGGCGACGGCCAATCGCATGATGGAGGGGCTCGATACCTATATGGCCCAGGCGGGCAGCCTGGCCGAGGCGATCTATGCCCGCAACGCGGTGATGAGCGGGCAGCTCGACGTGCTTGGGCCGCAGATGGAGGAAGCGTTCGGGGCCATGCTGGCCTCAGTGCAGGCGCGCCAGGACGCGCTCGGACCCTCGGGCGCGGCCATGGCGGCCACGACGCTCAATGTGGTCCTGTTTGCGGGAATAGCGGCATTGGTCGTCGGCATCGTATTGGCGGTGATGATCGGCAGGGGATTGTCGGGCACCATCAAGCAGATTGCCGGGCGTATGCGCCAGCTGGCCGATGGCGATCTCGACCTCGAGCTCGATCAGCGCCAGCGCCACGAAGTGGGCCAGATGGTCGAAGCGCTGACGGTGTTTCGCGACAATGGGCGTGCCATGCGCGACATGGACAGCGAAAAGGCCCGGCAGGCGGCAGAGGATGCCGAAGAACATCGCATCCGCGCCGACCTGCAGGCCCGCATCAAGAGCGTGGTTTCGGCCGCCGTGGCCGGCGATTTCTCCGGCCGGATCGACGTACGCTATGAAGATCCCGAGCTTGAGAGCTTCGCTCAGAGCGTCAACATGGTGATGGAAACCGTCGACCGGGGGCTTTCGGAAACCGGGCAGGTTCTTTCGGCCATGGCCGACGCCGATCTGTCGCTGCGGGTCAACGGCACTTATGAGGGCGCCTTTGGCCAGCTCAAGGACGACACCAACGCCATGGCCGAAACGTTTGCCGAAATCGTGGGGCGGCTCAAGGACACCTCGCGGGCGCTCAAGATCGCGACGGGCGAAATCCTTTCAGGCGCCAACGACCTTTCCGAACGCACGACCCGGCAGGCGGCAACCATCGAGGAGACGTCAGCCTCGATGGAGCAACTGGCGGCGGCGGTGACCGGAAATGCGCAAAAGGCCCAGGATGCACTCGACAAGACGCGGGCGGCATCGGACCTGGCCCAAAAGGGCGGCGCGGTGATGGGCGAAGCCAATCAGGCCATGGAGCGGATCACCACGTCCTCGGCCAAGGTTTCCGATATCATCAAGATGATCGACGATATCGCCTTCCAGACCAACCTTCTGGCGCTCAACGCTTCTGTGGAAGCGGCGCGGGCCGGCGAAGCGGGCAAGGGGTTTGCCGTGGTGGCTGTCGAGGTGCGCCGGCTGGCACAATCTGCGGCCCAGGCCTCATCGGAGGTCAAGGTGCTGATCGAAGAGAGCGCCAACGAAGTGGGCGGCGGCTCGCGACTTGTCGCGCAGGCTACCGAAACGCTGCGCGACATTCGCGCGGCGGTGATCGAAAACGCCGAGATCATGGGCGGCATTTCCAATGCAAGCCGCGAACAGGCGGCCGCGATCTCGGAAGTGTCCTCTTCCGTGCGGCTGCTCGACGAGATGACCCAGCATAACGCCGCACTGGTGGAAGAAACCAACGCAACGATCGAGCAGACCGAGGCGCAGGTGACCACACTTGATGGGATCGTGGCGCGTTTTACGCTCGATGGAAACGCCGTCGTTGAGGATCAGGCGATGTGGGATCTCGACCAGGAAGCCGAAGCGCCCGCGTCGCTGCCTCAGCCCCGCCGCGTGCCCCAGGGGAATGCAGCGGTGGAAGCCGACTGGTCCGAGTTCTAGAACCTTTTTGTCGCTTGTCCGAACCGCAAAACCGTCTCCATCCCCGATCGCGTCGAGGACATGGTTTTGCTGGACACGCTCCAAGCCCGAACGCCAAAGTGAACCCAAATGAAAAAGCCCCGCCAAAAGCGGGGCTTTTTTGTTTCGATTGACGGTTTGATCAGGCGACGGGCGTACGCCGGCGGGCAAAGAATGCGGTGACCGTGTGCGTATCGCGATGGTTGCCCCCTGTGACGGCTGCAAACCAGGCGCCGGCGGCACCGATGGCCAGAGAGGCGGCGGTGAGAAAGGCTCCGAGAATGCCCACCGTCCGAGCCTGATCGGCGGCGGCGACAAGATCGTCCTGCACGCTCTGGGCCTGGGCGATGATCTCATCGACCCGCGCTTCGGCTTCTGCCTGATCGAGATCGGTGCGTGCGGCGACCAGTTGGGCAAGATAGGCCCGATCGTCCTCGGAGACGGCCTCACCGGTGACGCCATCGATCAGGATGCGGCCGACCTCGTCGCGTGTCGCGGCAGCATCGCCTTCGGTGGCTGTTGCCGTGCGCAGCAGGCGGTCGATGCTCGACTGGAACGGACCGGATTCGTCGTTGATCGCCTGGCCGGCTGCAGCGCCTGCACCCTGCGCGGCACCGTCGACGCTGTTGGCAACGGTGCCGATGCCGCCAAAGGCGAGCGCAGCAGTAAAGACGACGGCGGTTGCCCAGACCAAAAGACCATGGAAGCCGTCGCGGATGTCGGATTCGTCTTCGGTCGCGTCATAATTGCGCCTGCGCATGCGACCGGTGAGATAGCCCCCGACCATCAGCGCGGAGACCTGCACCCAGATGACCCAGATGGCCATGGCGATGGCGATCCAGAACAGGGATACACCTTCACGACCGAACGGGTTGGTCATGGACAGCCCGATGGCCGAACCGAAGGCAAGAAGGACCAGGGAAATGGCGGCGGCGACGATGCCACCCGCCAGGATGGCCGGCCAATCGACGTAGGACGATGTTTCCTGCGCGGTTGCCGGCTCTGTGGGAGTTATTGTCGTCATGGGCTTTTGGTCCTTGGTGGTTTGGGGCTCAAGCGAGGCCGATGAAGGACAGGATGGCCATGACAACGACCACAAGGCCGACGAGATAGATGATGGAATTCATTGTCGTTCTCCGTCTGTATTTGCCCGCGCTAAGCCCGGGGTAAATCTTGTCGAAATCGATCTGGCGCACTCGCTAGAGCACGAAAATCAAAAGCAAAATGATCAGCGGCAGGGGGATGCCGATCAGCCAGAGCAAAAGTCCTGCGAACATGAAACCGAGTCCCTCATTGCACTGTGTGCGCTGTGTTTATCGTGAGGGACTAAGAGTCACGGGTGTGGGTTGGTTCCATCGGCCGGGCAGAAGGTGTCGAAAAGGGGACGAAAAAAGGCGACAGTCTGTCCATGACACGCTGCCGCTTTCAACCGTTGCGCCCTATCGGCTTGCTCAGTAATCCTGTTCGTAGAACAGGCCGACACCGGAATTGCCCGTCGTGCTGGTGGTGCCGCGGGCCCGAAGCTGCTCGGTGATGTCGAGATCGATCGTGACCCGACTTTCCGCGGCCCCGGCCTCGACGCCGAGATAGATGTTGTCATCGATATAGGCACCGGCACGCACCCCGACATTGCCTTCGGAATCGGTGACGATATCGAGATCGTCGAGCCCTGCAGCTTCGCGCAGGGACCCCAGAAGCGAGCCCGAGCCACTGCCGCCACCGGCCAGTTCGGCCGCTGCCGCAGCCAGTTGGGCCAGTTGCAGCGGAGACAACTCGCCCACGCCGCGATCAAAGATCAGCCGAGCCAGAACTTCGTCCTGGGGCAGCATGGGATCGGACGAGAACGTCACCTCCGGCGATGATGCGCGGCCCGAAACGGTAACGATAACCGTGATGTCATTGCCCTGTGTGCGGGCGACGAGGTTGATGAAGGGATCGAGATCGCCGATCAGGGTGACGGTGCCTTCGTCGAAATCGATACGCTGGCCCAAAATCGAGAGCCGGCCGCGGATCAATTCGAGCCCGCCGACGGGCCGGACATCGGCCACATTGCCGTTGATCTGAACCTGGCCGCCCACCTCTGCATCGAGCCCACGACCGCGGATGAACACCTGGTTGGGCGCTGAAATGGTGATGGCGAGTTCGAGCGGCACGCTGGCCGTTGTGGTGCTCGATGCGCGCTGGTCGATGCGGGCCCGGGCCAGCGTCGCGGCGACCGGGGGTGGTGGACGAACGTGATCGACGTCGATGACACTCACCGCGCCGCCGAAGCCGTCGGGCACGGTGATGTCGGCGCGGGCGACGTCGACGTTGCCCGCCAGCCGTCCGCCATTGGCGATGGGGCCGGTGAGCCGCAGATCGCCGTTGAGCGTGGCGACCACGAGATTGCCGTCGGCGTAGCGCGCCGCGTCGAAATTGATCGCGATGTCGGAATTGAACCCAGCATCGAGGCCAACGAAGCCTGAGGCCGAGACCGAACCGCCCGTGGCGAGATTGGCCGTGAGCGTGTTGATAGTCACACGATCTGCGTTGAGCGAAGCGGTGCCGGTGATGCCGACCAGCCGGAGCGCGAGACCGGGATCGATAAATTCGCCATTGGCGACCGACACTGTGCCCGAAAACTGCGGATCATCGATGCGTCCGGTGACACGGGCGTCAAGATTTGCCGTGCCTGAAATCTGCGCGCCGCGATCGGCCACGAAGCGGTTGGCCAGCGAAAGCGGGGCCGAGCCGTTGACTGCGATATTGAGGCCGGCCCCTTCAAGCGGGATGGTGCCCTGAGCGGTGGCGCTGAGCCCGCCCGAGCCGTTGGCGCGAGCCTGGGACAGGGTGATGGTGTTGTCGGCGAAACTGCCCTGGGCCGATAACGTGAGCGGGGCGATTCCGAAATCGGAGATCGTGGCGGCGTTTAAGCCATTGGCCTCGAACGAGAAACTGGCACGCGGATCGCTGGCTGCGCCCGAGATCTGCGCGGTGCCCGAAACCGTCCCGGCCAACCCCAGATCGGGAACGATGGTGTTGGCGATGTTGAGCGGGAAGGCGGTGACATCGAGCGCGATATCGAGATTTTGCCCGGCGCTGCCTGTCGCCATGATGCGGCCCGAACCAACGGCCAGTTCGACCCCCGAAAACGAAACCGTCTCGTTGGCGACGGTCAGTTCGGCAGGTTGAGCGAGGCTTGCAGCAAGCTGGCCCCGTGTCAGCCCGAACGTGTCCAGTGCCACACGATATCCATCGGCAATGGGTTCGAGCAGGCCGGCCAAAGTGACCTCGGTTCCCGCATTGAGCGAAGCATTGCCTGAAAACCGCGTGGTTTGCTGGCTGGCCGTCGCGGTGAGCGAAACGGTTTGCACATTGGTGCCCGCGGCAACGATATCGGCGCCATCGATCGACCCGTCGATCACCGGAACGCCGAACAGATCGGCAATCGTCGCCTCGACGTTGGCCGAGCCGATTGTGATGTCGTTGAACCTTACGGCGTCGAGAGAGGCCGTGACCTCGGCGTTCTGGGTTTCGCCTTCCGGGTCCAGGATGATATCGGCGTTGGCCGCGCCGCTCGCGTCGGCCAGCGCGAGGGCGGCCGCCGTTTCGATATTTGGCGCATCAAGGGTCAACCGGCCATCGAGCAGACCATTGGCAAAGCGGGTAAGATTGCCCGAAAGCGCCGTGCCGGGGGCCTCGAACGCAAAGTCTGACAGGCGCAGGCGCTCGGCATTATTATCGATGTCGCTGGCCAGAGAGACGCGGAACCCATCGAGCGATGCAGCACCAGCGAGGGCACCGACAAGCCCCTCTTCGCGCGAGGTGCCGTCAAAGCCGATATTGGCGTTGCGCAATGTGCGCCCGCCCAATGTGCCTTCGGGGATATCGACGTCGGCGGACAAGGCGATGGTGCCTTCGGCGCCCTGGGCGGTGCCTGTCGCGGTCAGCTGGCCGGACATTTCGGGATTGATCAGGGCAAGGTCGGCCAGCGCCAGATCGAAGGTGAAATCGGCGGTGCCTGTGGCATAGGTGCCGTCGGCGACCATTTCGACCTGGCTATTGGCGATGCGGAAATCTTGGGCCTCGAGCCCGGCTTCATTGCGCGCTACGCGACCCGATAGCGCAACCGTGCCTTCGAGCAAATTGTCGGCGATCTCGTCATCGACCGAGAGGTCGGTGCCGGTGCCGTCGAGCGTGAGATCGAACCCACCGGACAGCGGCGAGACCGTTCCGGTGGCATCAAGAGCAATGGCGCCCGATAGCTCCCGTTCGGCAAGACCGGAAAAGGGGGCTATCGAATCGGTGGTGAGCTCGAGATCGCCGCTAAAGACGTTTTCGTCGATCTGGCCGGCTGCCTCGAAATTGAGCGCCTGGGCGAGGAGGCGGAGCTGAGCGAGCGTTATGGGCTGACCCGCCTCCCACATGCCGGCGAGGCCGAATCCGATGGAGGTGCCAAGCGCCTGGGAAATTTCCTCCGATGATGAGGTGACGCCTTCGATCATGCCATCGCCATTGAAGGTGACGCGGCGGGCTGAAGGATCGTCGAGATCGGCGGCAACGCCCGAGGTGTCGAGCACCAGGCTCCGGGCGGCGAAATCGGGGGTTTCAAAGCCCAGCAATTGGAGGCGTCCCGACCATTGTTCGGACCCTTCATCGCCGTAATCGACATCGAAGCGGGCGCGCCGGATACGGGTGGACGCGCCGGGCACGGGCAGAGTGACCGTGTCGCCAGAGACCGGAGAAATTTCCCCGGTGACATCGAGACGGCTCAAAAAGCCATCTGCCGTGGTGGCGGCATTGGCCAAGAGCGACAGTTCGCCGCCCGAAAGCGAAAGATTGGAAACTTCAAACCCGCCGGCATCACGCATGAGCGCCTCGAGCGAAAGCGCAGTCTGTTCACCGAAGAAATCGCGATAGGCGGCCGGCAGGACGGTGGAAAGCGGGCCGCGCAGATCGGCGGCGATGGCGAGGCCCTGCCCATTCTGGTCGAGCGTGCCCTCCCCGGTCAGGATACGGTTGCCATCGGCATCGAAGGTCAGAGCGATGTCGAGATCGTCGATGGGGCCGGCCCCTTGCAGGCCCAGCGCAATTTCCGGACGTCCCTCGATGTCGAGGAGGTTGGCGACGATACCATCTTCCGGCTCTATGAGCTCAAGTCCGAGATCGATTTCGCGCGTATCGTTGGCGTATTGCAGATCAAGGTCGAGCGTGCCGCCCGGTCCGTCAAGGCGTTCGATATCGAGCTGGGCATCGATGGCGCCACCCTCCAGCGTCATCGATCCGGCCAGCGAGATTTCCGAACCCAGCCCGAAGACCTGTTCACCGAACCGCACATTGGGCACGGAGAGGCTTTCAAGAATAACTGCCACGGGCAATTCTGGAACGGAGAACCCGCCCGCCTCGGGGGACGGGGCCGCTGGCGCCTCACTGGAAACCGGATTGCGAATATAGGCAATGGAATCGGCCGACAGCGACTGGATTTCCAGCCGCCCGAACAGCAAGGCGCCCTGGTTCCACTGCAATTGCGCGTTTTCAACGATCAGCCAGATGCCTTCGGTGTCGGAAATGGTGATCTGGTCAATCGAGGCGTTGGATGAGAGCGCCCCGTCGATGCCGGTAAGCCGGATCTGGCGGTCGGGCGTGGAGATCTGGTTTTCAACGAAGCCGACAAGCGCGCCGTGCTGCTCGTTTTCATTGAGCTGGCTGGCGCGGGCTAGCATGTCCATGAGGCTTTCGCGCTCGGCATCCTGGGCCATGGCCGGCACCGGCATGGCGAGCGAGACGACGGCGATTGCGGTGGTCAGAACGCGCATCAGAACGACTGTCCTATACCGACATAGAGCGCGTAATCGGGGTCGCCCGGGCTCTTGTTCAAAGGCACAGCGACGTCGAGGCGCAAGGGCCCGAGCGCTGTGTAATAGCGGATGCCCACGCCGGCCCCCAGGCGCAACTGATCGAAATCGGGGAAGGTGTCGGCGGCCACGTAGCCGCCATCGACGAAGGCGACGGCGCCGAACTGATCGTTGAACCGCACGCGGCCTTCCAGAGACGCTTCAAGGAGGTAGCGGCCGCCGGTTGTGTTGCCCATGCCGTCATCAACCCCGATGGAGCGATAGGCATAACCGCGCACCGAACCGCCACCGCCGGCGAAAAACAACAGGTCCGGCGGGATTTCGGACAGCGAGGGGCCAGCCACAGCGCCCGCCTTGACGCGGCCGGCAAGGACATAGTTGGCGTCCTCGTCGAAGGCGAAATAGGCGCGGCCTTCGAGCGTCGCGCGGGCGAGGAAGTTTTCGTACTCGAACTCGTAGAGCGGGTCGACGGTGGCTTCGAGATAGAAGCCTTCGGTGGGATCGAGATCGGAATCGCGATTGTCGAACACGCCGCGCCCGTAAAGGCCGGCGGTGGTGAAATTGCGGTTTCCGAAGGTAGCGTCGTCCTCGAAATAGGAATGCTGGAACTGAAGGCCGACGCTCCCGGAAATATCGTCGGTAAAGAGCTGTTCGATCCCCAGCCGCCCCTGCACAGACGTTTCGGTATAGAGCGGGAGGACCGAACGGTCGGCGCTGAGCGCGGCGACGAGGTCGGTCTCGGGGGTGAAAATGCCCGGCTTGGTGAAGGTGCCGCCAAAGGCATAGTCGAACTCGGCGGTATCGATGGGGAAGCTGATACCGGCCACCTTTGCATCGAGCCGCAGGCGCTCGGCCTCGCCGAACAGGTTGCGGTGCAGCCAGTAACCTTCGACACCAAGTCCGTCGAGCGTGCCGTAGCTGGCGCCGATGCCAAAGCGGCGCAAAGCCTGTTCCTGTACTATGATCTGGTAGGGCAGCAGACCGTTGGGCTGGACGTTTTGGGCCGCCTCGATGCGCATCGAGCGGAAAACGCCGAGCCGGGTCAGCCGTTCGCGGGCCCTCTCGATGTCGTCGGGATCGTACTCAGCGCCCTGGACCAGCCCGGTCTGACGCACGATGAAGGCCGGGCTCATGTTCTGTGTGCCCTCGACCCCTATGGGACCTATGGCGGCGTAGGCGCCCGGATCCACCACTATGGACACTTCGAGCGTGCGGCTGGGGTGATCGGCGATCACATCGCGCGAGCCGATCTGTGCCTTGGGGTAACCCAGTTGGCGCCAGGCTTCGACAAGACGCTGTTCGGCCTGGGCTATGACCGTGGCGCGGGCCACCTGGCCCGTCACGAACCCTATTTCGGAGAGCGCCTCGACCCTATCGGCTTCGACAACGGGCATGGGCGCCCTGTTGTCAACGCGCAGGGGGCCAAAGACGAATTGAGGCCCTGGATCGACGGTAACCCTGATCTGAGCGGGTTCGGGCAGGCTGGCGTCGGGCGGGATCGAGGCGGCTTCGCGGCCATTGACCAAAATAGAGATCACGCCGCCGTAATAGCCCAGATTGTAAAGCGCTCCGGTCATGCGAGCATAATCGCCACGCGCCTTGGCCAGAAGGCCTGGTACACCCGATGCCGGCTCGTCACGGTCACCCCAGAGGCCGGAGGCTCCGCGCAGGGCGGCGTCCACCTCGCCCTCGGTGCCGGTCTCGAAGGTCAGATCATAGGTGCGCGGATCGGCAATCACAGCGTCAGCGTCATCGGTCTGCGAACCGAAGAACTGGATGCCGAACAGTTCGAATCCGAGCGCCGGGCCGGTGAGAAGCGTACCGGCCACACAAAGGGCAATCAGGCTATAGCGCTTGTTGACTTTCACGGCTGGTACGCAATCCACACTATCCATTCCGCTCAACTGGAGATCCGAGTTGGGGGGTAACTGGCTCCAATTTGATCAAAATCCTAGCACAGGACGGGTTAACGGCAACCCCGACGGCCAGGTCAAAACAACGATTATGATCTATGTGTCGCAGGCCGGGCACGGTCAGCGCTGCGCCGGGGCCATCGAATCGAGCAGGGCAAAGGTGCTCGTGACCAGATCGATGGAGGGGCGCAGCGGCGCCTCGGCGGCGGCGATCTGAGGCTGGGGAACGTCCCGGGTGGCGCGATGCTCGGCGTAGGCCAGCCGGACCGGCTCGGGTTCGGGCGTCCCGATTTGCGGGCGCGGTGGAATCGCAGCAGGCGCCTCGGCGGCGGCGATGGCAACAAGGGCATCGGTTTGGGGTTGTGCAGGCTCCTGCTCCTGCACCCCCAACCCGAGCGGGCGGGATGGCGGCAAAAAGCCCAAGGGGGTGCTTTCAAACGCGGTCTCGACCGGATCGGCGGCGGCAACCTCAAGTGTCTGAACGATCTCGGTTACGGGCGGCGGAGGCGTGACGGCGGCAACCACGGGCTCGGCGGCGGTCGGCGGCATGGGGGCAATGGGGGTTGCCGGGCCGGGGCGCAGGCCGGTCTCTTCGAGCAGGCCGGCGGCCTTGGCCTCGTAGTAATAGCCCTTGGCGTAAAGCTGGACCGCGCGATCATGACTGCCATTGGCCAAAAGCCAGGCGCCGCGCAGATATTTGACGGCATAGATGAGGTTGGTTTCGGCGTTGAGCAGATCGGAGGGCTGGCCACGGAACCCCATGGTGCGGGCCGTGGCGGGCAGAATCTGCATCAGTCCGTAGTAAGGCCCGTTGCGGGCTGCAGGGTTGAAGGTGCTCTCGCGATTGATGACACGGCGGACCAGTTCGAGCGGCACGCCGTAATATTGCGCGTAATACTGGGCGAGAATTTCGACTTCCGTGCGCGAATGGCTCTGTGCGCTGGCAGGCACGGCTGAAAACCCCAGAACGAGGGCGGCAAACAGCGCGATGAGCCGTTTTGCAATCATTGAGACCCGAAAAAGAAATTGAACCCTGAGCAGCGCGCATAGCACACGCTTCCCCATAATGGGAGCGGATGTGGCAATTTGTGGGCGACAATCAGGCAATGCGACAACTTTTCGGCCCGCCAGATTGCTGATAGAGCGTCAGCCATGCTCAATCCCATGCCCAAGACCTTCGATTACAACCCGCCCCGCGAGCCCTGGCTCGACATCCTCCACGAGGATGCCGATATCGTGGTTTTCATAAAGCCCTCGGGCCTGCTCAGCGTGCCGGGCAAGGACCCGGGGCTGTTCGACAGCCTGCAAAGCCGGGCGCTGGAACGGTATCCGGGCGCCGGAACGATTCACAGGCTCGACAAGGACACTTCGGGCATCGTCGTGATGGCCAAGCACAAGGGAGCGCATGGCCATATCGGCAAGCAGTTCGAATATCGCCAGACAACCAAATTCTATATCGCGCGGGTCTGGGGCCATGTGGGCGAGGACGAAGGGCTTGTCGATCTGCCGCTGGCGACGGACTGGGAGAACAAACCGCGCCAAGAGGTCAACCATGAGCGTGGCCGGGCCAGCCAGACGCGATGGCAGGTAATAGCGCGCGAGGCGGAGGCGACGCGGCTCAAGCTCATCCCCATCACCGGCCGCACGCACCAATTGCGGGTGCATATGAACGAGATCGGACATCCGATCCTTGGCGATGAATTCTATGCCACAGGCGATGCGCTTGCGGCGGCCGACCGGCTGCAATTGCACGCGGCTGAACTGGGGTTCAGACACCCCAACGGTGGAGCGCCTGTCGTTTTTCGGTCCGAGCCGCCCTTTTAAGCCCAGGCCAACAGGCAAAGAAAAAGCCGGCCCCCGGAAGGGGACCGGCCTGTCGTTGCGTTGCCGTCAGAGGCATCCATCAGGCAACGCGACGAATGTCGGCTCGCGCCTTGCGCTCGGCGCGCTCTTCCACAAGACCCTTGTGCAGCGCGATGATCGCGGCGTCGAAATCTTTTTCTTCGACCAGCACCTGCAGATCGACCTTGCGGATCATGTCGGTGAGGCCGATCGGCTCGATTCCGGCTTCATCGAGCGCGGCAATGGCGCGCGGCAGGATGCGGACGCCGCCCAGATCGCGGCCGATGGCCGAAACCATGGCGAGCTTGCGCAGCGTTGTGCTTGCCGTGGGGAACGCTTTGGCCAGATCGGTTTCAACCCGCTTTATCGCCTTCATCGAGCCCTTGAGATAGTGGGTAATGGTGTTGGCGTTCGAGGTCTTGGAGATGATCCAGACCTTGTGGCGCGTCAGGGATTCGAGAATCTTGGTGTCGTAACCCTTCACCCCGACCATGTCCTGATCGTAAAACTCGAGGGCAAACACGCCCTTTAGACCCGTAATGATCTCGGCGCCCGGGGTCTTGGGGGCCAGATCGCTCACAATGACGGTGCCCGGATGGTCGGGCTCGAAGGCGTTGGTGACGCGCAGGGGGATGCCGGCCTGGCGCAGCGATTTGGCCGCGCGCGGGTGGATCGCTTCCATGCCCATGTTGGAGAGCTGGTCGGCAACGTCGTAATTGGTTTCGCCGATCACCTGCACCTTGTCCGAGCCGACCAGTTTGGGGTCTGCCGAAGAGAGGTGAAATTCCTTATGGATGATGGCTTCCTTGGCACCGGTCACCACCGCAACGCGGGACAGGGTCACTTCGGAATAGCCGCGATCATAGGTCTTCATGAGCTGTTCGGCGCACTGGGCATAGCCGGTGACGATGGGCAGTTCGGTGGCGAAATCGACGCCGGAGAACTGGCGTGCGATATGCTCGTCGAGCGGCAATTCGCCATCCTGACGCCAACCTGTCAGATCGATGAAGCGGGCGTTGACCCCGTTCTGGTTGAGCAGCAGGGCGGTATTGAACGCCGATTGCGCTTCGCCCAGAGCCGAGAGCATTTCACGCACGGTCAGAAGATGGGCTTCGAGCTGGAAATGGCCGAACGAGCACAGGCGCGAAAGGTCGATCAAACACGAGCGCACGCCTTCGATCCGCTCGCGGATGAATTTGTCGGCCTGCTCGCGCGTTGCAGCGTCGGCAAAGATTTCTGTGTTCTTTTCGACCATTTTCGAGGCAACCGAAGAGAGTGCATCGCCCCATTGCCAGCCGCTTTCCGCGCTCGCAAACAGCGCGTAAACGCCGGGTTCGTCGGACTTTTTGTGCTCGAGAAGGGCGTCTGTCATGCCGCCATAAGCTGACACGACGAAAATGCGATTGTAGAGCTCAGGGCCCTTCCGGTCGCCGACGAGCACGGTGCGCAAAAGCTCCTGGCTGCGCGACATCGACGTGCCACCGATTTTTTCGACTGTATGGGTCTTGGCTGTCACTTGTTGCCTCCGATTGGGTCGGGGTGCCCGGCGGGACCGTAAAATCCCGCCGAATGGTTCATGGGCCGGTCAGGGCCTATTCGAGTTTGCCCGAGACGATTTCGAACGGACCTCTGGGGTCGCGGTTCGAAAGAAAATCGGGACGTGGTTTGTTGGCCGCGAACGGTTCTTCGACCCTGTTGGACCAGGCGTTGTAGACAAAGAACGCATTCGAGCGCGGGAACGGGGTGATGTTGCCGTTCGAGCCGTGAATAGTATTGCATTCGAACAGGATCACCGTTCCAGCCTTACCCGAGGCGTATTCGATGCCGAATTTTTCGGCGAGATCGGACAGCGCCTTGTGGCTGGGGACACCCACATCCTGCTTTTTGAGCGAGGATTTGTGGTTGTCGTCCGGGGTTTCGCCCGCGCAGGACACGTAGTGCTTGTGCGATCCGGGCATGAGCATCAGCGGCCCGTTGAGCGCGTCATTGTCAGTCAAAAGGATCGAAGCGGAGATGGCCCGCATGCGTGGCATGCCATCCTCGGCGTGCCAGGTCTCGAAATCCGAGTGCCAGTAGAATTCCTTGCCGGTAAAGCCAGGCTTGTAGTTGAGCCGGCTCTGATGAAGATAGAGATCGTCATCGAGCAGAAAACGGATCTTGCCGGCAATCCGCTCGTCGCGGGCCACCCGGTTGAACAGGGCGCTTTCGTCCTCAAGCCGGAAAATGGTGCGCACCGCATCCGATTCAGGTTCGGTCACCACATTATCGGAGTTGAGGCCAGCTTCACCCGAGCGCAGACGGCGCGATTCGGCCTGAAGCTTTGCCACCTCGGCGGGTGAGAAAACATTGTTGAGGACGAGGAAGCCGTTCTTGTCGAAGTCTTCGGTCTGGGCGCGGGTCAACGGCGCCTGCGGCGTCCAGTTGCCCCAGAACACAGGGTCTTTGCGCTCGAGCCAAGCTTCCTCGGCAAGTCGTGTTGGATAGGCATCCGATCGGGTGTGAACTGCAGAGAGTGTCATTGCTTCCTCTACTCCTTGGTTCGGGTTTGTGGGGGCGCCTTACGCGCTTTTTGCCAACTCGGCGGCCGGAGCATATGAACCATCCTCACGATGGACTTCGGTGCCGGTCACCGGAGGGTTGAAGCAGCATGCCATGACCATTTCCTCGCGGGCGGTCAGGCGGTGCTTGTCGTTCTTGTCGAGCGCATACATCACGCCGGGCTTGATCTGGTAAACCGTACCGGTCTCGAGATCCTCGATCTCACCATCGCCCGAGACGCAATAAACGCTCTCGAAATGGTGCTTGTAGTGGAACTCGTGGCTGGTGCCGGCGTGAATGCGGGTGATGTGGAACGAAAATCCCATACCGTCGCCAGCCAGCAGCAGGCGAGTGGAATCCCAACCATTGGAATTGACGAGCCGGTCGCCCTGGCGGGCGTCTTCGAGATCACGAACGATCATTTTGTATTTCCTTTTTCTTTCTTCCCAGTCGCGCTCCAAAACCTGGGAGCGCTCCCGTCCGCTGCGCTGCCGACTATTCGGCCGCGGCGCGCGAAACATCCTTGTCGAGCACGGCTTCGAAAGCGTCCTCGATAATGTCGAGGCCCTTGTCGAGCTGCGCGATATCGATGACGAGCGGGCAGAGCACCTTGACCACCTCGTCACGGCCACCCGAGGTCTCGATGATGAGGCCCTTGTCAAAGCACTTGGCGCAGATGTCGGACGCAACATCACCGTTTTCCGTGTTGATGCCCATCATCATGCCGCGGCCGCGCAGGGTCAGCCCGTACCGTTTGGAAATGGCGCCCAGGCGGGTCTTCAAATGCTCGCCCTTGGCCTTGACCGAATTGGCAAAGGCATCGTCGCGCCAGAATTTTTCCAGCGCCACGCGGGCCGTGACGAAGGCATGATTGTTGCCCCGGAAGGTGCCGTTGTGTTCGGCGGGCTTCCAGATGTCGTGTTCGGGCTTCAAAAGCGTCAGAGCGAAGGGCAGGCCCATGCCAGAAAGCGATTTGGCCTGGGTGATGATATCGGGGTCAAGGCCGAACTCCTCGAACGAAAAGAACGTGCCCGTGCGTCCGCACCCGGCCTGGATGTCATCGAGAATGAACAGCGCGCCATGTTTTTTGGCGATGGTCTCGATCTTTTTGAGCCATTCGCCCGACGCGGCGTTGAGACCACCCTCACCCTGTACGGGTTCGACCAAAATCGCGGCAGGGGCGTCAATGCCACCCGAGGGATCATCGAGCATCTGCTCGAGCATGTCGGCGGTATCGATGTCGGGACCGAAATACCCCTCGAAGGGGGCGCGATGGACGCCGTTGAGGTCGATTCCGGCACCACCGCGCTTACCGGCATTGCCCGTCGCGGCCAGCGCGCCAAGGGTCATGCCGTGAAAGCCGTTGGTAAAGGCGATCACATTGGTGCGGCCGGTCACCTTGCGGGCCAGCTTGATCGCAGCCTCGACGGCGTTGGCGCCGGTCGGTCCGGTGAACATGAGCTTGTAGTCCATGCCGCGCGGCTTGAGGATGATGTCCTCGTAGGCCACAAGAAACTCTTCCTTGGCCTTTGTGAACATGTCCAGCCCATGGGTGATGCCATCGGAGGTGACGTAATCGACCAGGGCGGCCTGCATGTCCGGGTCGTTGTGACCGTAGTTCAGCGAGGAACAGCCGGCGAGAAAGTCGATATACTCACGGCCGTCTTCGCCGTAGATGATCGAACCCTTGGCCTTGCCAAAGAGTTTGGGGAAGCTGCGCGAGTACGAGCGAACCTGGCTCTCGACGCGATCGAATGTTTCGTGTGTCGTGGTCATTGTGCCTTGTCTCCTTGTTTTTCTCGTATCGCGCTCCCGATCGTCAAAAGTGTCTTCCACTTTTGCCGGGGACGCTTCGAGCGGGACGGCGGAATTTGGAATGAGGGGAATTCTTGCCTGCATGAGATCTGATGGCGCTGCCGGTCCGCAGTCAGTGGCGGCAGCGCTCCTTATCTCTCTTAGGCGGCAGAACGAACGGGCAGTGCCGCGCGTTCGAACGGGCCGATGGTGACAAGAAATTCGGTGTCGTGCAGGCCGGCGAAATGATCGTCGCGCTTGAAGTGCGGCTGACGAACCAAATCGGCGTCCAGCGTCTCGGCGATCGACCCGAACAGAGCCCATGAGGGCTTGTTGTCCTTGGTGATGGTCGACTGCACCTGAGTGACATTGGCGCAGACCTTGCGGGCGAGCACGGCATTGATCAGGCGCTTGGCCATGCCCTTGCCGCGAGCCTTTTCGGCCACGCAGACCTGCCAGACGAAATAGGTGTCGGGGTGTTCGGGCGGGATATAGCCCGAAACCCAGCCAACGATTTCACCGTCCATTTCAGCCAGCGCACATGTGGACGCGAAGTGGCTGCACTGGAGCAGGTTGCAATACATCGAATTGTCGTCAAGCGAGGTTGTGTCGGAAATGAGCTGCCATACACCGGCACCATCTTCGCGCCTGGGAGCGCGAATCTTGATGGTCGAGCGCGGGTCGGCGCTGAGGTCCGTATCGCTGACTGCTGCGAGTTTCATGGGATGCCTCCAATTTGCTTTCGCGCAGTTAGTTAGCTTATACAAACTAAATGTCAACCCTCGGAAATCGTTCCAAATCGGGCTGCATTTAGATTATCTGTTGTTTTTCATGACTTTACGCATTCAAATGATAATTACGCAACGCTGGACATCCCCTGGGGAAAGCCGGCATCGCTTGCCAAATTCATTAGTGTTATCTAAATGATTTTGTCAAAACACCACCGGTTGGGGCTTGGGAGAGCCGGCAAGCAGAGGTAAAGACCATGAACACACTCGTCTTGGAGCCAGGCCGCGCCGTGCAAGCCCCGACAAAGACCGCGCTTTCGGCGCTGCGCAAAATCCTGCGCAAGACCGAGCTCAATTCAAAGGCGCTGATGCGCGAAACGGGATTGACCCCGTCCCAGCTGATTTTCATGCAATTGCTCGATGACGGGCTCGAACACACAGCGGGTTCGGTTGCGGCGCGCATGGGGATTACTCAGGCGACCACCACGGCGCTGATCCAGAAGCTCGAAGCGCTCAACATGGTGGCGCGCCGCAAGGGTCAGACCGATCGGCGGCAGGTCTGGCTGAGCCTTACAGACAAGGGGCGCAAGGTGCTGGAGATCGCGCCCGACGGCGCACACGCCCAGTTTCACGACGCGTTTTCCAGTCTTGATGAGTGGGAACAGCTCATGCTGATCGCGGCACTCGAGCGGGTGGCCTCGATGCTCGATGCCGAGGACGACACCGCGGCAGCCGTGCTGGCATCCGATCCCGTGCTGGCCCCACGCGCCGAGTCCGGCGCCTGAACTAGAGCGCCATGAAATCGTCGAACATGTCGTCGGCGTCCGGGGTGGCCGCGGTCGTTTCAGGCGGCCCGAAAAGGGCGTCATGAACGGCGCGTTCGGCCTCCATTGTATAGAGCCGGCGCAACCCGGCGATGAGTCCGGCCAACTCGGCGGTGTGCCCTGAAGGCACCTCGCCGGGCGCCAGGCCGGCGATCTGCATTCTGATATCGTCCATGGCTTCGGACAGCGCGCCGAGGCCGTCCAGCCCGTTTGCCGCCATCTGAAGCAGTGCAATGACCTTGGTGCCATCGGTATCGAGGCTCGACAGGGCGTTGGCCAGTTTCTGATCGAGCCCGGAGAGCAACTCCAGTGCCTTGGTCGCGCCCTCTTCGAGCCCCTTGCCCTGCCCCGCGCCGTCAGCCGAAGCGGTGGCGCCGAAGGCATCGGCCAGCGCCGCGGACTGGCTGAGCCATTCGACGGCGCTCTCGGCGGCCAAAACAGTCTCGCTGGTCAGCTCACGCAATTGGGTGGCAATGACGGTGAGCGAGGCGCCCCTCGGGCCGAGCTGGGCGCAGCGCACCGCGGCGTTGAGGCTGACAAGGCGCATATTGGCCTCGACATCCTGAACGGCTTCGACATGGCCGAGCAATACGCGCACCGTGCGCTGGACCGTTGCGGCCACCGCCTCGAGCTTGGCCCGTTCGGCTTCGAAATTGCGCAGAAGGGATACGGCGGCCCGCAACTGGTCGCTCAGGCTGGCGATGGATGACGATTTGCCGGCGTCCGAGCCATATTGCCCGCGACTGCGCGCCATGATCGTTTCGGCATCGGCGGCAAGTGCGGCAAGGGAGCGTTCGGCATCGCTTACCTCGACGCCGAAATCATGCGCCGTCTCGGCCAGTTGCGCCTGTTCGAGCGAAGCGATTACCGCAAGGGCCTGACTTTGATCTTCGGGCTTTAGCTCGATATCGAATGCCGGTTCACCCGACAGCACGCCGGCCAGATGACCGAGACCGGCCTCTATATGCTCGAGCCGCTGGCGAGTGGCATCGCCGACCTGCAGAGCCATCACCGCGCTGCCGATCTGCCCGACGATCTGACGCGAGAGCCGGCTGGTTTCGGCACTGCCATCGACCGCCGAGGCGCGCTGGCTTTCCAGGGCGCGCAATGTGGCGGCCAGCCGTGTCGCCAGATCGGAAAGCGTATGGGCATGGGCGCCCTCGAAGCGATTGCGCTGACTGACTGCGGCATCGACTTCAACGACGAGCTGGCGATAGACCTGCGAAAATTCCTTGAGCGTGCGGGTAGCGGATTCCGAAAGCGTCGCGATATCGGTGGTGAACACATCGAAATCGTCGCTGTCCTGGGCGATGCTGGCGGCGGTCACGCGCGCATTTATCGAAACGATGCCCATCATCTTGATGGTTCTGTGCAGATCGGAAATCGGGAGATGGGCGGAGCGAACCACTTCGAACAGACGTTCGAGATCGATCCTTTCCTGCCCGAAGGCGTCCGAGAGGGTGGCCGCGCGGCTGGCGACCGCCTGGAGGTGGCCCGTCGCCTGTTCGACCTCGGCACCCTTTAGGGCATCGGGCAGTGCATCGAAGAGCTTTATGAGTTTGTTGAGGAGCGAAGCGCCCTCCGAAAGGCATCCGCCGACCGACACGAAGGCGGTTTCGATCTGTTCCCGGTGCCCGGCCAGATCGGCGGCAAGCTGATTTATGGCGGGAGGTGTAGCGGACATGGTCATAAAATTCATTCTCCGGGCCGTTTGGCCTTGTGGCCGAACGCCACGATTTCATCGCCGATTTTTCCGAGCGGAAGGATCCGCCCCGCGGCGCCGCGCTGGATGGCTTCCTTGGGCATGCCGAACACCACCGAGGTTTCCTCGTCCTGGGCGATGGTGGGGCTACCCATTTCGCGCATTTCCAGAAGACCGCGCGCGCCATCATCGCCCATGCCGGTCAGGATGATGCCCAGTGCGTTGCGGCCGGCCGTCTGGGCGGTGGAGCGGAACAGCACGTCGACCGATGGACGGTGGCGCGATATGTGAGGGCCGTCGGTGATCTTGACAGTGTAGCGCGGGCCGTTGCGCACCAGCATCATGTGGTAATTGCCCGGTGCCATCAGCACCTGACCGGGCCGCACGAGCTCGCCATCCTGGGCTTCCCTGACCGAAACTGCACAACCGGCATCAAGGCGTCGAGCGAAGGCGCCGGTGAATTTTTCCGGCATGTGCTGAACGATAAGGATGGGCGGGCAGTTCGCCGGCAGGGCCTCGAGAATTTCGCGCAGCGCTTCGGTGCCCCCGGTCGATGCCCCGATGGCGACGATCGGTTCGGTCACCGGAATGCGCTCGATCAGGCTCTGGCGGCGGGTTTCGGAAATGGCGGGCAATATGGCATCGGCGGTGAGCTTGGATTCGACCGCGAGGGCCGGAGCCTGCTTTTTCATTCCCCGCATCTTGGCGTGGGCGGCGCCCTTGGCCGCATCGCAGATGCGCATGCGCGATTCATTGAGGAACTGGGCCGTATCGACGCGGGGCTTGGCCACCACATCGACGGCGCCGGCCTCGAGCGCCTGCATGAAGGTGTCCGACCCGGCTTCGGCCAGACTCGAGCAGATGACCACGGGGATAGGCCGCTGGGACATGATCTTGCGCAGGAAGGTCAACCCGTCCATGCGCGGCAATTCGATGTCGAGGAAAATCACGTCGGGCACTTCCTGGCGGATGCGCTCGGCGGCGACATAGGGGTCTGAGGCCGTGGCCATGACCTCAAGGTCGGGATCGGCGGAAATGATATCGCTGAGCGTTAAGCGCACCGAGGCGCTGTCATCGATAATCAGCACGCGGATTTTCTCGCTCATGGCTACGCCCCCGCCTTCTGGAACACGGCGGGCGCCACCTGACGCATGGTAACCGAGGTGCCGATCATCGATTCCGAATGACCGAGCAGCAGATATCCGCCGGGCCGCAAATGGCCCACCAGACGGTTGATAACCGCTTCCTGATCGGACTTTTCAAAGTAGATCAGGACGTTGCGCAGCAAGATGATGTCGACGTCACGATCGAAGGGATAGGTCCCATCCATCAAATTTAGGCACTGGAACCGCACCAGACGCCGCAATTCGGGCACGATGCGCACTTCGGGGCGCGGCCCGGTCCGCCGGGCGAACATCAGATAGCGGCTCTGCTTGGCCGGCGGCACCGGCGCGATCTGTTCGGCCGGATAGACCGCCCTTCGGCCCTGATCGAGAACGTCGGTGGAAATGTCGGTGCCCAGCAGCACAAAGCGGAAATCGCGGCGCTGGGCGGCAATATCGGCCAGCACCATGGCGGCAGTATAGGGCTCGGCCCCCGTCGAGCTGGCGGCGCTCCACACCTTGAGGAGCGGCATGCGCTCGTTGCGTCGAGCTTCGAGCAGCTTGGGGACCATGAGCTTTTCCATGAGATCGAAATGTTCGGGCTCGCGGAAGAAATCGGTCTTGTTGGTGGTAACCGCGTTGATGAGATAGGGCAGTTCGGCTTCGAGCCCGCCCTGCCTGAAAAGATGGGCGCCATAGGCCGAAAAGCTGGTCATGCCCAGAACCCGCATTCTGCGGCGCAGTCGCCCTTCCACCATCAGGCGTTTGGTGGGCGGGAGCTTGATGCCGACCTCACGGCCGATCAGCGCAGAGATGCGTTGAAAATCGGCTTCGCTGAGGCGGTCGTCTTCATCGATATCGTTGGAAATGCGGGCTAGGGCGGACAATTCAAACTCCATGGCGGGCGGCTGGCCGGGGTGCCCGGCCAACCGAAAATTTTGTCACGCTGCGAGGATCGGCTGCTTGACGATGTCACCGAACAGACCGTCGAGATCGAGCACGGTAACAAAGCTTCCATTGCGGCGGCCGATGCCGGCAATGCAGTGCCTGCTCCAGCCGGAACTGACGGCGGGTGCCGGATCGAGCGTGTCGGAGTCCAGCACCGTCACCTCGAACACCTTGTCGGTTCGCAGGCCCAGGGTCACCGGACCGTCAGGCCCGTTGATGGTGAGAACCACGATACGGGTGTTTTCGGTATCGGCGGCCGGCGCCATGCCAAGGGTCAGGCGCAGGTCGAGCACCGGCACGCCCTTGTCGCGCACATCGATCATGCCGAGCAGGTTTTCGGGCGCGCGCGGCAGGCGGGCGATGGGCAGCATGTCCAGGATTTCCTGGACCGTGGCCACCGGGGCCGCGAAGATTTCCTCCGCGACACCGAGCGTTACATACTGAATTTGCTCAGCCATGACAGGTCCTGATCAGGCCGCGCCGCGGCGGGTGAATTGGGAATCCAGATCATCCTGGCCTTCGTCCAGATCGAGATCGAACCCGCCACCCGAAGAAGACGAACCCTTGGCGGGCGCCTTTTTCATATGGGGTGCCTTTGCCAGAATCTCGCGCTTGAGATCGGGCCTGGCCGAGGGTGCGGCGACCGTATTGGCCGGCGCGGGCATGGCGTTTCCATCGATACGGAAATACCCGATGGCAGCCTGGAGCTGTTCGGCCTGGCTGGCCAGTTCCTCGGACGTCGCCGACATCTCTTCGGCAGCCGAGGTGTTTTGCTGGGTGACCTTGTCGAGCTGCTGGATGGCCGTATTGATCTGGGCTGCACCGGCATTCTGTTCGCGGCTGCCGGCCGAGATTTCCTCGACGAGTTCGGCTGTACGCTGAATGTCGGGGACCAGCTTGGAGAGCATTTCGCCGGCCGACTGGGCCGCCTTGACGGTATCGCCCGAAAGGGTCGAAATTTCGGCCGAGGCCGCCTGGCTGCGTTCGGCGAGCTTGCGCACTTCGGACGCCACGACCGCAAAGCCGCGGCCGTGTTCGCCTGCACGGGCCGCTTCCACGGCTGCGTTAAGGGCGAGCAGATCGGTCTGGCGGGCGATTTCCTGGACCACCATGATCTTTTCGGCAATGGTCTGCATGGCGCTGACCGCATTGTCGACAGCTTCACCCGAGGCGATGGCATCGGCCGCGGACTGGCGGGCGATCTTTTCGGTCTGGGAAGCGTTGTCGGCCGACTGCTTGATGGTTGCGGCCATTTCTTCCATGGACGCGGAGGCTTCCTCGGTCGAAGATGCCTGTTCGGTGGCGCCCTGGCTCAGCTGCTCGGCGGTTGCCGACATTTCCTGAGAACCGGCGGCAACGTTGCGGGTTGCGGAGGTCACCTCGGCAACCACTTCACGCAGCTTGGCGGTCATGGCGTTGAGCGCCTTGATCAGATCGCCCACTTCGTCATCGGACTTGTTGTCGGCACTGGCGTTGAGATTGCCGGCAGCCACTTCATCGGCCAGACGCACGGCGCTGGAGAGAGCCCGCGAGATCGAAACGACGATCCAGATGGCAGCCAGAAGCGCGATAAGAGCGGAACCGACAAGCAGCCCGATCAGCAGCATGCGGCTTTGTTCATAGACGGCATTGGCATCGATGGTCGCCTGCTCGAGCACGACATCGTTGCGGTCGACCATGGCCTGGAGCAGCTCGACAGCCTCTGAGCGCAGCGTTGCGCCTTCGCCATCGGCCAGCACATTGGCGTTGTATTGGGTGCGCTGAGTCGAGACCTCGACGGCCCTGTCCATGGCCAGGACCATGTTTTCATGGTCTGTCTGGGCCTGGGCCACCAGGGTCGGTTCGATCGATCCGGCAACGCGCATGAGCTGGGCAAAGCCCGGTGCAAGATCGGCCAGGGCGGTGCGATAGTCGTTGAGCCATTCGTCCTGCTTGGCGGGATCGTCATCGGCCAACAGGATATTGCGCTGCTGGCGGAAGGCGTCGCTGGCCTTCAAGAACATGGCATTTGCCGTCTCATAGGCGGGCAGAGTTGAAATATCGCCATTGGCAAGGCGGCGCCCGAGGGCGTCGATCAGGCTGCCCATGGTTTCTTCGAGGGCCGTGATGGCTGCACTGCCTTCACTGGTGGTGATGGCGAAGGCTTCGACGTCGGAATTCTGCTCGGCGAAATCCTGGACCTGAAGCGAAACCGTCCAGTAGCTTTCCAGCGTTTCCATGAAGGTCTGCATGTCGATGTTGGTCTGCTCGACGGTGAACGCACCGATCAGACCCTCGGCGTCCGCATGCAACTCGGTGTAGAGTTCGGCCAGACGCTGGCGCTGTTCGGTGAGCGCCTCGGCGTCCGAGCTCAGGATCATGGCCCTGAGATTGTTGGAAAGGCCGGTGAGATCTTCCTGCATCTCCTTGAGCTGCAGTGAGCGTGCCGCGGGGCCGTTCACGATGCCTTCGAGCGTTTGGTTCAGGTGCCCCAGATTTTGCAGGGCCAGGAACATGCTGGCGCCTGACAGGGCAACGACGACGCCGAAGACCGCCGCCAGTTTTGTCTTGATAGTCAGTCTCACAATGCAGACCTTTCTTCTGATGCTGCAGCGGGCGAAGTTCTATCGCCCGGTGTTTCGAATATTTTTTCCATGTCGGGAATGATGATGAAGCCGCCATTGCGCTTGCCGATGCCCTTGACGAACTCGGGCTTCCAACGCATGCCGACCTTGGGTGCCTCCTCAATCGAGGCGGCTTCGATGTCGGTGACATCGTGGACTTTGTCGGCAAGGATGCCGGCAATGGTGGGTTCACCGCCGATATTGACTTCCATGACGACGATTCGGGTTTCCTCGTCGGGCTCGGGCCGTTCCATGCCGAACATGACACGCAGGTCGGCCAGCGGTACGACGCGTCCGCGCACATTGATCAGCCCACCGACAAAGGCGGGTGCGTTGGGCACTTCGGTGATCGGCACGAGGTCGAGGATTTCACGCACCTGGCTTGCCTCGACGGCAAACAGCTCGTCATCGAGGCGGATGGTCAGGGCGTTCATTGAAATGGCTGGCGCGCTCATGCGGCTCTCCCGCTCAGGCTGTAACTGTCGCCCTGGGGCTGACCGGAAGCGACCAGATGGGCGGTGTCGAGGATCAATGCCACCATGCCGTCTCCGAGAATGGTCGCACCCGAAAAGGACTTGATGGACGAGTGCAGCTTGGAGAGCTGTTTGATGACCGTCTGGTTGTTGCCGATGATCTGATCGACCACCAGCCCGACACGGCCCTCGCCCGAGGCGACAATGACCACTTTCTGGAACGGTTCGGGTGGAGCAGAGGTGCCGAACACCTCGCGCAACCGCAGATAGGGCACGAGCGAGCCTCGGATATCGAGGAAATTGCGCCCCTTTGCGTGTGCCTCGATGCCTTCGGGCAGTTCCACACATTCCTCGACGGCGGCCAGGGGAATTGTGTAGCGGCCATTGCCGACCCGCACGAGCATGCCGTCGATGATGGCAAGCGTTAAGGGCAGGCGCAGTGTCGCCGTCGTGCCCTGGCCGGGGACCGTCGTGAGATCGATGGTGCCGCGCAGCCCGTCGATCGTGCGCTTGACCACATCCATGCCCACGCCACGGCCCGAGAGCGACGTCACCTCCTTGGCCGTCGAAAAGCCCGGCGCAAAGATCAGGTGATAGAGTTCCTGCTCGGTGAGTTTGGTCTCTGGGGTTATCAGCCCGTTTTCCTCGGCCTTGGCGCGAATGCGCGCGGGATCGAGCCCGGCCCCGTCGTCGGACACCGAAATGGCGACTTCGGCACCCGAATAAACGGCCGAAAGCCGCACGGTGCCCTTGGCGGACTTGCCCGACGCCGCACGGGCCTCGGCGCTTTCCAGACCGTGATCCATGGCGTTGCGGATCAGATGGACCAGCGGGTCGGCCAGCCGCTCGATCATTGTCTTGTCGAGTTCTGTGTCTTCGCCGGCGGTCACGAATTCGATGGGCTTGCCCAACTCACCCGAAAGGTCGTGCACAAGGCGCCGGAACCGACCGAACAGCGACCCGATGGGCACCATACGGATGCCCATGGAGGTGTCGCGCAGTCCCGAGGAGAGCCGTTCGAGTTCCTCGGCAATGGTTTTGAGGGCCGTGTCCGAACTTGTCGCAGCGATCTGGGTCAGCCGGGCCTGTGCGATGACCAGTTCGCCGACGCGATCCATGAGTTCATCGAGCCGTTCGGCGGGCACACGCAGCGAGGTGGCGGCAGTGCGGTCGGGCTCGGTCTTTTCGGCGGCCTTCCCCCGTTTGGGGGCAGGGGTCGGTGCCGGGTTGGCGACGGCGGGCGTTTCGGCCACGACCGGGGCCGACGCGGTATCCGGGGCGGCTGGTGTCTCAGGCTTCGCCGGAGCCTCCTCGAGCTCCGACAGGCTCAGTTCCATGCTGTCGCGCAGGAACATGAAGATGTCCTCGATTGCCGCGGCGGGATCGGCGGCCTCGATATCGACCTGCCAGCCGATATGGGGCACTTCGGGATCGAGAATCTCGAGATCGGGGATGCGATCGGTCAGCGCGAGGACCCGATTGGGCCCGAGTTCGGCCAGTTCTTCGAGCAAGAGGATCGGATTGGTGCCAAAGGCAAGACAGTCTGAGGGAAGATAGAAGACCAGCCGCCACCATTTGGCCGCTTCGGCCGAGGGCGTACTGTCGGCAAGCGGCGCTTCGACCAGCTTGTCGCTTTCCTGCACGGGGGCGCCACCATCCACAATGAGGCGCAGCGCGGCGAGGATTTCGTCGCCACCGGCCACTTCGGCTTCGGGGTCTTCGATCAGGCGGTGGATATGATCCTTGGCGTCGAGCGCGACTTCGATGAGCGCCTTGTTGGCCGCGCTCTGTCCCTTGCGGACCCGGTCGAAGGCCGTCTCGAATTCATGCACGAACTCGGCGACGTGCGTGAAGCCGAACATGGCTCCGGACCCCTTGATCGTGTGCAGAGCCCTGAACGCGAAATTGATGAGATCGGAATTTGCGGGATCCTGTTCGAGATCGAGCAGGCCGGCTTCGAGTTGTTCGAGAAGCTCGCGGGCCTCCTGGCGAAAGGTATCTGTGGGATCGGACATGCTCATGCGCCTACCACCTTCTTGATGATGGCCAGAAGCTGATCCTGTTTGAAAGGCTTGACGATCCACCCGGTAGCCCCGGCCTCCTTGGCCTGGCGCTTGAGTTCATCGTCGGACTCGGTGGTCAAAAGAATGATCGGTATCCCCTTGCTTGCGGGGTGGGTGCGATATTTGCGCACGAACTCGATGCCGTTGAGGACCGGCATGTTGAGATCGGTGAGCACCGCGTGAACCGGCTGGGCGATGGCCTTGTCGTAGCCTTCGGCACCGTCGGCGGCCTCAATGACCTCAAAGCCCGCCGCCGTCAGGGTCATGGACACCATCTGGCGGATGGATGCGGAATCGTCGATTGTCAGGATCGTCTTGCTCATGGTCAGTGCCCCGCCTGCTGTTTTGTGACCCCGGTCCAGAACCCGGCGTGCTCCTGGCCGGAACCGAGAAATCCGGCGGACACAAGTACGGCACTCAGCGGTGCGCCGATGGGCGCGAGCATCTCGAGCGTCTTGCCCGTCTGCTCGGCTTTTGCCCGCGCGGCCAATAGCGTTTGGACTGTGGTGATGTCCGCCTCGGACAGCGTTTGGGTATCGAGCGCGATGTGGTCATGTTCGGAAAGGGCCTGGGCCAGGCTGGTCGCGACGTTCTGTGCGGATTTGATGCCTGCATCGGCGCCCAGAACGAGCGTATAGCAGTCTTTATCGGGCATGGGCGGTACCCGATAGGCGTAGGGGTCTGGATGACATTCTGTCTCTCCTGCCGTTGCGATGGCCGGGAGCAGAAGGCGCAAACCATTCTTGCCGACAGTCGCACCACTCCAACGCAGCACCACCATCAACCGTGTATTCCCCCGGAATGTGGAAATACACTTGCATTCAATTATTAAACAACAGTTACAATTTTACAGTTCATCGGAGTACTTTGTTTGCCAATTCAAACATAAAAATTAAATTAAACGAGAGTATTACTTTCCTTCTCTGGAGTCGTCGCAGAATCTAGCCACGCAATCTCAGAGTCTTTCGGATTTTGATTCTGAATCGACTCGGAAAAAACACATGTGGAATACTTTGTCGTGCTCTTGATTCTCGCCCCGGACATGGGCCTGGCAGCCGGCTCAATGCTTTGTGGACAGAACCGCATTGCCTGCACGTCTAAAGCAACCGCCAGGCGACTGACGCGCAGGCATGCCCAACTGCCATGATCCGCGCGGACGCGGATCATCCCGGCTAAAAAAAATTTTTGGATTGGAAACATCAACGGGCCGGCAGTGGCCGGCGCGTTAGGGAGAGGGGCTAAAAGCCTGCGGCCTCGGGCAACTCGGTGCCGCCGATGAGCGCACTGATCTCGGACCATTTGGCGCGGAAGGCGGCAACGCAACCGGGATCGAAATGGCTGCCGCTGCAGCGGATAATTTCGGCATAGGCGGCTTCGACCGTCCAGGCAGCCTTATAGGGGCGTTCGGAACACAGGGCATCAAAGACATCGGCGATGGCCACGATGCGGGCCTCGACAGGAATATCGGTGCCAGAGAGCTTGTCGGGATAACCGGTGCCGTCCCAGCGCTCGTGATGGCTCTGGGCAATCAACTCGGCAGTCTTGATCAGATCGGAGCTGCCGCGCTCGAGAATGCGCGCGCCGATTGTCACGTGCTCCTGCATCGTGGCGAATTCGGCAGGCGTCAGCTTGCCGGGTTTGCTCAGAATGGCATCGGCGATGCCGATCTTGCCGATGTCGTGCAGGGGTGCGGCCAGGTAGATCATGCGGCATCTGTGCTCGGGCAGCCCAATGCCCTCAGCGATGAGTTCGCTGATCTGGGCGACCCGGGAGACATGACCGCCCGTATCGCCGTCGCGATATTCGATGGCGCGGGCCAGCCGATAGATGATTTCTTCCTCGCGGGCCAGAAGATGGGCAGTGGCGCGCTCGACTTCACGGGCCAGCCATTGGGCCCGGTCGGCAAGTTGGACCTGTGCCTTGCGCAGGGCCAGAAGATTGGCAACGCGGGCCTGCAATTCGGTGGGATCGAACGGCTTTTGCAGAAAATCGGACGCGCCGGCCTTGATCGCCTCGATGCGGACCGTCTTGTCGGCATCGGACGTCACCATGACGATGGGAACCAGACTGTAAGCAGGCCGGGCGCGCAAGGCCGCGGTGAACTCGACGCCGTCCATTTCGGGCATTATGTGATCGACGATCACCAGATCGTACTGGCGTTCGCGGCAGAGCTGGACCGCCTCGCGCGGATTGAGACATAGCTCGATCTCGCCGGGCACCACTTCGCCGATTATCGCTCCGATAAGCGCAAGGCTCGATCGGCTATCGTCAACAATAAGCAAACGCATGCACTGCCCCCACAGCCACTGACACAGCGACTATGAGGGGCAACTCTTAGGACAAGCTTAATTGGCAGATCGATTGGTGCGGCAGATCTCTATTGCCAGTATCTCGCCAGCGTCGTTGGGGTGTGCATGGTGCCGTAAAGATAGTGCCAGAACCGTTTGCGCTCGGAGGCGGGCACCTCCTTCCAGACCTTTTCCACGGCCATATCCCCGCACCAATAAGCATAAATGAAGGGCGCTCTGAGATCGTGATGGAGGAAGGCAAGCCGCCCCCTGACCGTTTCAGGGGTCTGATAGCCCTGAGCGGCGATGGTCGGCACGATTTCCTCGATCGATTTTTTCTCCTCGTGCATCATCCATGCCGCATTGCAGCGCAAGGCGCTGCGGAGGCGCTGCAGCGCGACAGCGATCTGGTCGCCGGGGGTATCGAGCCAGTCGAGAAAGGCCATGCCGTTGTCGGCAATACCTTCAAACAATGCGCTCGAGGCCGAACTGGTGACCACCTGCGCGCCGTCGAGCGGCATGGAACCGTCCGCGACATAGCGCTCGCGCAGCCCCAGATGCACAAGATGCCCCGGGAACGCCTCATGGGTCGCCAGATGCTTGAGGGCATAGACCGTATACGGGAAATCGAGGTTCAGCAGAACCTGACGCCCCGGGTAGTCGCAATAGGCGGCAAAGGGCTTTTGGGTGACGCCCACCGGCTCGATCCACTCGTGGGAAAAATCATACATCGCCGCGGCGCGCTGGCGCGACTGCCTGAGAAAATCCTCGAGCACGACGATGACCGTGTCGCGCGGCACTATGGTGTCGGTCTCCCAGCGGGCGATGTCGGCCGCCAGATCGCCGTCGCGATAGCCCAACTCGTCGAGCCCGTTGCGGATCGTTGCGCGGTAGGCATCGAGGATATCGTCACCAACCAGCGTGATGTCGACCCGGATCTGTCGCCTGAGCCGCTCGGCAAAACCGACAGGCTTGCCCTCGAACGTGTCCATGAGGACGTCAAGGGAATCGATCATCTCGGCGAGATAGTCACGGCGCAACTGGGTGTCGACGGCGCTATCGAGCGTTTCCGAGAGCTTTGCCAGAGCGTCGCGCGCCTCGGCGTAGTCGCCGAAACTGCGCGACTCAACGGGGGCAACGGCGACCGGGATCAGGCCCTCGGCGTCGAGAAAGCCTTCCCCCTGCTGCTGGTCCCTATAGAGCCGGTCGATCCCGGCGGTGATTTCAGCCAGGTCTTGTCCCGGTTTCATCTTCAACTCCTCATTCCCTGTCTCGCTCTTTCGAACCGCCAAACAGGTTCTCACTTTTGCTGAAAGCGCTCTAAATATGGCCGGCCACAGGCTTGGGCCGATAGGGCGCTTCCATGAGCGCCACGTCCTCGTCGGACAATTGGACTTCGAGCGCGGCGAGGGCATCGTCAAACTGGTGCAGCTTGGAAATGCCCACGATGGGCGCCGTAATGCCGGGACGCGAGGCGACCCAGGCATAGGCGATCTGGGCCATCGGACGTCCATGGCGCTCGGCGACGGTGCGCACCGCGGCAATCACCGCTTCATCCTGTTCGAGCGTTGCATCATAGAGCGCGTTGGCGGTCTTGTCGGTCTGGGAGCGGGTCGTTGCCTCCCCGCCGCGTCCGGCCAGGCGACCACGGGCCAAGGGGCTCCAGGGGATCACGCCGATCCCTTCGGAGCGGCAAAGCGGCAGCATTTCGCGCTCTTCCTCGCGATACATCAGATTGTAGTGGTTCTGCATGGACACGAACGGCGCCCAGCCATTGGCGCGCTGGATGCCAATGGCCTTCATGAACTGCCAGGCATGCATCGAGGACGCGCCGAGATAGCGCACCTTGCCGGCGCGCACGACGTCGTTGAGTGCATCGAGGGTCTCCTCGAGCGGGGTATCATAGTCGAAGCGATGGAGCTGGTAGAGGTCGATGTAATCGGTGCCCAGGCGCTTGAGACTGGCATCGACCGCCTCGAACACATGCTTGCGCGACAGGCCGCGGTCGTTGGGGTCATTGCTCATGGCGTTATAGAGCTTGGTGCCCAGCACCAATTTGTGGCGCGGCACCGATTTGAGCGCCTCGGCCACCACGGTCTCGCTCTCGCCCAGCGAATAGACATCGGCCAGATCGAAGAAATTGATGCCCAGATCGAGAGCCTTGTCGATGATGGGGCGCGAGGCCTCGGCGCCGAGCACCCAGGGCGCCCAGTTCGACGAGCCGAACGTCATGCAGCCCAGAACGAGGCGCGACACTTTCAGGCCGGTTTTTCCGAGGTTGATATAATCCACTAGTACACCCTTTCATCGCGATAAATCAGAAAGCTGCGGCAGCATGGAGCCCTGTGTGTCAGTGGGATGACCACCATCGGCCCCATCTTTGCCTAGCGCTTCCGGCATAAATGCACAAATAAATGGCGTATGCAATTTGTGTACAAAAATTTCTCACACCCTCTTGCGCTGAAAAAATTACCGTGCAACCGTTGAGGGTGTACTGAATGGATAGCACACCTAAATGTTCACGCTAGACGCGTCCAGCATCGACAAGTCGCTCCCCGTTCCGGTGGGAACGCAATTGCATGGCCTGCTGGCCTACATGCTCAGCTTCGGCGACATTCCCGATGGTGCAAAGCTGCCTTCGGTGCGCACGCTCGCTGCCGATATCGGCATCGCGCCGATGACCGTTGCCCAGGTTTACAAGCAGCTCCGCGATGAAGGCCTTGTGGAAATGCGCCATGGGCTGGGCGCCTTTGCCATTCAGGACCCAAAGATAGGGCTGTCCGGCTCTAACCCGCTCGATGCCTTGCGCTCCGATATCGGCGCGCTGATCGAGAAGGCCGACAATCTGGGCATTTCAACGTTGTCGCTGATCTCGATGATCAACGCGCAATCACAGTTTCCCCGAGGCGGCGACGGGCTGAGCATCGTCTTTGTATGCATATTCGAGGGCCCGGGCCGCGATTATGTCGAACAGATCCGCCCCGCCCTTGCCCCCGAAGACAAGGTGCGCCTGATAACGCTCGACAGTCTTTCGGGCTCTGACACCTTGCGCGAAGCGTGCCGCAAGGCCGATCTGGTGCTGACCTTCGTCAATCGCGAGGCCGAGGTGCGCTCCCATGTCGACAGCGACAACATCCTGGGGCTGCGGTTCATTCCATCCGAGCAGACGCGGCAGAACCTGGCGCGGCTCGACCCGCGCACCAAGGTCGCCGCGATTACCCACTTCAAGGAATACATCGCCATCATGCGCCCAAGCGTGCGCGAGTTCGCACCCCATGTCTCCGACATCAAGGTGACCTGGTCCTCTGCGTCCGACCTTGAAGAAACGCTAGCCCAGTGCACCGCCGTGATCTTTGCCTCTGGCGCCGATCACGTCGCAGAGCACGTGCCCGATGGCATCCCCTGTTTCGAATACCGGCACGCGCCAGATCCGGGTGCCGTCGAGAATGTCCTTGCGCCGCATCTCGCCGACTTAAGACGGCAGAAGGCGCGAGGACTAAGCGCAAGTCATCCATCCCAGAAGGTGGCAGCAAGACCCATGGGAAACTGAGTTCCATCCATCACGGCTGATTTAACAAAGGGAACAATCATGAAGGCATTTCTTCTTTCCACCACAGCGGCTATCGCCGTCACACTGGCTCCGGCCACCGCGCTTCTCGCGCAGGAAACCGACACCATCGTCATCGGCACCGATGTGGATGCCGGCACGCTCGACCCGCGGCTGACGCGCGACACGACAGCGTCGCGCACGGCAAACCTGATCTATTCTGGCCTTGTGGAAATCGCGCCAAATCTCGAGGCCGTGCCCGAGCTTGCCGAGAGATGGGAAAGCCCCGATCCACAAACCATCGTCTTCACGCTGCGGCCCGACCTTACCTTTTCGGATGGCAGCCCGCTGACCGCCGAGGATGTGGTTTTCACCTACGAAACCATCCTCGACCCCGACTTCAACGCGCCTCAGCGGGCGCTCTATACCCCGATCGACTCGATCGAGGCGGTCGATGAGCGCACCGTGCAGTTCAACCTTTCGGCTCCTTACGCGCCGCTGCTCTCCTATCTGGACATGGGCATCGTCTCCAAGGCGGCCGTCGAAGGAGGGACCGACATCGCGCTCGAACCGATCGGTGCCGGTCCGATGAAGCTTGCGGCCTGGAACAGCGGCAGCGACATCGAGCTCGAAGCCAACGAGAACTATTGGGGCACGGCTCCGGAAATCGAGAACGTCACGCTCCAGATCATCGGTGACAATTCGGCCCGCGCCCAGGCGTTCGAGGCCGGCGATCTCGACGTTGTCCAGTCCCCGCTTTCGCCGCAGGACATCGAGCGGCTGGCCAATGACGACCGGTTCGGCAACGCCATAATGGCGGGCCTTGGGGTCACCTATCTGAACTTCAACGTCTCCGATCCGCTGCTCTCGGACCCGGAAATGCGGCAGGCCTTCGCCATGCTGGTCGATCAGGACACCATTGTGAACCAGATCTATCAGGGCGTGGACGAAGTGGCCCATTCGGTGCTGCTGCCGACTTCGTGGGCCTATGACGAAGCAATCTCTCAGCCGGTCTTTGATCCGGTCGCAGCGGTTGAAAAGTTCGCCGAACTGGGCTGGACCGACACCAATGGCGACGGCATCCTCGACAAGGATGGTGAGCCGCTCACGATTGTTCTTTCGACCCACAGCGAAGATCCCAATCGGGTGCAGTCGGTCGAATATCTGCAGGCGGTATTCCAGTCCGCCGGCGTCGATGCGGAAATCCAGATCAGCGACTGGCCGTCGTTCTCGACCAATTACGTGCAGCAGGGCCAGCACCAGATCGCCCTGCTCGGCTGGCTGAACCTTGTCGATCCCGACCGGTTGCTCTACGCCCAGCTCACAACGGGCGGCTCGACCAACTGGGGTGGCTATTCCAACCCGGAAGTCGATGCGCTGCTCGAAGAGGGCCGCTCGAGCCTCGACCAGGCCGAACGCGCCGCAGCCTATCAGTCTGCCGCTGAAATCCTCGCCGAAGAGCTGCCCTATTACATCATCTCGGCTCAGGGCTATCAGCTGTTCTATGCCAGCGACCTTCCGGTCGAAGTCGAAGCCAACCCGCGCGGCACGCTGCGCGGCCTGATCGGGTTGTCCGACTGATTGCACACGACCGGCGCGGACATTCGCGCCGGTCATCCTTCCCGACTACGGAGCCCGAAATGACTTTCCATCAGGTGCTCGGCGCCGATTTTTACGCCAAGGTCCACGCCGATATCCGCAAGCGGATGGCGGCCGCGGACATCGATCTGCTGCTGCTCGATTCCAATGACGACGTCATCTATACGACGGGCTTTTCCCACTATACGACCGAGCGCCCGGTGGTCTTTGCAATCACCCAGGACGGCGCCTGGCTTTTGATCCCCGAGCTCGAACGGGCCCATGCGGCACACCAGAACATCGCGGCCGAACCGATCGTCTATTTCGAATTCCCCGGCATCGACAAACCCTTCAACGTCCTGGGCCGCGCCTTTCCCGATATGAAGGGCACTGTGGCCTACAGCCACGCCATTTCGCTGGCGCGGGTGAGCCAGATCGAGGCGGCGTTTCCCAATGCCAGGGCCTGCAAACCGACCAGTCTGATCCAGCAGATGCGGCTCATCAAATACCCCGAAGAAATCGTCTTGCATCGCGAAGCGGCGCGGATTTCCGACGAGATGGTCAAAGCCGGCGTCAATCTCATCGCCGACGCCATGGCCTCGGGGGATACGCTGCCGAGCGAGATCGAAATCGAATCTTTTGTTTCGCGCCACGCCATGAAGATCATGCATGCGGACCATGCCGATCTGATGCTGGTGCAGGGGCTGGCCAGCGGGCTTGTCTATTCTGGCGCGCGCTCGGCCTTTCCACACGGCATGCCCACGGGCAATCCGGTCAAGCGCGGCGAAAGCATTATCCTCTCGCTCGGGTGCCGGGTCGGTGGGCGCGCCGCCGAAAGCGAGCGGACGCTGTTCATCGGTGAACCAACCAAAGAGCAGGAAGGTCACTACGCGGTGGCGTACGAGGCCCAGCGGATGGCTACGGCAGCGCTGATTGCGGGGCACACCTGCGCCTCGGCCGACAATCTGGCGCTCGCCTATATCCGCGACAGCGGCATGAGCGAATATCTTTTGCACCGGGTCGGGCACGGCATGGGCGTGATGTTCCACGAGCCGCCCTGGGTGGAAGCCGGCGACGAGACCATTCTAGAGCCCGGCATGGTGACCTCGAGCGAGCCGGCGATCTTTGTGCCCGGATTTGCCGGGTATCGTATTGCCGACACCGTGCTGATCGCTGCCGACGGCCCCGACAGCATGACAAAATATCCCCGCGCCATCGACCAGGTGGTGATCGGCTAGGCCGCTTGAGACAATGATCCTTTCCTCACACACACATTTCGGGTGGACGCCATGCTAGCCTATGTTGCCCGCCGGCTCCTTTTGATGATCCCCATGGCGATTGGCATGGTGGTCATCACCTTCGGGCTGCTGCTCCTCATTCCCGGCGATCCCGCCGCTGTGCTGCTCGGGCAGGAAGCGTCGGCCGAGGCCATCCAGAATCTGCGCAACACGCTGGGGCTCAACGATCCCTGGTACATAAGGCTCTGGGACTATTTTGCCGGGCTGTTGCAGGGCGATATGGGCACCTCGATCTTCCAGAACCGGCCCGTTGCCTCGATCATTGCAACCCGGTTGGGCGCGACGCTCGAACTGGCTATCGTTTCGCTGGTCCTTGCCACGGCGATCGGGCTGACGCTCGGGGTCATCGCGGCGATCCGGCAGGGCTCTTGGGTCGATACGGCCACCATGCTTTTTGCCCAGCTCGGCGTGTCCATGCCGGTCTATTGGCTGGGGCTGCTGCTGATGCTGGCCTTTGCGGTCATACTCGGCTGGCTGCCGGCGGTCGGACGCGGCGTGCCGCTGCCCGAGGCTATGGCCGCGATGTTTACCGGCAATTTCGGACCCATATGGGATTCTCTATCCCATCTTGCCCTGCCCGCCATCGCTTTGGCGGCCAATTCGGCGGCGGTCATCTCGCGTCTGGTGCGTGCGGCAATGCTAGAAGTGCTGCGTGAGGATTTCGTGCGCACCGCCTATGCCAAGGGCCTGCGCCGCCCGCGCGTCGTCATCCGGCATGCATTGCGCAATGCGCTCTTGCCGGTGCTTTCGATCATCGGGTTGCGCTTTGGCGCCCTTTTGGGCGGTGCGGTGCTGACTGAATCCATCTTTGCCTGGCCCGGCCTTGGGCAACTCACCATCTCGGCGATCTCCCAGCGCGACCTGCCGCTGATCCAGGGCATCGTTCTGACCTTCGCGATCATTTTCGCGCTGGTCAATCTCATCGTCGATCTCCTCTACGCCGCGGTCGATCCGCGCATCAGGCTCGGATAGGACCCATGCGCATCCCAAAGGCTTTGAAAAACACCTCTCTTGTCGTCGGCGCGCTGATTTCGCTCGCCATCATCTTCTGCGCCGTCTTTGCGCCGTTCGTTGCAACGCACGGGGTGGAACAGATGGACATGATCAACCGCTTTGCCTGGCCGACACCGAGCCATATTCTGGGCACCGACAATTTCGGGCGCGATCTTTGGTCGCGTCTGGTCTATGGCGCTCGGGTCTCGCTCTCGATTGCCATCATCTCGGTGACCTGCGCCGCCGTGGTTGGCACCGTTGTGGGGCTGGTGTCGGGCTATTTCGGGGGCTGGGTCGATCAGCTCCTGATGCGGATCACCGATATCTTCCTGGGCTTCCCACCGCTGGTTCTGGCGCTGGCCATCGTTGCGGTCATGGGACCGGGCATCACCAATATCTCGTTTGCCATCATCATCGTCACCTGGACCGAATATGCCCGCGTGGTGCGCGCCACAACGCTGGTGCTCCGCGAGCAGAATTACGTGCAGGCGGCGCGGGCGCTTGGGGCAAATCCGGTCCGCATCCTGTTCCGCGAAGTTCTGCCCAATGCCTTCGGTCCGATCATCGTTCTGGCTTCGCTTGGACTGGGCACTGCGATCATTTCGGAATCGGCACTGAGCTTTCTGGGCTTCGGCATGCCGCCCCCCACCCCGACCTGGGGCTGGACGCTGGCCTATGGCACGCGGTTCATCCGCGACGAGCCCTGGCTTTCCATCATTTCGGGCGCGACGATCATGATCACCGTGCTCGGCTTCAATCTCCTGGGCGATGGCCTCAGGGACATCCTCGACCCCCGTCAGCTTTCGCGCAGCGGCGGCAAGTCCAAATAGACGCGATCAAAGGACACCACAAGAATGGTCAAATCCATCAACCCCATTCGCCACAAGTTCACAACGCTCGCCGACGGCTCGGATGCCGTGTTGCTGATGCATGAACTGGTGGGCGAAACGGACGGACCGACGGTGGGTATTTCCGCCTCGATTCACGGCAATGAGAACACCGGCACCCAGGCCATCCTCGAATTGTTCCGCATCCTCAAAGACACCCCCCTGTCGGGCCGGATCGTGTTGCTGCCGGTGGCAAACCCTTCAGCGTTTGCGGTCAACCAGCGCTTTGCGACCCATGACAAGGTCGATCTCAACCGCCAATTCCCCGGCTCGGCCAAAGGCACTTACAGCCAGCAGCTCGCGTTGGCGCTCTCGGACCAATTCCTGCGCAAAATCGACATTCATATCGATCTGCATTCGGGCACCGACCGCCCGACCGTCGATTACGTCTATATCTGGAACGACGAGGAGCTCTCGCGCGCCTTCGGCTCGACCGTCCTTTACCGCCCGGTTCCCGACAAACAGGGGACCGTGTTCGCCGGCACGTCCAAGGCCGTCACGATCGAGGAGCGCGGCATTCCAAGCGTCGTTGTGGAGCTGGGTGGCGGCATCGTCGACCAGACCCCCTATATCGAGCGCACGGTCAATGGCATGCTCAACATGTTGCGGCTGCGCGGCATGATCCCGGGCGATGTGGCGCCCAATCCAAAGCAGGTCGTCTGCAACGAGCTGGCCGGTGTCCGGCCGACCCAGGGCGGGTTCCTCGAACCGCTGTGCCCTGCCAATGGCGAGGTCATCAAGGGTGGACAGCTGCTGGGGCGGGTTGTGAGCCCTTATACGTTCGAAACGCTCGAAGACATTCAGACGCCGTTCGAAAACGGCATCATGATCATGCAGCACCGGACCCGCAATGTCGTCGAAAGCGGCGATTACGGGTTCATCGTGGGCAATCTGGACGGCGCGACCGACTAACCCGGTTGCGCAAAAGCCCGCCCGGCCGGTTGCCAAGCTGAGGCCGGGCGGCATTATTGAAAAGAGGATGATTGCGATGAGCGCACTCGCCGATAACACCGATCAGACGCCTGCCATCGCGGTCCGTGATCTCGATATCGAAATCCGCAGCGATCACGGATCGTTTCCGGTCGTTCAGGACATGAGCCTTTCGGTTGCGCCGGGGGAAACGCTGTGCATCGTTGGTGAAAGCGGGTGCGGGAAATCGATGACCGCGCTGGCGCTGATGCGCCTTCTGCCCGAAGCGGCGCGCGTTGCAGGCGGATCGATCGAGATTGCGGGCGAGGATTTTCTTGCGTTCGACCAGCACAAGGTCGAGGATTTCCGCGGTGAAGAAATCGCGATGATCTTTCAGGAGCCGCTGACGGCGCTCAATCCCGTGCTGACCGTGGGCGAGCAGATCGCCGAATCCGTGCGCCAGCATCGCAAGGTTTCCCATCGCCAGGCGTTCAAACGGGCTGTCGAGGCGCTCCAGACCGTCCAGATGCCCGATCCCGAACGCCGGGCGCGGCAATACCCCCACGAGCTGTCCGGCGGCATGCGGCAACGCGCCATGATTGCCCTGGCGCTGGCGTGCGAGCCGAAAATCATCATCGCTGACGAGCCGACCACAGCGCTCGACGTCACCATTCAGGCCCAGATCCTTGGGCTGATTTCCGAGCTGCAGCACCGGCTGGGCACCGCGCAGATCCTGATTACCCACGATCTCGGTGTCGTCGCCGAAGTGGCCGACCGGGTGATCGTGATGTATGCGGGGCGCCGGGTGGAAGAGGCCAGCGTCTATGACCTTTTCGACAACCCGATCCATCCCTATACCAAGGGGCTGATGGGCGCGGTGCCGCGCTCTGGCATGGCCGAAGGCGGTCGACTGACCGATATTCCCGGTACCGTGCCCCCGCTCTGGGATTTGCCCAAGGGCTGCGCCTTTGCGCCGCGCTGTCCGGGTGCCTCCAAACGATGCCTTGAAGAGCGCCCACCCCTTGTCGAAAAATCCCCCGGCCATATGGCCGCCTGCTGGGAGCATGACGATGCAGCCTGAAACAACGCCTCTTCTGGCCGTCGATAATCTCGAAGTCCATTTCCCGATCCGGGCCGGCATCTTCAAGCGTCAGGTCGGCGCCGTCAAAGCTGTTGATGGGGTCAGCTTTACGCTCGGGCGCGGTGAGACCCTCTCGCTTGTCGGTGAGAGCGGGTGCGGGAAATCAACGACCGGGCTGGCGCTTATGGGGCTGGTCAGGCCGACGGGCGGCCGGGTGCGGTTCGACGATCGGGAGATCACCAGTTTTAACGCGAGTGCGCTCAAGGACTACCGCCGGCGCATGCAGATCGTCTTTCAAGACCCGTTCTCCTCGCTCAACCCGCGTCAGAAGGTCAAAGACATCATCGGTGCACCGCTCGACATCCACAATGTCGGAACAAGCATGGAGCGCGAGGCGGAAGTGGCGAGCCTGATGAAGCGAGTGGGGTTGCGCCCCGATCAGGCGGACAATTATCCGCACCAGTTTTCCGGTGGCCAGCGCCAGCGCATCGGCATCGCGCGGGCCCTTGCACTAAAGCCCGATATCATCGTGTGCGACGAACCGGTTTCGGCGCTCGACGTTTCGGTACAGGCGCAGATTTTGAACCTGCTGGCCGATTTGCAGCGCGACCTTGGCGTCTCCTACCTCTCGGTTTCACACGATCTGGGCGTCGTCGAACACATTTCGGACCGCGTCGCGGTGATGTATCTGGGCAAGATTGTCGAGATCGCCGACAAAAAGACCATCTTCTCGGTGCCCCGACATCCCTATACCGAATTGCTGATGGGTTCGGCGCCCTCGCTCGATCCGCGAGCCAGGCACACGTTTTCAGCCTCCAATGACGACATTCCCAGCGCCACCAACAAGCCGTCGGGGTGCGCATTCCACACCCGCTGTCCCTTGGCCAGCGAAGTCTGCCGTAAGCACGAGCCCGAGTTGACCACACGCGATGACGGGCAGCTCGTGGCCTGTCACCACCGATAAGGACCGCCCATGACCACCAGCTATCTGTTTACCGGCGGCAAACTTCTCGATCCCCACGAGGGTATTCTGAAAGACGGGCTGGACGTGCTCGTTACCGGCGATCGCATCGCCGAAATCGGCCCTGGCATTGTCCCGCCCGAGGGCACACAGACCATCGCCCTTGATGGCCGTACGCTCATGCCCGGCCTTATCGATTGCCACGTGCATGTGGTGGCTGAAACGCTCGATCTTTGGGGCAATATGATTGCGCCCGCCTCATTGGGCGCGCTGCGCGGCGCACGGGTGATGAACGAGGCGCTTTCGCGGGGCTTTACCACGCTGCGCGATCTTGGCGGTGCCGATATCGGGCTGGTGCGCGGGGTGGAGGACGGGCTGATCGACGGGCCACGCCTCGTCATCTGCGGCAAGGGCCTGACCACCACCGGCGGGCACGCCGACTTGCGCCAGCGCACCGACGATCGGCCGGGCCTGTTTTCCGACCGGGTCGGCTCCATGGGGCTGATCGCCGACGGCGTCGACAATGTCCGCGCCGCCTGCCGGACGCTCATCAAGGAGGGTGCAAATTTTATCAAGGTGATGGCCAATGGCGGGGTGTCCTCGCCTAACGACCCCATCCATTCGATCCAGTATTCGCGCGACGAGATCGCCGCGATGGTCGAGGAGGCCGAAAACGCCGGGCTTTACGTTTCGGCCCATCTTTATACCGACAAGGCGATCCGGCGCTGCGTGGAACTGGGTGTCCACTCGCTCGAACACTGTAATCTGATCGAAGCGGAAACCGCCCAAATGGCGGCAGAGGCGGGCTGTATCGCGGTACCGACCCTTGTGGCCTATGAGGCGCTGGCTATCGAAGGCAAGCAATTGGGGCTCGGCGCCGCCGAATTCGAGAAAATCGACATCGTACGCAATGGCGGGCTGCGCTCGCTCGAAATCATGGCAGAGGCCGGCCTGCCCATGGCATTCGGCTCGGACCTTCTCGGGCAATTGCGCAAATATCACTGCATGGAGTTCGAGCTTCTTGCCAAGGTGCTCTCGCCCGCAGAGATCATCCGCTCGGCGACAACGATCGGTGCAAAACTGTGCCGGCTTGAAGGCGAGGCAGGCGAGATCTCAAAAGGAGCATCCGCCGATATGATCGTTGTCGATGGCGACCCGCTTTCCGATATCTCCTTGCTCGGAGACGATGGCGCGCATATGGCTTTGATCATGGCCCGTGGCCGCCTGCACAAATCAAACCTGGTCTAGTCATTGATGCTTTTGGGGCTGTTCGTCCTCCTGGCCTGCCAACTGGGCGGCGACATTATCACGCGGGCCCTTTCGTTACCGGTTCCCGGGCCAGTGATCGGCATTTTGCTGCTGCTGGGGGTAATGGTTGTCGCCCGCTACCTTCCAAAACGCGACCGCAGTGTGGGCGCGCAGATCGAGACCGCGGCCGACAGTCTGCTCGGCTGGCTGGGACTGTTTTTCGTGCCGGCCGGAGTGGGAATTTCCCAGCATTTCGATCTTGTGGCTGCCAACGGGTTGGCGCTGACACTCGTGCTGGTCGTATCGAGCGTTTTGACGTTGGCCGTCACCGTATGGGTGTTCATCCTTGCCCGGCGGCTTTTTGGAGCGCGCGGCAATGGGTGACGGGCTCTGGGTGTTTTTGGCGGCCAGTCCGCTGTTCTGGCTCACGCTGACCATCGGGGTCTTTTTGCTCGCCAGCCGGCTGGCCAAAGCCAGCGGCAATCACCCCCTCGTCAATCCAGTGCTGATCTCGGTTGGCGTCCTCGTTGCGATCCTGCGTCTGACGGGGACGGATTATCTCGAGTATTTCGACGGTGCCCAGTTCATCCATTTCATTTTGGGACCTGCCACGGTGGCGTTGGCCATTCCGCTGTGGCGGCACCGGGCAAGGGTGCGCGAGCTGGCGGTGCCCATCCTTGCGGCGCTTTTCGTGGGAGCACCGTTTGCAATGTTTTCCGCCGTACTGATCGCCAAAGCGCTCGGCCTCCCCGAAACGCTGCAGATGGCGCTGGTCCCCAAATCGGCCACTGCCGGCATTGCAGTGGGCGTGGCCGAACAGATCGGCGTCAATGGTTCGCTCGTTGCGGTCTTTGTGATCGTGACCGGAATCATCGGCGCTGTCATCGTCACTCCGTTGATGAATGCCATGGGGATCAGGGACTATGCAGCGCGCGGGTTTGCTGCAGGGCTGAGCGCACACGGCATCGGCACCGCCCGCGCCTTTCAGGTCGACCCGCTGGCGGGCGCGTTTTCCGGGCTTGCCATGGCCCTCAACGGCATAGCGACCGCCATCCTCGCCGGCTGGCTGTTTTCCTAGCCCAACTGGGCAATCTCGCTCCGAAAGGCATCGACGAGATAGGGCGCGATCCGCATGGCGATGGCGAGTTTTTCCGCATCATAATGATGTTCTGCATCGAGAATGGCGATGGTGCCGAGCAGGGTTTTCTGGCCGATGATCGGCACGTTGATGGCCGAACCCAATCCGAGCGAAGCGATCAATTCATGATCGAAGAAAGCCCAACGGATCGCGTCCATGTCCCGGCCGAGAAAGGGCTGATGCCGCCTGATGACCAGATCGCCCCAGGGCGTATCGCCCATGGGCTTCCGTCCCGAGAGCGGATAGGCCGCCGCGTTCGTGCTCCAGAACCGCTGCACTTCCTTGCCGCCCGGCAATACCAGAAGGAGCGTGAACAATTTATGCCCGACCAGGGCATTGAGCGCCGCATCAACGGCGCCATAGAGGGCCGGACGGTCCCCGTTGGCCAGGATTTCGGCAAGGCGATCAAGGACATCGAGCTGGGTCTGTGCGGAGGGTGACATAGGTGGTTTCCTGAGGCGGATCGGTTCGCTCAGGCTTGCCAGCCCGGATGTGCAAGATCAAGCGTGACTTTGTGTCCCGCACCCGGCGCTCAGGATCATCTGATGAGGATGGCGCGAAAATCATTGACGTTGGTGTAAGTGGGGCCGGTGATCACCAGGCGTCCCGCCTTGCGGAAGAATGAATAGGCATCATTTCGATCGAGATGGCCGGCAGGGTCGTGGGCATTGACCTGGTCGGCGGCAAAATCGAACCAGGCTCCGGCATTGTCTTCAGTGCCGTCAATGCCGTCGGTATCGCACGAAATGGCGGCGACCCGACCGTAGGATTTGAGCGCCAGATAGAGCGCCAGGAGGAATTCCGAATTGCGCCCACCACGCCCTGCAGCCTCAGGGCGCAGGGTCACCGTCGTCTCGCCGCCGCTGAGCAGGACGCAAGGGGGGGCGAATGGTGTGTTGTACTGCACCACCGAACGCACGATACCCGCCATGGCCGTTGCCACTTCCCGGGCCTCGCCTTCGATGGCATCTCCCAGGATGACGGGCGCTATCCCCATGGCCTCTGCCTCCCGGTTCGCCGCTTCAAGCGAGGCGCGCGGCGTCGCGATCATATGGACGGGCGAGGGGGTTGATTTGTCATCGGTCAATCCGTTGGCGAACAGCGCCCTTTCGGCATGGTCTGGAATATCAATCCGGAACCGCCGCAAGATAGAGCGCACCTCCTCGATGTCATTGGGCGCTACAATCGAAGGGCCAGATCCCACCGTCGCCGGATCGTCACCTGGGACATCGGAAATGACGTAGGTGACCAACCGGGCGGGCGCAGCGGCCAGCGCCAGCTTGCCGCCCTTTACCGCCGAAAGGGCCTTGCGGACCGCGTTCATCGCACCGATCGGGGCACCCGAGCGCAAAAGCTGGCGCGTTATATCCTGCTTGTCGGCAAGGGAAATGCCATGCGCGGGCATGGTCAGCAGCGAGGAGGCGCCGCCCGATATCAGAACCACGACGAGATCGTCAGGCCCTGCCGAGTTGGCCAGTTCCACGATATCGCGGGTCGCCTTGAGCCCTGCCTCGTCGGGCACCGGATGAGCGGCCTCGACGATGGTGACGTGGCGCGTGGGGACCGAATGGCCATAGCGCGTGATGACCAGTCCCTCGACAGGCGCATCCCAGGCCTCTTCGAAAGCGCGGGCCATGCGGGCCGAAGCCTTGCCAGCGCCAAGAACGATGGTCCGCCCCTTGGGCCGTTCGGGCAGAATGTCTTGGAACTTACCGTCCGGCAGCGCCGCTTGAAGGGCGGCGTCGAAGAGACGCCGCAACACGGCTTCGGCGTTCAAATCGCCGATTTTGTTTTCAGCAAGCATCGCCGGACCTCCCCTCCCTTGCGATGCGCCCACCACACGGTCTTCGCCGTCTGTATATGGCCGGGCGCCCGCCAACTCAACGCTCAACCGATCTGATGATCAGCCTGGATTTCCAGCGCCCGGATCAGGGCCGAGTGGTCCCAGGCCTTGCCGCCATGTGCGGCGCACATACTGAACAGTTGCTGGCACAGTGCCGTTGCAGGCAATGCCATGTCGAGTTTACGAGCGGAATCCAGGGCGTTGTTGAGATCTTTCTGGTGCAGTTCAATCCGGAAGCCGGGATCGAAGGTGCGCTTGACCATCCGATCGCCGTGCAATTCGAGAATACGCGAGGAAGCAAATCCGCCCATCAATGCTTCGCGCACCCGTGCGGGATCGGCTCCGGCCCTGGAGGCAAAAAGCAGGGCCTCGGCGACCGCTTCGATGGTCAGCCCCACAACGATCTGGTTGGCGACCTTTGCGGTCTGACCGTCACCGACGCTTCCCACCAGCGTAATGTTTTTACCCATGGTTTCAAACAGCGGCTTGACGACGTCGAAATCGGAAGGGTTACCACCAACCATGATCGAGAGCGTCGCCTGCTGGGCGCCGACCTCGCCGCCAGAAACCGGCGCATCGAGATAACCGCATCCCTTTTCGGCGACGCGGGCGGCAAACTCTTTGGTCGCGATGGGCGAAATCGAGCTCATGTCGACGACGATCTTGCCTGCCGACAATCCCTCAAAGACGCCGGCTTCGTCGAACAGAACGGCCTGTACGTGCGGGGTGTCGGGCACCATGATGATGATCACATCGGACCGTTCGGCCACGGCGCGGGAGGATTGGGCGCGCACTGCACCCTTCTCGGTCAGCATTTTCGGAGTGTCCGAGCGGTCATAGACCAGCACGCTGTGTCCGGCATCGAGCAGATGGCCCGCCATGGGCGCACCCATGATACCCGTTCCAATGAATCCGATGTTCATGATTCACTCCTTGTGGTCCCCGATGGGGCGCAACATGAAATTGTGGTAAAGAGGGGCCGGCTCTCTGAGCGTGGCCGGCCCGCAACGTGACAGGGACGCCGCAACACTGCGCGACGTCCGGTTTGCACAAGTGTTCAGGGACGCGCTGTGGCTTCCATTTCCGCCTCATAGCCACGGCGGATCAGCGAGCCTTCACTTCCGGCCTGGAAGCACGAGAAGCCCTCGCGCTCGGCGCGCCATCCCAGCGGGCCGCAGGCCTGAATGCCGGCCGATTGTGCGGCATCGAGAACGCGATCAACGATCATCTCGTACTGCTCATCACCCTGGGCGTAGCCCGAGAAGTTTCCGAGATCGGAACTGGCGATCATGATCCCGTCGACACCTTCGACTTCAGCGATTTCGTACACGTCTTCGACGCCATCCATCGTTTCGATCATCAGGATGACCACGATATTGTCGTTGAACGTTTCACGATAACCGCCAGGAACGTCGCTGTAGAAGCTCCAGCGCTGGCCGCCGCCACGGCTGTGGCGTCCGTCGGGCGGAAACTTGACCCAGGAAACCGCTTCCTCGGCCTCTTCGACCGAGTCGATCGTTGGATAGACAATCACCATGGCGCCAGCATCAAGGGCATGCTGGGCTTCGCGCTCGTCAGTATAGGCGAGACGGACGCCATGGGCAGCCTGAGCGTCCGGACAGGCCGCATACATATTGGCCACCGATTCCCAGCTGGTCTGGGAATGCTGCATTTCGACCCAGGTGAAGTCGTATCCCGCATTGGCCATCGCACAGTAGATCTGGGGATCCTGCTCGTTGATCGTGCCGCCGACAAGATCTTCGCCATTCATAATCTTTTGCTTGGCACTGTTCCAGATCTCAACTTCCCCTTCCGCCTCATAGGCGGGGCCATATTCCCATTCCGATGCGATGAACTCTTCCTGAGCCAGCGCACCGCCGGCCATGGCGCAGGCCATCAGCATGGCCAATCCGGTTTTGGTTGCAGTGTACATTTCTCTCTCCCATTTTCCTCTAAAGGAACCGTAATAACATCTCGAGCATTTATGTTGTTATCGAATGAGTCAAACAGTATTGTTGTTTATTTATATTATAAATTACACTTTTATATCATACTATTATAGTTGACCAGGTCCGTTTTATTCGACCAGCAAGTTGAAGAATTCACGCTCGCGCTTTTCAAGCTGGGGGACCACGCGTCCGGCGATGATGCGCTCGAAGTGGGGGGTGCGCCGGTGGGCGTCGGCCGCCGGTTCGTCGATATAGACTTCGCAGAGCAGAAATTGATTGGGATGCTCCTGAGACTCCCAGACCTGGTAGCTGACGCAACCCGGTTCGGAACGGATCATCTCCTGTTTCATCTCTATGAGATCGGCCAACACCTGATCACGGGCGCCGTCCTTGATGAAATAGCGGGCGGTCATCAAAATCATGTCGCATACTCCTGCTCGGTGATTTTTCGATTGCCATCGCACGGAGTAATTGTCAAAGTATATTTGTTTAATACTATCGTGGTATCATAATACTAATTGATTTTTTGTTGACGTTTACTTTTATTTCTTCAAGACTTACTTCCAACCCGACCGCCAGCCCGGAGCGGCATGGCCACGGGGCAGCATTAATCTGGAGGAGTGAAAGACATGAATTACTTAGGTTGGATCAAGGGCGCTGCCCTGGCCGGTGTCGCAACGATAGCATTGACCGCCGGCTCAGCGCAGGCTCAGACCGTCTGGCGGATCAACGTTTCCATGCCCCAGGACGGTCACCATGGCATCGCCATCGATACGTTCGCCGAGGAAGTCGAGCGCCTCACAGAAGGGCGCTATGTGATCGAGACCTTCTATGCCGGGTCGCTGGGCGGGGAGCGCGAATCCATCGAGGGCGTTCAACTGGGTACGCTTGAATTGACCTTCACCTCGACGGGCCCAGTGCCCAATTTCGTGCCCGAACTTTCGATCCTGGACATCCCATTCCTGTTCCGCGACTATGAACACGCCCGTGGAGTTCTCGACAGCGAGATCGGCGACGAGTTGCTCGGCCGTTTCGAATCGCACGGCATCAAGGGGCTTGCCTGGGCCGACAATGGCTTCCGGCATATGACCAACGACATTCGCCCGATCGAAAGCCCTGAAGACCTTGACGGTCTCAAGCTGCGCACCATGGAGAGCCCGGTCCACATTGCCGCGTATCGCGAGTTCGGCATCCTGCCCACGCCTATGGCTTTCCCCGAAGTTTTCGCTGCCCTTCAGCAAGGTGTCGTTGACGGTCAGGAAAATCCCCTTTCGGTGATTGAATCGAACAATTTCGACGAGGTTCAGCAGTACCTTTCGATGACAGGACATGTTTTTTCGCCCTGCGTGTTCTTGATGAATCTTGACCTGTGGAATGGGCTTTCGGACGAAGATCAGGCCCATTTCGTCGAGGCTGCCCAGGCTGGTACAGCCGCAAATCGGGCTCGCGTCGACGAGGATGAAGCAACCGCCATTGAAACTATGCGCGCCGATGGAATGGAAATCCTCGAAGACATTGATCGTGATGCCTTCGTTGCAGCCCTCTCGGAGGTCAATGCGCAGTTCGCGGAAGAGTTCGGGGCCGAAGAAGTCCAGGCGATCCGCGACTGGCAGCCTGAATAAGTTCTGCTTTCCGCTTTCCTGCGGGCGCCCATCCGGCGCCCGCATACCGGCAATTTCATTCAAGGACGACGCAGATGCAGGCGGCCTTACGATATTTCTTCATCTTCGACAAAGCGCTCAACGCGGTGATCTCGGTTGTCGCGGTCCTGGCCCTGGCCGTGGCGGCGTGTCTTGGCTTTTTGCAGGTGCTCTCGCGCTTTGCCCTTAAGATTCCGCTCGAATGGACCGAAGTGACCATCCGAATCGCCTTGGCATGGATGGTGTTTGTAGGTGCGGCGCTGGTGTTCAGGGCCGGCGCCATGATCGCGGTAGACATGATGCGTCATCTTCTGCCCACCCGGTTCCGGCGTCTCCATGACGGCTTTGTCACCCTGGTCGTACTGATCTTTCTGGCATTGTTGGGCTATTGGGGCTTTGACTACGCCAACCGCAGCGCCAGCCAGACGCTTCTGGGACTGGATTTCATCTCGGTCTATTGGGCCTATATCGCCATTCCCATCGGCTGTTTCTGTTCGGCCGTCGCTGTCATCGCCAGATTTATCGAGCACGACCCGGTCACCGATGATGACCAGGAACTCACACTCGTCCATTAAGGTAATTGCTCATGGCTATCCTCATGCTCGGAGTCATGCTCCTGGGCTTTGTCCTGTCGATCCCCATCGCCGTGTCGATCGGCCTGGCCGGCGCGATCGGCCTGATGACCGCCAACACCAGCCTGCTCATCCTGCCCAAGGAAATGTATACGGCGATCGACAAATTTCCCCTGGCCGCTATCCCCTTCTTCATTCTTGCGGGCACGATCATGGAACGGGGCGGCATTTCCCTGCGGCTTGTCAATTTCGCCAAGTCAATCATCGGCGGACTGCAAGGGGGGCTCGCGGCCACCTGCGTTCTGACCTGCATGATGTTTGCTGCGGTTTCGGGTTCGTCGATCGCCACGACGTTCGCGATCGGTGCCATTCTCATTCCCGCTCTCGTCCGTGACGGCTACCCCCGTCCCTATGCGGCTGCACTGCAGGCTAGTTCGGCCGAGTTGGGCATCATCATCCCGCCTTCCATTCCGTTGATCCTTTATGGGGTTTCAACGGAAGTCTCGATCGGCGAGCTGTTTATAGGCGGCATAGGTCCAGGCATTTTCGTGGGCACGGTGATGACCATTGGCGTTCTGATCTATGCCCGCTTGAAAGGGTTCGGCAAAGTCGCCAAGGAAGACCGGCTGTCGGTCACTGCCGCGGGCTGGCGCGCACTTCCGGCGCTGTGCCTGCCCGTGGTCATTCTCGGTGGGATTTATTCAGGCATAACGACACCGACCGAGGCCTCGATCGTTGCGGTGTTCGCGGCGCTTTTGATCGGAATGTTTATCTATCGGGAAATCAGCCTGCCCGATCTTTTCCCGATCTTTCACAAGGCAGTGATGTCGACCGTAATGATCATGATCATCATTTCTGCTGCCGGGCTGTTTTCCTATCTCATCACCCGGGCCGGCGTTCCCAACGCTATCGGTGTCTATCTGCGCGACACCTTGAGCGACCCCATCCTGTTTCTGCTGGCGGTCAATGTGGTTTTGCTGTTCATCGGCATGTTCGTTGAGACCAATTCATCCATCCTGGTGCTCTCGCCCATTCTGGTGCCGGTGGCTATCTCGATGGGCATCGATCCGGTCCATTTCGGACTGATCATGGTAGTGAACCTTGCCATGGGGATGGTGACGCCGCCCCTGGGGGTCAACGTCTATGCCGCCTGTACGGTTGGGAATGTCGCGTTCGAAAAGGTCGTGCCCCGTCTTCTTCCCCTTCTGGGCCTGATGTTTGCCTGCCTGATGGTGATCACCTATGTCCCGCAAATAACTCTGACACTGCGCGACCTGTTCTACAGCCGGTAAGAACAGGAGCGCGGTTGGGGCCCCCGCCGGGGGCCCCTTTTTTTTATCAACGCAAGAAAAAGGCGGCCCTAGCGACCGCCTTTCTTTGTATTGTCAGAGCACAACGATATTCAGTGATCGAGTGGCTGGGTGTTGCCGTGCAGATCCAGTGGAAGCGAAATGACCACCGGCTCTTCCGCCAGCCCGAAGCGGGCGTTTTCAATGCTCTCGCGAATGACTTCGGACATAGCAAGACCGGCGCCGCCGGGATTGCCGTCACGTATTTCAGCCAGCACCAGCGCATGGCGGTTGATCGAGCGCTTGAAACGCTCGTCGGTATCGATGGGCGCGCTGATGGCGAAAGCATTGAGGATACAAGCCTCGATGATCGAGGAAAAGGTCTGCATGAATGGATTGCCCGAGGCGATCAGCACCTCCTGATGAAAGACCAGGTCAGGCTCGGCATAGGTCTTTCGGGTATGATGGGGCTTGTCCATCAGATTGAGCGCGTATTGCATGCGCTCGATATTGAGCGGGGTGCGCCGCAACGCGGCCTGAGCGGCAGCGGCGGGCTCAAGTGCCTGACGCACCTCGAAGATCTTGCGCAGGAAGCCGTTGTCGACGCCAAGCTCTATGCGCCAGCTCAGGACCTGGGGATCGTAGAGATTCCAATAGCTTTCATTGAGCACCCGCGTGCCGATCTTGGTCTTTGAGACCAGCAGGCCCTTGGCCGACAGAGTCTTGATTGCCTCGCGCAAGGCGGTTCGCGACACCGTGTATTGATCGATCAGATCGCTCTCGGGGGGCAAAAGGGAGCCGGGCGGATACTCGCCGCGCAGAATCCGCATTGCGATGTCGCGCGTGATGAGCGCGTGCGCGGATTTGATGGGACCGGTCAGCAGCCGCGGCAGCACCGCGTTATTGTCGGCATAGATATCGTTGTGCATCACCACCATCATTCTCCTCCAATCATGATGCGGTTTTCGACGGCGTGCTTCCCTGCTCACGGCACGTCATGCGGTCGGGCCCTCTCCGGCCCACCGCTTGCTCCGGCCTCCTCTCGTTTTGAAGTGGTATGGTGCAAATCTGGTCCATTGCCAACTCGAAGCCAAATGACTTCGCTGCTTGCCAAGGGAGTGGCAAACCTTTGCATCGTAGTCGCCGGACGATTACTTTGCCCACCGAATAGGCAGCAGGTCAACTCGCTGTAGAATAATCATATTATTGGATGGTGGGTGGCAAAGGCTTATCGAATACAATGGCCGATACCCGCCGCACGGCGTGCTCGAACCGGCGGCCGATCAACTTTTCACTAGAAGGAAATTTGGCGCACCCGACACGATTCGAACGTGTGACCTCTGCCTTCGGAGGGCAGCGCTCTATCCAGCTGAGCTACGGGTGCCCGGGGCGCTGGGCGCCCAAACGGTTCGGCGGGAACCTACTGTAAGCGCGAGCGGGGTGCAACAGGGATTTGACCCGGTGCGACCAGGGAATGGTTCTCGGGGCCCATGGCCTGCAGCGGACCTTGCGGGGTGGCAAACACCGTGCATAGATGCGACTAAAGTCTATCGAGTTGGGAGGCTCGCCTTGGGGGGAAATCGGGATATAAATGGCTTGGCGTGGCTGCGGCTTCTGGCGGTGACCCTCACTGTTGCCATTGGCGCAGCTCACCCGGCACAGGCCCAGCGGCCCGATGCGCAGGATATGCTGGTGGGCTGGAATCGGCTGATTCTTGAACTTGTTCGGCACACGCCCACTTATTCTCCGCCCGTGGCCAGCCGCGCATTTGCCTATCTGGGGGTTACCGCTTATGAGACGGTGGCAAGCGGGGACGACCGGTTCCTAACGCTCGCCGGCCAGCTCAATGCGCTTGAGCCCCTGCCCACACGGGAACCCGACGCCGCCTACGATGAAGCGATCCTGCTGCATGCGGCGATGAGCTTTGGCGCCAATGCGTTTTTCGGCAATACCGGTCCCACTGGCCAGCGCGCCATGAATACCATGGACACCCGCACGGCAGCGATGCTGGCCGAGGGGATCGATCAGGAAATCGTTGCCCGCAGCACGACGCTGGGCACCGCAATCGGACAGCATATCCTGGATTGGTCACTCGATGATGGCGGGGCGGTCGTTGAAAATCTGGGTTTTCCCTATGATTTCGAGACCGTGGAAGACCCCGCTCTCTGGGTCCCCACCAATCGGGTAGCGGTGCAGCAGGCGCCGCTGTTGCCCGGCTGGGGACACAACCGCCCCTTTGCCATGCCTGCAGGCAACAGTTGTGCTCTGCCGCCACCACCCGCCTTCAGCCAAGAGCCGGGCTCGGCGTTTTACGAGGAGGCCATGGAGGTCCACGACGCGGTGGTCAACCTGACTGACGAGCAGGAGGCCATCGCCCGGTTCTGGTCGGACGATCCGATGCTGTCGCCTACGCCGCCGGGCCATTGGATCTTCCTCACGCTCGATGCGCTCGAAGGCAAGGATGCCGATCTCGCCGAAACCGTCGATGTTCTGGCCCGACTCGGTATCGTGCTGGCTGATTCATTTATCGGGTGTTGGGACGCAAAATATCAGTACAACCTCGTGCGCCCGGTGACCTATCTCAACCGACTGGTCGATCCGAATTGGCAGCCCATCCTGATCACCCCACCCTTTCCCGAATATCCTTCGGGTCATTCCACCCAATCGGGCGCTGCCGCGGGCATGCTGCAAGCTCATTTCGGCGAAAAGTTCGCTTTTTCCGACCGGACCCATGAAGATGACGGGCTGGCTGTCCGGCACTATTTAAGTTTCTGGGAGGCAGCCGAAGAAGCGGCGATCTCGCGGCTCTATGGCGGTATTCACTTCCGCTCAGCCATAGAACAGGGGCTCGAACAGGGCTTGTGCATCGCCGGATTCACCAACGCGCTGGTAACGCGGAGCTCATCATGATGCGATTTGCAATCGGGTTGATCCTTCTTGCGGCACCCGCGTTGGGTCAGGAGTCAACCATTCCACGCTTTGTCGAGGTCACCGACAGCGCCGGGATCGACAGCGTCTTTTCGGGCGAGTGGGAGTATATGGTGGGCGGGGGTGTAGCCGTCTTTGATTGCGACGCCAACAGCTTGCCCGATATGGTGTTGGCCGGTGGCTCCGCTATGGCAAAATTATACCGCAACACCGGCGAAGTTGGCGGCGCGCTCAGCTTTGCAGAAGCGGCAAGCGGGTTGGAGATGGACGCCGTAACCGGCGCCTATCCCCTCGATATCAACAGCGACGGCATTATGGATGTGGTACTGCTGAGGGTGGGTGAAAACCAGCTCATGCGCGGGCTGGGCGATTGCCGGTTCGAAAGCGCCAACACCGATTGGGGGTTTGATGGTGGGGACGGCTGGTCCACGGCCTTTGCCGCCACCTGGGAGGCCGGGCAAAGCTGGCCGACAATCGCCATCGGCAATTATGTCGATCGATATGAAACGATGATGCCCTGGGGATCGTGCACCGACAACTGGCTGCACCGTCCGGACATCACTGACGATCGTTTCGGCGGGCCGATCCCGCTGACACCGAGCTATTGCGCGCTTTCGATGCTGTTTACCGACTGGAACCGGTCGGGCACGCCATCGCTGCGCGTTTCCAATGACAGGGAGTATTACAAGGGCGGGCAGGAACAGCTCTGGCGCATCCATGCCGGCTTGGCGCCTGAACTTTACGGCCCCGACGACGGCTGGCAGCGGTTGCGCATCTGGGGCATGGGCATTGCCGGCCACGATCTCAATTCAGATGGCTATCCAGAATATTTCCTCACCTCGATGGCCGACAACAAGCTTCAGGTGCTGTCCGAAATTCCTGACGCGGGCGCCCCGCTTCCGGTCTATTCCGACCTTGCCTATGCGCGCGGCGTCACCGCGCACCGCCCCTATACTGGCGGAGAGATCAAGCCCTCGACGGCATGGCATGCCCAATTCGAGGACATCAACAATGACGGGCTGACCGATCTGTTCGTCGCCAAGGGCAATGTGTGGGAGATGCCCGATTTCGCGCTGCTCGATCCCAATAATCTACTGCTCCAGCAGCCGGACGGCACGTTCTTCGAAGCGGGAGAAGAGGCGGGGGTTGCCAGTCTTTTGACCGCGCGCGGCGCAGCACTGGCCGATTTCAATCTCGACGGTCGGCTCGATCTCGTCGTCGTCAATCGGCACGCCAACGCCCAGCTTTGGCAAAATGTCAGCGACAATTTGGGCAACTGGCTGGCAATAGCCCCCCACCAGTCTGGCGCCAATCGCGATGCCATCGGCGGTTGGATCGAGGTGCGGACGGGCGATGGTGTTCAGCGCCGCGAGATCACATCGGGCGGCGGGCATGTGAGCGGGGTCGCGGGATTTGCTCATTTCGGGCTGGGCGATGCGCAAAGGGCGGACATCCGTATGCTCTGGCCTGACGGCACCGAAGGTGAATGGCAGGCCGTACAAGCGGGAGTCTTTTACAGTCTCGAACGCGATGCGCCATTGGCGCGCCGGCATCCGGACGCGAACTGAAAAACCATAAGCCAAAATGTCAGCTGACCTAGAGATAGCTCGTCCTTGGGGCAGGACGCGGGACATGATCCCGCGCGGCGCGCTCAAAGGAGAGATGAAATGAGAAAGCTCAGTGTTGCTGCCTTTGTCAGCCTTGACGGGGTTGTGCAGGGCCCTGGCGGCCCGCAGGAAGATACCGATAACGGCTTTACGCTCGGCGGATGGACGGTGCCCTATTTCGACGCAGCCGTCGGCAAGGCCATGGAGGCCATTCTTTCCGATCCGTACGATCTGTTGCTGGGTCGCCGGACCTACGAGATCTTTGCCAATCACTGGCCAAAGCTCGAGGGGCAAGACGAATTGGCCGACCAGTTCGGCGCCATCAACAAATATGTCGCCACCCGCAACCCCGGCTATGCAACGGACTGGCAAAACAGCCATGTTCTCAAGGGCGATGCCGTTGCGGCGGTGCGCCAGCTCAAAACCGAAGAGGGGCGAAACCTTCTCACGCAAGGTTCGGCGCAATTGATCCAAGCGCTATTCGCCTCAGACGTGGTCGATGAAATTCACACCCTCACCTTCCCGGTGCTGCTGGGAAAGGGCAAGCGGCTGTTCGGTGGCGGCGAGGCGCCCAGTGCGCTGAGGCTGATCGGTTCGGTCACCTCACCGAGCGGGGTTACCATCAACCGCTACGGAGTTGCCGGCGCGGTCCAGACGGGAAGCTTCGCGCTGGAATAGGCATCAAGGGCGCCGATCGTTTCGGCGCCCCCATGCTGTCAGCCCATCGACATGATCTCGAGCAGTTCCACTTCGCCCTCCCACTGCGGCCAGTGGGTCTCGTGCAGTTCGAGAAATTTACGAACCCAGGCGACGGCCTCAGCCTCGCTGTCGAGCTCGTAGATGGCAAAGCCGGCGACCACTTCCTTGGTCTCGGTGAAGGGGCCGTCCACCTTGAGCTTGCCCTTTTTGATCGCGCCCAACCCCATTCTGGCCATGCCGCCATTGTCGATGAGCTTGGGCCCGGCCTCCTGGGCCAAACCCCCGATCGCCATCATCAGTTCGGCGGGCGGCTGGCCGATTTCGGCCGCGTTGGTGGTGGTCACCATGGTGAGATATTTCATCTGTCCGTTCTCCATATTGAGCCGACCCGCCATGCGGGCCGACCAAAGGACGACCGGAGCTTAGGCCACCCGACATTTTTTATTCAGACAGAAAATCTGGATCAATCATCCATCTTGAGCGCCTTGATGAAAGCTTCCTGGGGGATTTCGACCTTGCCGAACTGGCGCATTTTCTTTTTCCCCTCCTTCTGCTTTTCGAGCAGCTTGCGCTTGCGGGTCGCGTCGCCGCCATAGCATTTGGCGGTCACGTCCTTGCGCATGGCGCGCACCGTCTCGCGGGCGATTATGCGCCCACCGATGGCGGCCTGGATTGGAATGACGAACAGGTGCGGGGGGATCAGATCCTTCAATTTTTCGCACATCTGGCGTCCGCGATGCTCGGCCTGGGAACGGTGCACCAGCATCGAGAGCGCATCGACCGGCTCGGCGTTGACCAGAATACTCATCTTGACCAGATCGCCGGCGCGATAATCGTCGAGCTGGTAATCGAAACTCGCATAGCCCTTGGAGATCGATTTGAGCCGATCGTAGAAATCGAACACGACTTCGTTGAGCGGCAGATCATATTCCACCATGGCCCGCTGGCCGACATAACTCAGATTGGTCTGGATGCCGCGCCGGTCCTGGCAGAGCTTCAAAATCGCGCCGAGGTAATCGTCGGGCGTCAGAATCGTCGCCTTGATCCAGGGCTCGCGAATTTCCTCGATCTTGACCACATCGGGCAGGTCGGCCGGATTGTGCAGCAACAGCTCTGTGCCGTCAGTCATCTGCACCTCATAGACCACGGAGGGCGCCGTGGTGATGAGATCGAGATTGAACTCGCGGGTCAGCCGCTCCTGGATGATCTCGAGATGCAAAAGTCCCAGAAAGCCGCAACGGAACCCAAACCCAAGCGCCGCCGAAGTTTCCATCTCGAAGGAAAAGCTCGCATCGTTCAAGCGCAGCTTGCCCATGGCAGCCCGCAGATCTTCGAAATCCGACGCATCGACCGGAAACAGGCCGCAGAACACAACGGGCTGGGCCGGACGGAAACCGGGAAGCGGTTCGGCCGTCGGCTTTCTGTCGTCGGTAATGGTGTCGCCGACATTGGTATCGGCCACTTCCTTGATCGAGGCGGTGAAGAACCCGATTTCGCCTGGCCCCAGTTCGCCCACTTCGACAAGCTTGGGGGTAAACACACCCACCCGGTCGAGTTCATAAGAGGCGCCCGCCTGCATCATGCGGATCTTCTGGCCCTTCCTGATACGTCCGTCGATCACCCGGATCAGTACCACCACGCCCAGATAGAGGTCGTACCAGCTGTCGACAAGCATGGCCTTGAGCGGAGCATTCTCATCGCCTTTCGGCGCTGGCAGACGCTCGACGATTGCGGCTAATACCTTGTCGATCCCCAGCCCGGTCTTGGCGGAAATTTCCACCGCCTCGGAGGCATCGATGCCGATCACGTCCTCGATCTGCTGCTTGACGCGCTCGGGTTCGGCGGCCGGCAGATCGATCTTGTTTAATACCGGCACGATCTCGTGGTTCACCTCGATGGCGTGATAGACATTGGCCAATGTCTGCGCCTCGACGCCCTGGGCGGCATCGACAACAAGGAGCGAGCCTTCGCACGCGGCAAGCGAGCGGTTGACCTCATATGCAAAATCGACATGGCCCGGGGTATCGATCAGGTTGAGCACGTAGTGCTCGCCATCGGTGTGCTCATATTCGAGCCGCACGGTCTGGGCCTTGATGGTGATGCCCCGCTCGCGCTCGATATCCATGGAATCGAGAACCTGCTCTTTCATCTCGCGCAGATCGAGCCCGCCAGTGAGCTGGATCAGGCGGTCGGCAAGCGTCGATTTCCCGTGGTCGATGTGGGCCACGATGGAAAAATTGCGGATCCGGGAAAGCGGGGTCTTCTGCGGTGTTTTCATGGGGCCGCTGATAGCAGCAAACCCGGCGTTTCGGGAAGATGGTTTGTGCGCGGTTAACGCGAGTTTTGGCAACATGTCGCGGCTTTGCGCGTTGGAGATGGGTCTGATCGCCTTTCGGAGCCGCAAATGACCCGCATCGCCGTGCTGTTTTCTCTGGTCCTGTTCACAGCAATGCCGACCATCGGCCAGGAAATCCAGGCCGAGCCCCCGCTGCCCCAACCGCGCCCCGAAGAGTTGGGCGGCGACAATGGGGTTGAGGAGGTGCCTCTCGCCGGGCCCGAGACCACGCAAGTGGATAAGCCCGAGCCGCAAACCGGCGAACTCGAACGCGTCTATCAGGCCGCCTGTCCGCCCCTGCTCACCGGATCGATTATCGGACAAATGGTGTCGCCTCTATCGGAAGGCAGTTGCGGGTTGCAAAGCCCGATCGCGGTGTCAGGTATTGTCGTCAATGGAAGGGAAATCCCGCTCTCGGGCGTGCCGGTCACCAATTGCACGATGGCCACCGCGTTGGCCGATTGGGCCGGCGAGGTCGATGCCTATGCCGTCGCGGTGCTCGATACAGAAATTGAAAGCCTCGTCACCGGGCCGGGCTACACCTGCCGCCTGCGCAATGGGGCCGATACGGGGTTCGTATCCGAACACGGCCTGGGCAACGCGATCGACATCACCGCCGTCGATTTGGTCGATGGGAGCACCATTTCGGTGCTTGACGATTGGCGTGCCCTGCCGGCCCAGCCGGAAGCCAAATTCTTAGGCTTTGCCCATTCGGCGGCGTGTGGGCGGTTCACAACGGTCCTCGGCCCCGAAGCCAATTCCGAACACGAGGACCATTTCCACTTCGATCTGGGCTGTCACGGCCAAAGCTGCACAGCCCAGATCTGTGAATAGACCTACTGGGTAAGGCTCATTGCGATCAGCGCACCCTGTTGCATCTGGGGCACCAGAACCATCGACTCGTGGGCAGAAATATCGGCAGCGCCGGCGCCCACAGTGGCGAGTTCGACAGTGTCCCCATCGCGCCAGCCATAGATGGTGCCGGTCGGGTTGTCATTAAAGACGATGATATCGCCGATGGCCGCCACCCCGTCGATAGCGCCGATTTCAGTGGCACCATCCAGCGGGGTTACACCGGTGGCGTTCCCGTCGACGCCATAGAGTCCTCCCGGTGTCCCGAAGGTGAAATTTTCGCCCATATCGGCACCCATCGAGCCGACGATGATCTGCCCGTCATGGGCAAAAAGCCCATTGGGGAAGGTCATCCCGTCATCGGGGCCGAACCAGATCGACGCCTCGCCATCGGCATAGCGCCAGATGGTCTGGCCGAACATGTCGGAAATGTAGACATTGCCATCATCATCGGCGGTGACATCATTGGGAAACGCTGCACCTTGCATGGTGACGGTTTCCACAAGCGTCCCGTCGTCCAACGAGACAATATGGAAGCCCATATTGTCGGCGACAAACAACTGGCCGTCGACGATGGCCATGCCGCGCGGGTCCTGCAGGCCGGTCACCCATTGCTCCTCGACCATCTCGCCATCGGGCGAAACGAGCGAGAGATAACCGTTTTCGCCGGCCTCGGCGCCCATGGCGACCATGTTGCCGATGATAATGCGCTCGTTGGCGGTGTCGTAAATCACCGATTCTGGCATCTGGAACCCTTCCAGGCGCCAGGATTCGGTCAGTTCCATGCCCAGGGCCGGCAGTGCAAGGGTCGATGCGGCACAAGCCGCCAGAAGGGCGAGCGTCAGATTTTTCATGGGTCTTCTCCTCATCTGGGCGCCATCCACCCGGCGCCCGAGGTCAAACTTTAGCAATCTGACTGCGGCCTGTCATGTGCGACCATGGGGCAATGGACTTCCTGGTGCGGGTGATAGGCTGGCAGGTCGGCCAGAGTGTGCAAATCGAGATGGTCCAGCGCTTCGAAATTGTGCGGGCGGGTTCCGATCTGGGGATCGGGCTCAGTGAGAAACCGGAAGAATGCTTTTAACATTTGTCGTGGCCTTGGATAAACTTTCCGTCAGTATCGACCAGCAGGACAGATGCGACCATCGACATCTTCTGCACCCGCGTTTAGAAAAACTATATGAATGAAGCGACCGCCATTCCCTTCAATGCCCTCCATGCTCTCGCTCTCGTGGCGCGGCACGGGGCGCTTGGCCCAGCCGCCGGGGCGCTCGGCGTGACGCCGGGCGCTGTCAGTCAGCAGATTCGCCGCGCGGAGGACCGGTGTGGGCTGGCTCTGTTTGAGCGCACGACCAAAGGGCTGGTGCCCACCCGTGCCCTCTTGGCGGTTCTGGCCGATCTCGAGGCCGGGTTTGCCGCCCTTGGCCGCGCGCAGGCAGGTCTCATGGCGCCCTCACAGGACCGTAACCTTCTGACCGTCACCGTGGGCAATGTTTTTGCTTCGCGCTGGCTCATCTGGCGGTTGGCCGATCTGGGTGCCGTCCATCCCGAGATCGAGCTGAAACTCCTGACCACCGGCGCACTTGTCGATCTCGGACGACCGGACGTCGATTGCGCCATCCGGTTCGGGGCCGGTGACTGGCCGGGCGTTATGGCAGAGCCCATCGGCACCCATGCGGTGTTTCCAGTCTGCGCGCCCGGACTGGCCGAGCGGCTCAAAACGCCGGCTGATCTGGCCAATGTTCCCGTCATCATGGATCAGGCGTCTATGCTTTCATGGCCCGACTGGCTGGCGGCCGTGGGCCAGACGGGTCTGAAACTTTCGGGCCCCGCGATTTCCGATCCTGCCCTGGCTTTCGACGCGGCCATTGCCGGCCAGGGCGTGCTGTTGGCGCTTGGCATCATGGCCGAATATGGACTGGAGCGCGGGCAGGTGGTCGCTCCGTTCCCCACCATTACGCATTCGAAATTCGGCTACTGGTTTGCGACTGCCAGGGGTCGTGAGTTGCCTGCCCGCACGCGGAAATTCCGCTCATGGCTGGTGAGCCAGATGGAAGCGTGCGAAACCGCGACGCAAAAGGTGGTTGCCAGCAACGCCCTATAGTTTAGAATAGTTCTAAACTATTTGATCGAGTGCCCTTCAATGCTGACCACCTTCCGCCCCGCCCGGCGCGATTTTTCATCCCTGTCCGAAAGGGAAATCCTTGCGCTGGCCATATCGTCCGAAGAAGAAGATGGGCGCATCTATGCGGCCTATGCCGAGCGGTTGCGCGAGGACTATCCATCGAGCGCCGCAATTTTCGATGGCATGGCCGCCGAAGAGGACCAGCACCGTCGCCTGCTGATCGACCGCTATGTATCGCGTTTCGGGTCCTCGATTGTGCCGATCCGGCGCGAGCATGTCCGCGGCTTTTATACCCGCAAGCCGGTTTGGCTGATGGCCGAGCTCGATCTGGACACGGTGCGCAACCAGGCCCGCGACATGGAGCAGGACGCGGCGCGGTTTTATGCTGAGGCGATCAAGCAGACCGAGGATGCCGAGACCCGCAAGCTTTTGGGCGATCTCGAACGCGCCGAACGCGGGCACGAACACAAGGCCGAAGCCCTCCATGACGCCCATCTCGATCCTGAAACCCGCGACAGCGAAAAAACCACGGCGCACCGCAATTTCGTTCTGACCTATATCCAGCCCGGACTTGCCGGGCTGATGGATGGTTCGGTCTCCACCCTGGCGCCGATCTTTGCTGCCGCCTTTGCCACGGGCGACACGTGGTCGACATTTCTGATCGGTCTTGCCGCATCGGTGGGCGCTGGCATTTCCATGGGCTTTACCGAAGCGGCCAGCGACGATGGGCGTTTGACCGGGCGGGGCTCGCCCATCAAGCGCGGCTTTGCCTCGGGCATCATGACGGCCGTGGGCGGCCTGGGCCACGCCCTGCCCTATCTCATCCCTCATTTCTGGACCGCTACCACCATCGCCATGGCCGTCGTCGTCGTTGAGCTCTGGACCATCGCCTGGATTCAGAAGCGGTTCATGGACACCCCTTTCTGGCGCGCCGTCATGCAGGTGGTGCTCGGCGGCTCACTGGTCTTTGCCGCAGGTATCATCATCGGCAATGCATAATTGAACCGTCTAACCCCAAAGACCGGGGGCAAAGGCACGCACCCTCCCTTGTTCGAGCGACACTATCGTTTCATAATTGAAACATGGATGTGTCCTGGGATGATCTTCGGCTGTTTCTCGACGTTGCCCGGCTTGGCGGGCTGTCGGCAGCGCGCGCCACGACAGGGTTGAGCGCGGCGACCTTGGGGCGACGGGTCACTGCGCTCGAACGCCAGATCGGCGAAACGCTTTTTGTGCGCGCTCAGAGCGGGTTTACCCTCACCAGCGTCGGCGAAGCGCTGCTCAAGCGCGCCGAGGATGTCGAAGCCGCAATGCGGGCGGTTACCCATTGGCGCGACGGGGCGATCGGCGCGCGGGTGGTGCGGGTGTCGGCAGGAGGTTGGACCACCGATTTTCTGTCCCGGCATATCGAAGAGCTCTGGTCACCCGATGACGGTTTCCGGGTCGAGTTTGTCACCGCCTATGACAAGGTCGATATCGGGCGCCGCGCCGCCGATATCGGAATCCGCAATTCGGCGCCGACCGAGCAGAGCCTTGCCGGCCGCAAGCTGACCCCGGTCGCCTATGCGCTCTATTGCGCGCCACGTCTGGATGCGGGCGTACGCGATGGATTGTTCGTCGGGGTCTCCGGCCCCGCGGCAGCGACGGGCTCGGCGCGCTGGTTGCAGGCCCATCACGGCGATCGCATCGTGGTCAGCGGCAATGATGCCCACTCGGTGCGTGAACTGGTGGCAGCGGGCACGGGTATCACCGTACTGCCCTGCTTTATCGGCGACGTCGATCCGCGCCTGTCGCGCATCAGAGGTCCCATTCCCGACCTTGCGTCGCATCAATGGTTGATACTGCATCATGAGGAGCGCCACAGTCCACCCGTCAGGACGCTCGCCAACCGGATCACGCGCCTGATGAAGGGTCATGTAAACCTGTTCGCTGGCGATATCTCATAGCTTGGCGCGCCGTCGCTGGTAGTAGAGCGCTCCCAGAATGGCCGCGATACCCAGCGCTGCAAGAAAAGCCGTGGTTCCGCCATCGGCAAACACCACAGCGTGCATGCGGCGTCCGGGCAGGAGCGTGAACGCTCCGGCAAGAATGAGCGAACCGGAATAAAGAGCTATCATATGGCTTCGATGGGCGCGGACATTGCCGCGCCGGATGGCGAGCACCGCCTGGACCAGACCCAGGAGTGTATAGAGCGAAAGGGCATGGATAAGGCTATAGGGCCCGAACATCCTGATCTCGGCGATCAGAAAGGATGAAAGCGCGACCACTATCATGAACCCGATCCAGATGCGGCCCATCGCCTTGTGAAGTCCTGTTCCCTTGCGCATCAGCAGAACGATGGTTCCCAGGGCAAGGGCCGCTATGGCGCTGACGGCATGAATCTGGATGGCGAGGGGCGACGCGATAAGGGCTGTTGCATCCATTGGACGGCTCCGGCATGTAGTTTGGGCGTGAGGCGGATGTGCACCGAGTGTCCAATGGGCGTCACAGCCGCAAGTCCGGATACGTGAACCAGGAATTTGTCTTCGTGAACGACAGCCCCATTCATTTCACGCTTCGCCAACTGCACGGCGTTTTTTCCAGTCCGCTGGCGTGGGGGATAATGGTGGGGGTGGGGGTAATCGCCGGGATTACCGGGCCCTTTTCAACATTTGCGCTTCTGGCGCCGACGCGGCGCATCGTCTATTGGCTGCTCATCGTTGTGGGCAGTTATGGAGCGGGCACAGTCGGGGCGGCGCTTGCCCGGGCGCTGATCCTGCCCCGTGGCGGCCCGCTTTTGGCGCGCATCGCCGTGCTAGGCATCGGGTCCTCGATTCCCGTTACGGCCGCTGTCGCGATGATCAGCTGGCTGTTCTTTCCCGACCTCAGCTACACCGGACTAAGTCTTTTCGAACTCTATATCTATTGCCTTTTAATCAGCCTGGCGCTGATGGGTGTTATGGAAGGGGTGGTTGAGCCCCAACTCGAAAGGCGCAGGGATCAAACGACACCGGAAGCGGCAAAGATACCGAAAATTCTCGACCGCCTGCCTAATCATATGCGCGGGCCGCTCAGCCACATGTCGATGGCCGATCACTACGTGGAAGTTCATACGGACAAGGGTAGGTCATTGCTCTTAATGCGCCTTTCCGACGCGATCGCCGAAACCGAAGGGATTGACGGCCTTCGGATTCATCGCAGCCATTGGGTCGCCAAGCAGGCAATTTCATCGGTCAGGCGCGTTGACAGCCGCGTGGTCGTCCAGCTTGCGACAGGGGAAATGCTCCCAGTATCGCGCAGCTATCTCGCCGCGATACGCGCCCATGAAAAAGGCGCCGCCCAATGAGCAGCGCCTTTTGAAATCGTTAGGCGGGCAGGCCTAAAGCGTGCGCTGAACCTTTTCGACCCGATAGCATTCGATAACATCGCCGGGGCGCATGTCTTCGTATTTTTCGAATGCCATGCCGCATTCCTGACCGGACTGGACTTCCTTGACCTCGTCCTTGAAACGCTTGAGCGTCGAGAGCTTGCCCTCGTGGATAACCACGTTGTCGCGAATGAGGCGCACGCCGGCACCACGCTCGACCATGCCATCGGTAACCCGGCAGCCGGCGACCTTGCCGACCTTGGAGATGTTGAACACCTCGAGGATCTCGGCATTGCCCAGGAACGTCTCGCGCACTTCAGGCGCCAGCATCCCGCTCATCACGCCCTTAACGTCGTCGATCAGGTCGTAGATGATGTTGTAGTAGCGGACTTCGATGCCTTCGCGCTGGGCCAGATCGGCTGCCTGCTTGTTGGCACGCACGTTGAAGCCGATGATCACCGCGCTGGACGCCGTTGCCAGCGTCACGTCGGACTCGGTGATCCCACCCACACCCGAATACAGGATCTGCGCCGACACTTCGTCGGTCGAGAGCTTGTTGAGCGCAGTAACGATCGCTTCGACCGAACCCTGCACGTCGCCCTTGATGAGCAACGGGAATTTGGCGATGCCCGAAGCCTTGAGCTGATTCATCATCTGCTCGAGCGAGGTCGCACCGCCACCGGCGGTCTTTTCACGAATGACGCGCTGGCGGTATTCGGTGATCTCACGAGCGCGAGCTTCGCTTTCGACCACCGCGAAACGGTCGCCCGCGTCGGGAACACCGGAGAAGCCAAGCACTTCGACCGGCGTCGAAGGACCGGCGGATTTCACCTGCTCGCCCTTGTCGTCGATCAGCGCACGAACCTTTGCCCATTCATTACCGGCCACGACGATGTCGCCAACGCTGAGCGTGCCGCGCTGCACCAGTACGGTGGCAACGGCACCACGGCCCTTGTCGAGCTTGGATTCGATGACCAGACCCTGAGCGGCGCCCTTTTCAGGCGATTTGAGCTCGAGCACCTCGGACTGTAGCAACACCGCTTCCAGCAGGCCGTCGAGATTGGTCTTCTTGAGCGCGGACACTTCCACGTCGAGCACTTCACCGCCCATCGATTCCACGAAAACTTCATGCTGAAGCAGTTCGGTGCGCACGCGGGTGGAATCGGCTCCCTGCTTGTCGATCTTGTTGATCGCCACGATGATCGGGACGCCCGCCGCCTTGGCGTGCTTGATCGATTCAATGGTCTGGGGCATCACGCCATCGTCGGCAGCCACCACCAGAATGGCGATATCTGTAGCCTGCGCACCGCGGGCGCGCATGGCGGTGAACGCCTCGTGGCCCGGCGTGTCCAGGAAGGTGATCTTCTGGCCGTTCTTTTCGACCTGATAGGCGCCGATGTGCTGAGTGATGCCACCGGCTTCGGTCGAGACAACATTGGCCTCACGGATCGCATCGAGCAGCGAGGTCTTGCCGTGGTCGACGTGGCCCATGATGGTCACGACCGGCGGCCGGTTGACCAGATCGCCGGCGTCATCACCACCAACGTCGTCAAACAGACCGCCTTCAACGTCGCTTTCAGCAACGCGCTTGACGCTATGACCCATTTCGGTGGCGACCAGTTCGGCAGTGTCGGCATCGATGATGTCGTTGATCTTGAGCATCTGGCCCTGGGCCATCAAGAGCTTGATGACGTCCACGGCACGCTCGGCCATGCGGTTGGCCAGTTCGGCCACGGTGATTGCCTCGGGGATCGTGACTTCACGGGCCAGCTTGGGCTGGGCAACCTTGGTGTTGCGACCCATCTTCTTGTTCTGGCGCCGGCGCATGGCAGCCAGAGACGGTCCGCGCCGATCGCTATCGTCGAGCGCCGAATTTACGTTCAGGCGCCCACGCGAGTTGGAATCGCGGCGAGCAGGGGTTGCGCTGGGACGCGGTGCGGCATTGCGCTTGGCGCGTTCAAGCTCGTCCTTGTCGACAAGCGCTTTTGGACCGGGCGCAGCGCGGCGGCGCACGCGGTCATCCTCGCCTTCACCCGGAGGCGGCGGGGGCGGCATATCGGGCTGAGCTGCGCGCGGACTGGGCTTGGCAACGGGTTTGGGCCGGGCCTGTCCGGCCTTGACCGGCACGATGCCGTCTAGCTCGTCATTAACGGCTTCCTGGGCCTTGGCGGCTTCAACCGCGGCCGCACGGCGCTCGGCCTCTTCGCGCTCGGCCTTGCGGCGGGCATCGATCTCGGCGTGGCGCTGGGCCTCTTCCTCGGCCTTGGCACGATCTTCCTCGGCACGAGCCGCCGCTTCTCGCAGGGCGCGCTCGCGGGCCTGGTTCTCGTTTTGGGTGAGGCTGGCCGAATTTGCATTCTGTCGCGGGCTCGCCGACTGCGGGCGGCCGCCCGGACGGGAAGGCTGAGGCCTGCCGCCACCTGATGCATTGCCACCCGACTGTTGAGGCGCGCCCGTACCGGGCCCACCCACGCGGCGGGTGCGCTTTTCAACCACGACGGTGCGTGAGGACCGCGACATGCCGGGCCGTGCGCCAAGATTGGGCGCGCCCTTGAGGGTCAGGGTCTTTTTCCCCGAGCCCGAATTGTCGCTGGTCTTATCCTTATCGGTCATATGTTGCCGTCTTCTTCTCTGTCTGTGGCGTTGAAAAGGGCAAGCCGATTTGCCCGTTCAATCACCGAATTTGCTGCCGCGCCGGGAGTCAGCGCAGCGTGTATCACATTTTCGAGCCCCAATGCCAAACCCAATTGGGTCGACGAGAGAGATTCAATATGGACCAACCTGTCAGCGACCTCGCCGCGCCGGGCCCATTGCAGCATCTTGCGGCGTCCGTCGGGGGCTGCATCGCTGGCGGTAATCAGCGCGCCCACCCGTCCCGATTGAAGAACCGAAGCGACTTTGGCGGCGCCCGTCACCAGGATGCCGGCCTTGCGCGCCAACCCCAGAGTGCCTGTCAGGCGTTGTTCTAACCGGGTCCGTACCAGTTCTGCAAGGTCGGGCGGCACGGACACATTTTCCTTGAGGCTCCGCGCAAAAACCTTTTTGCGCACCGCCTCATCCACTGCAGGGGCAGAAAGGGTGATCCAGACGCCGCGGCCAGGGGCCTTGGCATCGACATCGGGCGCCAGAACCCCGTCGGGGGAAACCGCGAAGCGGATGAGCGCGGATGCGGGCTTTTCGGCCCGCGTGAGCGCGCACATCCTCTCTACATCTTTTTCGCGGCCCAATTGCGGCGCCCTTTTGTCCTTGTTCTGCCAAACGCCCCGATGAGGAGCAATGTCGCTATTGTGCGACCTCGCCCTCGGCGGGGACTCCGTCTTCACCTTCAACGAGTTCTGCCTGAGGCAGGTCGTCCTCAGTGATCCAGCCAGCCTTGAGGCGCGCGGCCATGATCATGTCCTCGGCCTCTTCCCTGGACAACGGGAAGGCCGAAAGCGTGCCTTCGAAGCGCTTGGTTTCACCGTCTTTGCGCTCGGTCCAGCCGATCAGATCGTCGGCAATATTGCCGGCGAAATCTTCGACAGTCTTGATTTCATCCTTGCCCAAGGCAACCAGCATTGCTGCCGAAAGACCCGGAATATCGTAAAGTGCGTCCTCGACGCCGAGCTTTTTACGCTCCTCATCAAGCTCGCGTTCCTGCGCATCGAGGAATTCGGTGGCACGGTTCTGGATCTCTCCAGCCGTTTCCTCGTCAAAGCCGCCGATCGAGGCGATTTCCGCCAGATCGACATAGGCCAGTTCCTCGATCGAGGAGAAGCCTTCCGATGCGAGCAACTGGGCAACCATCTCGTCCACGTCGAGCGCGTTCATAAAGAGCGCCGTCCGCTCGGTGAATTCCTTCTGGCGGCGTTCGGATTCTTCCTGCTCGGTCAGGATGTCGATGTCCCAGCCGATCAACTGGCTGGCCAGTCGCACGTTCTGGCCACGGCGACCGATGGCAAGCGAAAGCTGTTCGTCGGGAACCACCACTTCGATGCGCTCTGCCTGTTCGTCGAGCACCACCTTGGCGACATCGGCAGGCTGGAGCGCGGATACGACTAGATCTGCTATATTGTTCGTCCAGGGGATAATATCAATCTTTTCACCCTGCAATTCTCCGACAACCGCCTGAACACGCGAACCGCGCATACCCACGCAGGCACCGACCGGATCGATCGAAGAATCCGAGGAGGTCACGGCGATCTTTGCGCGTGAGCCCGGGTCACGGGCGATCGAGCGGATGGTGATGATGCCGTCGTAGATTTCCGGCACTTCCTGGGCGAAGAGCTTGGCCATGAACTGGGGATGGGTGCGCGAGAGGAAAATCTGCGGCCCGCGCTGCTCACGGCGCACGTCATAAATGTAGGCACGGACGCGGTCTCCATAGCGGAACTGTTCACGCGGGATCAGCTCGTCGCGGCGGATAATGGCTTCACCGCGGCCGAGATCGACGATCACATTGCCATATTCGACGCGCTTGACCGAACCGTTGACGATTTCGCCGACACGGTCCGCATATTCTTCGTACATCCTGTCGCGTTCGGCATCACGCACCTTCTGGACGATGACCTGCTTTGCCGACTGGGCTGCGATACGGCCGAATTCGATCGGGGGGAGCGGCTCGGTCACGTAATCGCCGAGTTTGGCGGCGTCGTTTTTGGCAAGCGCTTCCTTGAGGGAAATCTGGCGGCCATATTCTTCGACACGCTCGACGATTTCGAGCAGGCGCCACAGGCGCAATTCGCCGGTGCGGGGATTGATCTCGGCCTTGACCTCGGTTTCGGCACCGTAGCGAGCCTTGGCGGCGCGCTGAATGGCCTCTTCCATAGCTTCGATGACGATCATGCGGTCGATGGACTTTTCGCGCGCCACGGCATCGGCGATCTGCAAAAGCTCCAACCTGTTCGCTGAAACGGCCATTGGATCAATTCTCCTGGGTTCGCTCGTCGGCGTCGCCGCCGTCGGTTTCTTCAATGATGGTCTCGACGTCCTCATCGGCTTCGTCGTAATCGGGATTTTCTGCCTGACGCTTGCGCGCCTCATCGAGCAGCTTGTCGGTCATCAGCAGCTTTGCTTCGGCCAAGAGTGCCAGCGGCAGCACATGAACGGGATCGGTTCCAACCGGTGCGTCGGGCAGGCGGATCGAAAACGTGTCATCGTCAGCGCCGACGATATCGCCGCGGAAGCGCTTGCGGCCCTCGATCATTTCGCCGAGCTCAACCTTGGCTTCGTGTCCGACCCAGGCCTGGAAATCGCGGGCCCGAACCAGCGGCCGATCGACGCCGGGTGAGGATATCTCGAGGTGATATTCGCGGTCGATGGGATCTTCGATATCCAGTACCGGGTTGAGATCGTGGTGGAGCTTTTCGCAATCGGTGATGGCGAAATGCCCATTTTCGTCCTCGCACATGATCTGCAGCGTGCAGCCATTGTCATTGCTGATGCGCACGCGAACCAGATCATAGCCCAGCGATTGGGCCACCGGCTCGACGATTGCCGCAACACGCGCCTCGAGTGCGGATTCGCGGATGTAGCGTTTTGTATTGGCAGTCATGCTTACCCTGATTGAGGTAATAAAAAAGAGCGGGGCCGGTCGGCACCCACTCTCTCATTTTCCGAGATTGTTAGGCATCATATAGCGCCGCATCGTCACGAACGCAAGAACTCGAAGTAAAAGCTCTTCATGCGTCCCTGCCGCCGGGCCTTCTGCTCGTACCGCGTGGACTGCCAGCCGGGATAGGGCAGATGCCAGGCGCCGGGTTCGGCGATGGGCCATGCAAATCTTTCGGTCTTTAAAATATGGGCCAAGGTCCAGTTGGCGTAGTCCTCGATGTCGGTGGCAAACCGAAATGTGCCGCCGGGTTTGAGCACGCGGGCGAACTCGGCAAGCATGTTGAACTGGATCAGGCGTCGCTTGTGATGGCGCGGCTTGGGCCATGGATCGGGATAGAGAACGTAGAGACAATCGATACAGGCGGCGGGCATCACGCCGAGAAGCTTGATGACGTCGTCAGGGAACAGCGCGATATTATCGATGCCTTCGATGTCGATTGTTTCGAGCAGCTTGCCGATGCCGCCGGTAAACACTTCGCAGCCGATAAAGCCGTCGTTGGGATTTTCGCGCGCCATGCGGGCGAGATGCTCGCCGCCGCCATAGCCGATTTCGAGATGAATGCGCCCTGCCTGCGGGAACAGCGTCCCGGGGTCGACAGGCGCGGAAATATCGACAGTCAGCTCGGGAAGCAGCGTTTCGAACAGCGCCTGCTGGCCCTTATGGAGTTTTTTGCCCGAACGGCGTCCGAAAAAGGCGCGCGGTCCTTTGGGGTCCTGCGGGATGGATTTGGACGTCATGGTTTCACTATCGAAAACAAAAGCGCGGCGTGTTGCGCCGCGCTTTACAATCAATGGATCGGACGAGCAAGGATCAGGTCAGGTCAGCTCGGCCCGGATCGCTTCGGCCAGATCGGTTCTCTCCCATGAGAACCCGCCATCGGCCTCCGGCTCACGCCCGAAATGGCCATAGGCGGCCGTGCGTTCATAGATTGGCTTATTGAGCCCCAGATGCTCGCGGATACCGCGCGGGGAAAGGTTCATGACTTTTTGCAGCACTGCGCCCAACCGGTCCTCATCGACGGTGCCGGTGCCGTAGGTATCGACAAAGATCGAGAGCGGTTTGGACACGCCGATGGCGTAGGAGAGCTGGATGACGCATTTTTCCGCCAGGCCCGCCGCCACAACATTTTTCGCCAGATAGCGGGCCGCGTATGCTGCCGAGCGGTCGACCTTGGTGGGATCCTTACCCGAGAACGCGCCGCCACCATGAGGCGCCGCGCCGCCATAGGTATCCACGATGATCTTGCGGCCTGTCAGCCCCGCGTCACCATCGGGCCCACCAATGACGAAAGCGCCAGTGGGATTGACGTAGAATTCGTCCTCAGGGGGCATCCAGCCCTTGGGCAGGACGTCTTCGACAAAGGGGCGCACGAGGTCCCGGACGCACTGTTGGGATACATTCTCGATATGCTGGGTCGAAACGACGACGGCGGAAACACCGACCGGCTTGCCGTTCTCGTATTTCAGGGTCACCTGACTCTTGGCATCGGGGCCGAACTCGGAAACGGCACCGGAATGGCGGGCCGCCGCCATGTTCTTTAGGATCTTGTGAGCGTAAGTGAGCGGGGCCGGCATCAGCTCGGGCGTCTCGTTGACGGCAAAGCCGAACATGATGCCCTGATCGCCGGCGCCTTCATCCTTGTTGCCCGAGGCATCGACGCCCTGGGCGATGTGGGCGGACTGCTCGTGCACATGGCACGACACATCAAGGGTCCGCCAATTGAACCCCTCCTGCTCGTAGCCGATCCGTTTGACAACGCCGCGCGCGATATCTTCCATACGACCGGCATCTATGGATGCAGGGCCGCGCACCTCACCCGCCAGAACGACGCGATTGGTGGTCGCCAAGGTTTCAAGGGCAACGCGCGAATAGGGATCTTGCGCGAAAAATGCGTCCACTATGGCGTCGGAGACCTGGTCGCAAATCTTGTCGGGATGACCCTCGGAAACCGATTCCGAGGTGAAGAGATAAGAAGAACTGGCCACGTTAAACCTCATTTCAACTGGCGAGGGCGCACGCGGAAGTGCGCGTGTCCAGGCTCAATCCCGGGCACTTTCGAACTTGCTTTTCGCAGGTTGGGACGCAGAAAGCAAGGGCCATATAAAGAAAGCTTTATATGGACAGGGTCAGTCGAGACGCCTGAGGCGGCGGCGCCGGCCCGGCAAGGACAACAGCACCCCCAAAATCAGCATGCCGACCAGTGGCCAATGGCGATATTGGGCAAAAAAAGTCGGAGACAGCGGTTGAGCGGGCGTGCCCTTGATGGCACCCACCATACCTTCTGCCATCATTGCGTCGATGCGCCCCATGGGGTCGACAATGGCCGAAATGCCGGAATTTGCCGCCCGAACCACCGACTTTCCCTCTTCGACCGCCCTGACCCGTGCATGGTGAAAATGCTGGGCCAACCCCATTGATCCATCGAACCATGCGTCATTGGTGAGGACAAGGATGAAGCCCGCTTCATCGACCGATGCACCAAGACTGCCGGGAAACACGATCTCGTAGCAAATGAGCGGCAGGATGGCGGGCGAGCCAGGCAGGTGAAACAATCTGCGCTCGGCGCCGGCGGCCCAACCCTGCGACCCTTCGGCCAGCTGGGTGATGCCGAACTGACGCAAAAAGTCGCCAAACGGCAAATATTCGCCGAACGGAACGAGATGGGTCTTGTCGTAGGAAGTGACGACCTCGCCCTCCCCGTTGAAGGCAAGCACCGAATTGAACGGCTTTGCGCCAGGCACGATCTCACCATTGGCCCCATAGGGCTGGCGGGGCGCGCCGGTCAGAAGCCAGATGTCGTCGGGCAGGGTGCGGGCGATTCGGGCGAGCAGCTCGGGCTCATCGGACAAAAAGAAGGGAATGGCGGCCTCGGGCCAGATTAGATGGGTGACGTCGCCAAGTGCCTGATCGTCAGGATTGGTCTGCATGGTGGACAAATCGAGCAGGCGGTTAACTGTCTCCTCGCGCGCAAAGGTCTGCCATTTGACGTCTTGGGGGATGACCGGCTGGACGATTCGAAGAACGACGTCCTCGAAGGGTTCGGTCTGCGTCTCATTGAGTCGAAAATTGCCCCAGGCGATCTGGCCGGCGAGCAACCCGAACGCGGCGAACAGGGGAAGGATGCGGGCAATCAGCGAACGCTCCGCGGCCGGCCACACCAGCGCCGGCGTTGCTGAAATAAGGACGGCCACAAATGTCAGCCCGTAAACACCGACAAGGCTGGTTGCCTGCATCATTTCGAGGTTGGCGGTCAGCGCGTAACCCAAGAGATCGAAAGGAAAGCCGGTGAAAAGATAGCCGCGCGCCAGTTCGGCCAGGGTCAGCGCCGTAGCAAGGGCAAATATCCGTCCCGGCCCGGCCGACCAGAAGAAATGCGCCAGGGCCGTGCCCAGCCCCCAGAACACCGCAAGCAGCAGAGCAAGCCCGGCCACGGCAAACGGCATGACGACAAGGAGCCACCCGCCGTCGACAAAGAAAGCTGCGCCGATCCAGTGCAGGGCGACGAGGAAATAGCCAAAGCCGAAGGCAAGCCCGATGCGAAATGCAGGCCCCACCACCATGGAACGGATCGAGCGCTTGCGTTCCGCACCATCAAGGGCCCAGACCAGCACCGGCATTGCGACAAACAGAGCAACAAGAAAAAAGATCGGAGGAGCCGACAGCCCTGCCAACGCACCTGCGAGGACCAGCATCAGGATGCGCCGCCACCCATGGGCGAGCATTGCAAACTCGGCAAGAGCGGTCATGGCGGTCCTTGCGCATCGAATCACTGGCCAGAACCGTGACCGTACCGCCCAAGGCGGTCAACTCTGTTGCCATTTATCTGGGTGCGCGCACGGTTTTGATAATGCCCCGTACGCCTCGCGAACGTACGGGGCGCTGAGATTGTGGTGCAAACAACCTCTGCCGGAGGATATCCGGCGCAATTGTCTTAGCGCACTATGACGGGTTTGTCATTTAACAAATGCCCGAAAAATGTGCATATCGCAGGAGCAACCATAATCGTTGCGGTCAGTTTTTAATCACCTACCGGCTGCGCAATCGCTGCTAGAATTCCGCAACAACCTGAAGCGCTTGCACGGCCTTGATCGCGGCCGAAGCCCGGTTCTCAACGCCGAGTTTGGTGTAAACCTGTTCGAGATGCTTGTTTACGGTCCGGGGGCTGAGCCCGAGAATATCGCCGATGTCCTTGTTTGACTTGCCGCGGGCAATCCAGAGCAGCACTTCGCTTTCGCGCTGAGTCAATCCAAAAGCCTGGCGTAGGGCATCCTCGGTGCCTTCCGTCCGGGCGCTCGACAGACGGAACAGATATTCTTTGCCGGCAACAAGACCCAGAAACGATAACTGCAAACCGGGCGATCCGGCAGCGGCGACATCAAAACCCCCGCCGGCATCGGGGGAACCACCGGCGCTCTTCAACCACTCCAGAAAGCGCTCCGACATGGGGCCCTCCTGTTCGGCATCAATGCCCGAGCGCGTCAAGAGGCGGCTGGCCTGCGGCGTCGACCAGAGCAGCGGCCCCTCGGCGGCAAAGGCCACAAGGTGGCGCCCGGCGGCATCAAGCGCAATGTGTGCGCTTTGCGCGCGTCGGGCATTGGCCAGATGGACGCGGATGCGAGCCCTCAATTCATCGACGTTTATGGGCTTTGAGAGATAATCGACCCCACCGCTATCGAGGGCATGGACGATATGCTCGGTCTCGGTCAAACCAGTCATGAAGATGATCGGGATGTGGCCGAGGGCAGGCACAGTTTTGAGCCGGCGACAGGTCTCAAAGCCGTCAAGGCCCGGCATGACCGCGTCCATGAGCACCACGTCCGGCGTCACCCGATCGGCAATACCGAGCGCCATTTCTCCGGACCGCGCAACGAGCACGGTCAGGCCGGCATCCTCGAGCGCCGCAGTCAGGAACCCCAGCGACTCCGGGGAGTCATCGACCAGAAGCACGATATCGTTTTCGCGCTCAATCGGGCTCATGGCTAATCCTCTCCAGAAGCTCGGCATAGCCATCAAAATCGAACACCTCCATATGCCGCCGCAGGGCTTGGACCAGCGGGAGATTGTCGGGGTCGCCGGCCAGTTCGCCAAGCTTGGCATCAATGCCCCGCACATGCCCGATCTGTCCCAGGCCGGCAAGGTCGCGCAGGTGCTCGCTGCCCGGGGAGCGCATTTTTTTGGGCCGGACCTCCGCTGCAGGGCCAGGGTTGGCGTACTCCCAATCGAGCTTGAGGTGGGTGCCGAGTTTGTCGAGCAGCTGATAGAGATCGACAGGCTTGGCCAATGTGTCGGTGTGGCCCGCATCCCCGCCCGTCGGGCCGGCGCCATCTCCGATATTGGCCGAAAGCAGAACGATTGGCGCACTGACGGCCCGCTGCCTCAGGGCCGCGGCCAGCGCCCAACCGCTCATGCGCGGCATGCGGATATCGAGGAAATAGAGGTCCGGGCGAACCGCGTCGAGACGAGAGAGGCAATCGGGGCCATCGACAGCGGTCAGGACCGTAAAGCCGAGCGGCGCCAGCAATTGGTCCATCACGTCACGATGCTCGGCATTGTCATCGACCACAATGATGGTGCGGCGTTCACCCCTATAGCCCGTCACCCGGCGCCGGTCCGCACCTGCCTTGGCGAGGCGCTCGACGCGGGCAAGCATCAGCCGTGCCTGAAACCGAGTGCCTGAACCGAGCGCGCTTGAGACGGTGATTTCGCCGCCGAGGGTTTCGGTCAAAAGCCTGGTGATGGTCAACCCCAGCCCGAGACCAGGGGCAAAGCGGGAGCGCTCGGCCTCGCCGCGCACGAAGGGCTCGAAAATATGCTGCAGATCGTCTTCGGAAATGCCGCTTCCCGTGTCCGCGACGGTAAAGGTCGCGACCTGGGAGCGGTATCCGATTTCGAATGTGATCGTGCCTTCGGACGTGAACTTGATGGCATTGGACAAGAGATTGACCAGTATCTGACGCAAGCGCTTTTCGTCGGTTCGCACATACTGGGGCAGCATGGGCGAGCGCACATGGTTGAACGCGAGTCCCTTGGCCTCCGCCTGCGGCCGGAACATCTCCACGAGCTGGTCGAGGAAGTCCTCGATATTGATCTCGTTGGAATAGACCTGGAGCCGCCCCGCCTCGATACGCGAGATGTCGAGCAACCCGTCGATTAATCCCGACAGATGCTCGGCGCTGCGGCGGATGGTTTCGACCGAGCCGCGTCGATTGACGGGAATCTCGCGATCACGCTCGAGGATTTGGGCATAGCCCATAACCGCGTTGAGCGGGGTGCGCAGCTCATGGCTCAATCCAACGACGTAACGGGACTTGGCGTTGTTTGCTGCTTCGGCCTTTTCCTTGGCGCGCTGCAGTTCGGCGTCGGTTTTCGAGTGCGCATCGATTTCCTTGAGCAACAAGGTGTTCTGGCGCGTGCTTTCCTCCTCGGCAACGAGGCGGCTGTCATGGGCAAGCACCAGGAACCAGGTCATGATCCCTGCTGTCACCGAGAAAACGAAAAAGACCACGAGCAGCGTTCCGCCCACGACATCGGCGGTTTCGGGCGCGTATTGGGCGGCCAGTCCATAGATAAGCGCCAGCGCGCCGCCGAGCATCGATACGGCAACCAGCGTCGCGATCGCGTATCGCCCCAGACGGGACTGGAGCTTTTCCACGACCCAGCCGGGCAATATTGTGGCAGCCACGGCCTGAGTCTGGGCACGGAAATGGGCGTGTGGCTTACACATGTCATGGCAGCGCGCATCGAGAGAGCAGCACAGCGAACAGATCGGAGCGGCGTAGGCCGGACACCAGGCCATGTCCTCGGGCTCGAAAGGGTGTTCGCAGATCGAGCAGGTGAGCGTTTTAAGCTTTTGCCATTGGCGGCGGGGCTTACGGGCCAGATAATATTTGCCCTTGGTGGCCCAGGCGAGAGTGGGGGATGCGACAAAGCACACAACCAGCGCGATGTAAGGAGACAACGCCGCTGCCATGGTGCCGAAGGCTCCGAAATGGGCGGCCAGTGCAATGGTGGCCGAGAGAAACATCGAGCCGACACCGACGGGATTGACGTCATAGAGGTGGGCGCGTTTGAACTCGATCCCTGGCGGGGCCAATCCCAGTGGTTTGTTGATGAACAGATCGGCGGAAATCGAGCACAGCCAGGCCATGGCAACAATCGAAAAGATGCCAAGCGTTTCTTCGAGAAGCCGGTAGATGCCCAACTCCATCAACAGCAGCGCGATGGACACGTTGAACATCAGCCAGACGACGCGACCCGGATGGGAATGGGTGAGCCGGGAAAAGAAATTGGACCAGGCGAGCGAGCCCGCATAGGCGTTCATTACGTTGATCTTGAGCTGGCTTATGACCACGAATACGGCCATGAGCATCAGTGCCAGAAACTCGTTGGGGATCATGTAGCCAAAGGCGATGGCAAACATGTAGCCCGGCTCGGAAGCGTGTTCGGGCGAAACGCCGGCCGAAAGTGCGAGAAAGGCAAGAAAAGAACCCGCCAAAAGCTTGGGTGCGCCGACCACCACCCAGCCCGCGCCGGCAAGAAAAACCCCAAGTTTGTGCCGCCATTTGGGCATTTTTTCCGCCGGCAGGAAGCGCAGAAAGTCCACCTGCTCACCGATCTGGGTCATCAGCGCCAGGATGACCGCAGATGCCGCACCGAATTTGGCGACTTCGAAGGGCGCGATTGAGCCCGGTTCGCCCGGCGGCTGGTCCAGTCCGGTAAAGGCGCGCCAGAGATCGAACTTTTCCCAATCCATGAAGGCTATGAAAAAGAACGGCAGTATGTTGAGGACGATCCAGACCGGCTGGGTCAGAATCTGGAAGCGCGAGATCATGGTGATCCCATGGGTGACCAGCGGGATCACAACGATCGCCGAAATGATATGGCCGAGCCAGAGCGGAATGCCGAAGGCCAGTTGCAGGGCGCTCGACATGATCGATGCTTCAATAGCAAAGAGAATGAAGGTGAAGCCCGCATAGATCAGCGAGGTGATGGTCGACCCGATGTAGCCAAAGCTGGCCCCGCGGGTCAAAAGATCCACATCGACGCCATGGCGCGCCGCATAGCGGGCAACGGGCACTCCCACAAACAGGATCGCTATGGAGGCGACCGCGATGGCGATCATCGCGTTGGTCGTGCCATAGCTCAGAGTGATGGCGCCACCGATGGCTTCGAGCGCCAGAAACGAAATTGCACCGATTGCAGTCTGGGAAATGCGGTCGTTGGAAAAGCGCCGCGCCGACTTGGCGGTGAAGCGCAGGGCGTAGTCTTCCAGCGTTTCGTTGGCCACCCAGCGGTTGTATTCGCGCCGGATGGGGATGATTCTTTGTCGCGCCATGAATCGTCTAGTTTTTAGCCATTTTATCGGGCTGCACAAAAATTTTCCAACCTCTCCATAGCATGGATTGCATTGGAATCACGCGGCTTTTCATGCCCCGGCGCAAGAGTTGGCTCCTGCAATGGCTTCCTGATTACGTCAATCGACGTATAGGGTCAGCTCAACGAAGTGTCCCAAAGTCCGGCAAGGGCGTCAGTCAATGACGCCTTGGGGAACCAAACTGAGGGACATCACCATGAAGAAATTCAGCGCATCGCGCGCTTTGCTTGCCACGGTTCTGGCCGGTGGCATGAGCCTGCCGATGGCGCCGGCCATTGCGCAGGACGAGGGGCCGATCAAGGTCGGGATTCTGCATTCGCTGTCGGGCACGATGGCGATTTCGGAAACCACGCTCAAAGACGTTATGCTGATGCTCATCGAGCAGCAGAATGAGGCCGGTGGCGTGATGGGCCGCCAGCTCGAACCCGTTGTCGTGGATATCGCTTCGGATTGGCCGCTCGCCGCGGAATTGGCGCGCCGGCTGATCGAAGTCGACGAAGTCGACGCGGTCTTTGGCTGCTGGACATCGGTGTGCCGCAAATCGGTGCTTCCGGTATTTGAAGAGCTGAACTCGCTGCTGTTCTATCCGGTCCAGTACGAAGGCGAAGAATCCCAGCGCAATGTTTTCTACACCGGCGCCTCGCCCAACCAGCAAGCGATTCCCGCTGTCGATTATCTGATGAACGAAGAAGGCGTCGAGCGCTGGGTGCTGGCCGGCACAGACTATGTCTATCCCCAGACCACCAACAAAATCCTCGAGCAGTATCTTCTCGATAGCGGTGTGGCTTCGGAAGACATCATGATCAACTATACCCCGTTCGGGCATTCGGACTGGCAGACGATCGTATCCGACATCGTGGCCTTCGGCTCGGAAGGCATGAAGACAGCAGTGGTCTCGACCATCAATGGCGATGCCAATGTGCCGTTCTACCGCGAGCTGGCCAATCAGGGCGTCGCAGCCGAAGACATTCCGGTCGTCGCGTTCTCGGTGGGCGAAGAAGAGCTTTCGGGATTCGACACCGCACCGCTTGTGGGCCACCTTGCCGCCTGGAACTACTTCATGAGCGTTGAAACGCCCGAGAACGAAGAATTCATTGCCTCATGGCAGGACTTCATCGGCTCGGAAGATCGTGTGACCAACGACCCGATGGAGGCCCATTACATCGGCTTCAATCTCTGGGTCGATGCCGTCGAGGCGGCAGGAACCACCGATGCCGACGCGGTGATCGAAGCGATTGTCGGGCTGGAAACGCCGAACCTGACCGGTGGCATGGCCGAGATGCTGCCCAACCACCACATCACCAAGCCGGTGCTGATCGGTGAAATTCAGGATGACGGCCAGTTCTTCGTGGTCTCTGAAACCGACGATCTGGTGCCGGGCGATGCCTGGTCCGACTATCTGCCCGAGTCCGCAATGCTCGAAGCCGATTGGACCGACCCGATCATGTGCGGCAACTACAACACCGAAACCGAAACCTGCGGCGGCGGCTCAGCCGAATAGGCCGAACATTTCGCGTTTGCCGGGGACGGGTCGTCCCGCCCCCGGCTCTGCTGTCAACATTGACCAGAAATCCTTCCGACCGGCTCGATTGTGAAAGGGGATCGCGATCATGCGCAGTCTCAATCGGCTCACCAGATATCTTTCTCTAATGGTTTTTCTCGCGCTCGCCGTTCTTGCGGCTGGTAGCGCACGGGCCCAAGGCGTTTCCGAAATCTTGCCCACGATGTATGACGCCAGCCTTGGCGAACTCGAAGATGCCGTTGCGGCGCTTGTCGCAAGCGGCGAGGACGCGGCGCTGCCGATCCTGCAAGCACTTGGCGAGGGCGAACTCTACCAATCCGACACCGGCGGCATCTTCATCGAAACAGGGCGCAATGCCTACGCCGACGCCCTGACCGGCGAGGCGGCCGATCTCGATGCGACGGGAGAAATGAGCGTCATCCGGATCAACAATTCCCTGCGCCGCGACATTGCGGCCGCCGTGGGGAGCCTGACCCTGATGAGCGACAATCCGGGCGCCCGGCTGGCCGCGGCGCGGGAATTGTTTTCCACAGCCGAACCCGACGCTATTCCGGTCCTGGACGAGGCAATCGCTCAGGAGACCGATGCCACAGTGCTTCGGGTCATGGAGCAGGCGCGCGCCGCGGCCATGCTCAAGACGGATGCCAGCGAAGACGAGATCGCCAGCGCCGTTGCGGTCATTTCGGCCCGCGGCGATCGGCAGGCCCTGGCCATTCTCAATTCCAGCCTCGCTGGCGCCAGCGATGACCAGCGGCCAGCCATCGAGGCGGGCATTGCCCAGATCAATCAGGCGTTGGCGCTGTGGGGCGTTGGCCAGAACGTGTGGTACGGCGTCTCGCTCGGCTCAGTGCTGCTTCTGGCCGCGATCGGACTTGCCATTACGTTCGGGGTGATGGGGGTCATCAATATGGCGCATGGCGAGATGGTCATGCTGGGGGCCTATGTCACCTTCGTCATCCAGGAAATCATTCGTACGACCAGCCCGGGCCTGTTCGACTATTCGCTCGCCATCGCCATACCGATGGCCTTCCTGGTCACGGCGATGATCGGCATCGCCATCGAGCGTGGTGTTATCCGCTGGCTCTATGGCCGACCGCTGGAAACGCTTCTGGCCACATGGGGGCTTTCACTGATCATCCAGCAGAGCGTGCGCACGATTTTCGGCGCTACAAACCGCGACGTGGGCAATCCCTCCTGGATGTCGGGGGCGTTCGAGCTGGGGGGGCTGGCAATCACCTGGAACCGCATGTGGATCGTGGTGTTTGCGATCGTTGTGTTTTCCTTGCTGCTCCTGGTCCTCAATCGGACCCCGCTGGGTCTGCAGATGCGGGCGGTGACCCAGAACCGTCGCATGGCATCGGCCATGGGCATTCGAACCCCATGGGTAGACGCCATGACATTCGGGCTCGGCTCGGGGGTTGCGGGGTTGGCCGGGGTCGCGTTGAGCCAGATCGACAACGTCTCGCCCAATCTCGGACAGGGCTACATCATCGACAGTTTCATGGTTGTTGTGTTCGGCGGGGTCGGCAATCTGTGGGGGACACTGGTCGGCGCTCTGACGCTGGGCATCGCCAACAAATTCCTTGAGCCCTATGCCGGAGCGGTGCTGGCCAAGATCCTGATCCTTGTTCTTATCATCCTGTTCATCCAGCGCCGCCCAAGGGGCCTGTTCGCGCTCAAGGGGAGGGCGGTTGAAGCATGAGACTGACCGTGGATACCGCTATTTTTCGCGCTCTTGGCACGATGGCGCGGCCCGTCACAGAACAAAAGGATGGTCGCGACGACACCGGCCGGCTTGCCCAGCGGAGGACCGCGCCATGATAACCGGCAAGATCTTTGAAAAGCTCGGAGCGAAGGCCGTCTGGGTGGTCGCCATACTGCTGGTCGTAGCCATCGCAGTTCCCCTTTCCAACCTGATGCTCCAGACCGGTCATCCCTTGCGGGTACCCAATTATCTCGTGCCCTTGATGGGCAAATACCTGACCTATGCAACGCTCGCGCTGGCGCTCGATCTGGTCTGGGGCTATTGCGGCATTCTTTCTCTCGGACACGGTGCATTCTTTGGGCTGGGCGGCTATGCCATGGGCATGTACCTGATGCGCCAGATCGGTGACCGGGGTGTCTATGGCAATCCTGTGCTGCCCGACTTCATGGTGTTTCTGAACTATTCCGAGTTGCCCTGGTACTGGCAGGGGTTCGATATGTTCTGGTTCGCCCTTGTCATGATGGCGTTCGTGCCGGGACTTTTGGGGTTCGTCTTTGGCTGGTTCGCGTTTCGCAGCCGGGTGACGGGGGTCTATCTTTCGATCATCACCCAGGCACTGACCTACGCGTTGATGCTGGCGTTTTTCCGCAACGACATGGGATTTGGCGGCAACAACGGGCTCACCGACTTCCGCGAAATACTGGGCGCGCCGATCTCGGCGGCCGGGACGCGCGCCAGCCTTTTCGCTGCCTCTGCGATCCTTCTGGCGCTGTGCTTTATCCTGTGCTCGCTGATTGTTCGCTCAAAGCTCGGCAAGGTCATGGTTGCGGTGCGCGATGCGGAAAGCCGGACGCGGTTCATCGGGTACCGGGTGGAAAACGTCAAACTCTTCGCCTTTACCGTCTCGGCGGTGATGGCCGGGCTTGCCGGGGCCCTCTATGTGCCGCAGGTGGGGATCATCAATCCTGGAGAATTTGCACCGGCCAACTCCATCGAAGTGGTGATCTGGACGGCTGTGGGCGGGCGCGGGACGCTTGTCGGACCGATCATCGGCGCAGTGATCGTCAATGCCGCAAAGTCCTACTTCACCGGCACGTTCGCCGATTTGTGGCTGTTTATCCTGGGCGGCATGTTCGTGTTCGTGACGCTGTTCATGCCAAAGGGGATCGTGGGGATCTTCACATCGGTCTGGACGGCACTCAAGCAGCGCCGTGCCTCCGATACTTTCGAAAAAGGCGCCGGGCCCGCACCGGGACCGGTATTGGACGATGCACCTGTCGAAAGCCATGAACACGACGAGACGCCCCACGGCGCAAGACCCTCTCCGGCGGAGTAAGCAAATGGTTGATACACTGCGCGAAGGATCGCTCCTTTATCTCGACGGCGTCACCGTTTCCTTTGACGGGTTCAAGGCGCTCAACTCGCTCTCGCTGCTCGTCAAGCGCGACGATTTGCAGGCCATTATCGGCCCCAATGGTGCGGGCAAGACGACGATGATGGACATAATTACCGGCAAGACGCGCCCCGATACCGGGGAAGTGTTTTTCGAGGGATCGGTTGACCTAACCAAAAAGGATGAAACCGAAATCGCCAATCTGGGGATCGGACGCAAATTTCAGAAGCCGACAGTGTTTGAGAGCCATACGGTCTGGGACAATATCGAACTGGCACTCAAAAAGCCGCGCGGGGTGTTTTCGTCCTGGCTCTACACTCGCGATGCGACGGACACGAACCATATAGCGGAGATACTGGACACTGTGCGGCTCACTCACCGGAAGGATGAGTACGCTGCCAACCTTTCTCACGGTCAAAAACAATGGCTTGAGATCGGCATGCTGCTCGCCCAGGATCCCAAGCTGCTGCTGGTCGATGAGCCGGTGGCCGGCATGACCGACTCGGAAACCGAGGAAACCTCGAAATTGCTGAAGTCGATTTCCAAACATCACTCTGTGGTGGTGGTGGAACACGACATGAGCTTTGTGCGCGATCTCGACTGCCGGGTGACGTGTCTTGCCGAAGGCTCCGTGCTTGCGCAGGGCTCGCTCGAACATGTCTCGTCCGATCCGCTGGTCATCGAACGCTACCTGGGACGCTGAAATGACGACACTGACCGTTACCGATGTCGATCTGCATTATGGCGCCGCGCAGGCGCTCAAGACAGTTTCGATCACTGCCCAGCCCAACAAGATCACCTCTGTCCTGGGGCGCAACGGGGTTGGAAAATCCTCGCTGTTGCGCGCGATCACGGGAACACATCAGATTTCGGGCGGCGCGATCCGGTTCGAAGAATTCGAACTCAAGAAAATTCCGCCCTATACGCGGGCCCGAATGGGCATCGGCTATGTGCCGCAGGGGCGCGAGATCTTTCCGCTGCTTACCGTCAAGGAAAACCTGCTTACAGGCTATGCGCCGCTCAAGCCCAAGGATCGTTCGATTCCCGATACGATCTTTGAGCTCTTTCCCGTGCTCAAAACCATGCTGAGCCGAAGGGGGGGCGACCTTTCGGGCGGGCAGCAGCAGCAATTGGCCATAGGGCGGGCGCTGGTGACCCGCCCCAGCCTTCTGGTCCTCGATGAGCCCACCGAAGGGATACAGCCCTCGATCATCAAGGATATCGGGCGGGCATTGCAGTTTTTGCGCGATGAGATGGGCATGACCATCCTTTTGGTCGAACAGTATCTCGATTTCTGCCGCGAATTGAGTGACCATATCTATGTCATGGATCGAGGAGAGATCATGCACGAGGGCCCCGCCTCCGATCTCGACGATCCCAACGTCAAACGGCATTTGATGGTCTGATGCTCGAAAGTCCGGTTTTCCAGGTTGGCACGCCACCGCTGCAACGCGCCGAAGGCGAGGGCCGCGTTACGATCAAGGCGCGCGACGGGCTGTCGGTGCTCGATACGCTTTATCAGTACGGCTGCGGCAAGATCCGTATACCCAAGGCCTACGGCAACTGGCTTGAAGCCGTGCTGATCAATACATCCGGGGGCTTGACCGGCGGCGACAGGATGGCCTGGTCGGCGACGGCTGCCGCAAACACCCATCTGGCCATCACCACGCAGGCGTGCGAGCGCATCTATCGTTCGACCGGTGGAGCGGCGCGCGTTGCCACCACGCTGTCTGTCGAGACGGGAGCCCGGCTCGACTGGCTGCCGCAGGAAACGATTGTGTTCGACGGCTCGGAGCTGGAGCGGACAATTGACGTCGATATGGCAAGAGATGCGATATTCCTCGGGCTTGAAGTGGTCATTCTCGGTCGCGAGGCACATGGGGAAGATGCCGTTTCGGCAATGATTTCGGATCGTTGGCGCGTGCGGCGCGATGGTGAACTCATCCACGCCGAGGCTGCCCGGCTCGATGCGCACGATATGCCGGCACGGGCCAACAGCGCTCTTCTGCACGGCGCACGGGCCTATGGAACGCTGTGCTATATCGCAAAGAATGCAGAGCGGCGGGTTGAACATCTCAAGGCCCTGATCGCCGATCACCCCACTGCCGGGGTATCGCGTATCGGGGAGAAAATCGTGCTGCGCGCGACGGGTCGGTCAGGCTATCATCTGCGCAAAATCATCATGCCGGCAATCGCGGCGCTTTCAGGAGCCGGGGCCGTTCCCAAGCTCTGGTCACTCTAAAAGGGGAGGCAACATGAACCTCACACCGCGGGAAAAAGACAAGCTGCTGGTCTCGATGGCCGCCATGGTGGCGCGGCGCAGGCTCGAGCGCGGCGTCAAGCTCAACCATCCCGAGGCGATCGCACTGATTACCGATTTCGTTGTCGAGGGCGCCCGCGACGGCCGTCCGGTCTCTGAACTGATGGAAGCGGGCGCGCATGTCATTTCGCGCGATCAGGTGATGGAGGGCATTGCCGAGATGATCAATGACATCCAGGTCGAAGCAACTTTTCCGGACGGGACCAAACTGGTCACCGTCCATTCTCCCATTCGCTAAGGAGCCACCTCATGCTCAGACGTCTTTTTACGGCCCTCGTGCTTATTGTTGCCGGCACGGCTCCCGCCTTTGCCCATCTCGATCCTCTTGAACACGGCTCGCTTGCAGCCGGGTTTACCCACCCCCTGTTTGGATTCGATCATATCCTGGCCATGGTCGCCGTGGGCCTATGGGCCGCCTCGGTTGGCGGTAAGGCGTTGTGGGCGGTACCGGCCGCCTTTGTTGGCACAATGGCGGTCGGGTTCGGCGCGGCACTGGTTGGCATGCCGCTTCCGTTCGTCGAGCCGGTCATTCTGGCTTCGGTAATTTTTATCGGCATCATGGTGGCCCTCGCCCTGCCGTTGCCGGCAATTGGCGTTGGCGCCGTTGTTGCCTTCTTTGCGCTGTTTCACGGCCACGCGCATGGTGGGGAAATGGGTGAGGCTGGCGCATTCGGTTATGCTGGTGGCTTTCTTGTCGCCACGGCGTTGCTTCACGCGATTGGCGTTGCGCTGGGCGCCGGTCTTGGCCGGGCTCTGGCGACGACGCGCGGTGCCATCGGTACACGGATCGCAGGCGGTTTGACGGCGCTTGGCGGGCTATGGCTGGTTATCGCAGGTTAAGGACAGCAACATGATCCCAGGCGAAATCATCCCCAAACCCGGCGATATCGAACTCAATGCGGGACGCGAGACCGTGACGCTCGAGGTTGCCAACACCGGAGACCGACCCATCCAGGTGGGTAGCCACTACCATTTTTTTGAAACCAACGCCGGGCTGGCCTTCGAAAGAGAGCGTACACGCGGCATGCGGCTCGATATTGCGGCCGGTACGGCCGTGCGGTTCGAGCCGGGTCAAACCCGTGAGGTGACCCTTGTTGCGCTGGACGGCGACCGCCGGATCTTCGGATTTCGCCAGATGGTCATGGGTTCGCTGGACAGATGATATGACAGCGGCCGGCATTTTCCATTGCGGGCAAAAAAAGAGGCGAGGTGCCTTGGCACCCCGCCCCCTAACATTTTCAAGTCGACGCTTATTGCGCCGCTTCACCTTCGACAGAGGCATCTGCTTCGGCCTCCCCTTCAACGCTCATGTCAGATTCCATGGCATCGTCGGCAAGTCCGGCGTCTTCAGCCGCTTCGGCTTCAGCCGAACTCTGGCTGTCGACAAAGACCGTCAGCGAACCATCGGCCTGGGTCCAGACGGCGACAACTTCGCTTTCGGTATAGCCTTCGGCTTCGAGAGCAGCCGTGATGTCGGCATTACCCGAGATATTGGACTGCAGAAGGTCGATATCGGCCTCGAAGTCGGCACGCGACTCCGCGAAAGCGTCGGCGGTAAATTCACCGTCCTCGCCGAGCGAGGAGATCTCAACGATTTCGATCTCGGTATCCGCAGTCACAGCCGAGAAGTCGGCAGTGCCGGCGCCATGGATCGCATCGTCGAGATCGGCGTAGGTGTAAGCACCAGCCGAAGCATCGGCATCCACGCCAACACTTGTTTCACCGGCGCCTTCAGCAGGCATGCCGGCGTCCACGCCAACATCAACGCCGGCATCGGCTCCAACATCGGCGTTAGCGTCTTCGCCACCCAGTTCGGTCTGGACGCCACCGTCAAGGGTGACACCAGCGTCAGCGTCCTGGGCCATGGCTGCAAGCGGCATCGACAGAGTCAGAGCCGTGCCAAGAGCAAGAGCAGAGAGCTTATTCATTTTCATTCTCCGTTTGAGTTCGGTTTTACCGCCCCTCTGGAGCCTACAAACGAGCAAACGGGCTGGCGGTTGCATTTTGTTTAGAGGCAATCGGACGCATTCAAATTGGACCACGCCTGACCAAGAGGCTGAACTTTACCTTTGACGAGGAGCAGATAATGGCTGCCAGAATTTCCCGCGCGCTCTACGCCGACATGTATGGCCCAACGACCGGCGACAAGGTGCGGCTGGCCGATACCGAGCTGTTCATCGAGGTGGAAAAGGACTTCACGCTCTATGGCGAGGAAATAAAGTTTGGCGGCGGCAAGGTGATCCGTGACGGCATGGGGCAATCACAGGTTACTCGTGCCGCAGGCGCCGTCGATACGGTGATCACCAACGCGCTGATCGTCGATCACACGGGAATCTACAAGGCCGATATCGGGCTCAAGGACTGTATGATCGCCGCGATCGGCAAGGCGGGCAATCCAGATACCCAACCGGGGGTCAACATCATCGTGGGGCCGGGCACCGAAGCCATTGCCGCAGAAGGCAAGATCGTAACCGCCGGCGGGTTCGACTCCCACATCCATTTTGTCTGTCCCCAGCAGATCGAGGAAGCGTTGACCTCGGGAGTGACAACCATGCTGGGTGGCGGCACCGGCCCTGCGCATGGAACCATGGCCACGACATGCACGCCCGGCGCCTGGCATCTGGGCCGGATGATCCAATCGTTCGATGCATTTCCCATGAACATCGCGCTGGCCGGAAAAGGCAATGCCTCAAAGCCCGAGGCACTGGTGGAAATGATCATGGGTGGCGCGGCCGCTCTCAAGCTGCATGAAGACTGGGGAACGACGCCTGCCGCCATCGACAACTGCCTATCGGTGGCCGATGCCTATGACGTGCAGGTGATGATCCACACCGACACGCTCAACGAATCGGGCTTTGTCGAAGACACGATAAACGCCTTCAAGGGACGCACCATCCACGCCTTCCACACCGAGGGCGCCGGCGGCGGGCACGCCCCCGACATCATCAAGGTGTGTGGGCTGGAAAACGTCATCCCTTCATCGACCAATCCGACGCGCCCCTATACGCGCAACACGCTGGCCGAGCACCTCGACATGCTCATGGTCTGCCACCATCTCGACCCTTCCATTGCCGAAGACGTGGCGTTTGCAGAAAGCCGCATCCGCAAGGAAACCATCGCCGCCGAGGACATCCTTCACGATATCGGCGCGTTTTCGATTATCGCCTCGGACAGCCAGGCCATGGGCCGGGTGGGCGAAGTGATCATCCGCACCTGGCAGACCGCCGACAAGATGAAGCGCCAGCGCGGCCCCCTGCCCGAGGAAACCGGGGATAACGATAATTTCCGGGTCAAGCGATACATTGCCAAATACACGATCAACCCGGCCATCGCTCACGGCATTTCGACCCATATCGGGTCTATCGAAGTGGGTAAACGCGCCGATCTGGTGGTTTGGAGCCCGGCTTTTTTCGGCGTTAAGCCCGAACTGGTGCTTATGGGCGGAATGATCGCCACCGCGCCGATGGGCGACCCCAACGCCTCGATTCCGACGCCGCAGCCCATGCACTACCGCCCAATGTTCGGCGCATACGGCAAAGCTATCGCAAACACGTCAGTGACTTTTGTTTCAAAGGCGGCGCTCGATAGCGGGCTGAAGGACGATCTGGGCGTCAACAAGTCCATGCTGGCGGTGGACAACACTCGCGGCGGTATCGGCAAATCGGCCATGATCCATAATAGCGCCACGCCTGACGTCACCGTCGATCCGGAAACCTACGAAGTGCGGGCCGATGGGGAATTGCTGACCTGCGAACCCGCCGATGTTTTGCCCATGGCACAAAGGTATTTCCTGTTCTAGTGCGCGTCGGAAGGCATCTGGCCTTCCAACAGGATCGGTCCTATAGAGGGTGGCACTGTCCATCCTCTATGACTTTCTGATGTCCTCTCCCCTTGCCAGCTTCCGCTCCGGCGCCCGCGCGTCAACGCCCATAGCCATCGGGTATGTGCCGGTCGGCATTGCGTTCGGCATAGCCGCGATCAAGGCTGGGTTTTCTGCGCTCGAGGCCATCATGCTCTCGGCGATCGTCTATGCGGGAGCGAGCCAGTTTCTGGTTCTGGCGCTTGTCGGTGCGGGCGCGCCGATCCTGATCACCGCACTTTCGATCATCGCCACCAATCTGCGGCATGTCTTTTACGGTCCGGCCATCCTTGAAGCGGCCCGGGACCGAGCAACCCGGCGTCATGCCTGGGCGTGGAGCTTTTTCCTTTCCGACGGCGCGTTCGGGTCGGCAATTATTGCGCTCAATCGAACAAAGGATCACTTTTCGCCGCGCTTCATGTTCGGCATCGCCGCGGGCCCCTATCTTTCCTGGGTGACCGGGACAGCGATCGGAGCCCTGCTGGGCACATCGCTTGCGGCCTGGCCAGCGGTCGATGCAGCCATGGGCTTTCTGATGCCGGCGCTGTTTCTGGCCATGGTGCTTTCGCTTCTCACCAAAGAGCACATCCCCGTGGTGATCGTTACCGCGTGCGTCACGCTTCCGCTGATTGTCCTGATTTCACCCACCGTCGGAATATTGGGTGGGATGATCTTTGGCGCCTTGTCGAGTCTTGTGATCCGGAGACGGACATGAACACCGAGTTTTTGATCATCACATTGCTGGTCGGGCTGGGGACCTGGATGCTGCGTTTTTTGCCGACGCGGTTCATGCGTGGCACGGGTGATCCCGATGCGCCACTGAGCCGGTTCTTGTCGGCAACCGGACCGGCGGCTATCGCTGCGCTTTATGTCGGCGCGATCCTACCCATGCTCTCGCCCGATCTGCACGCCATTGCACCGCTCGTTGGGGGCTCGGGGGCGGTGATTGCCATCTATTTCTGGTGTCGCGATGTTTCGCTGGCAACGCTTGGTGGAGCCATCGTCTATGGGCTGGTCTTTGCCATAGTGTGACCGGACCGGTCATGGTGCTGCCCGGAATCCGATGTTAGGTTTGATCCGCTGAATCTTAGAGGAGGCCGCCCATGAAGTCCTTTGTATTCGCCGCTTGTCTGGCTCTTGCCGCGTTGCCCGCCAGTGCCGTGGAAACCTCAATGCAGTTCGTTCTCGAATTCGAGGGCAACGCGCAACGCGATGTGATGACCTATCAGTGCGACGGGATCGATGAACCGATGAGTGTGCAATACATCAATGCCCATCCGACCTTTCTTGCCATTGTGCCGATCGAGGGCGAGGACATGATTTTCGTCAACGTCATCTCCGCCTCGGGTGCGCGTTATGTTTCAGGGCAATACGAATGGTGGTCGCGCGGCAATGAGGCAATGTTCACCGACATCATGGAGGGCACCGAGGAGGCCGAGGCCGAACCGGTCAGCTGTCACGCGGCTCAGGACATTCCGTGATCTCTGGCGTGTTTCTTGCATCGGATGCCATGACCGAAAAAGGCTTGCAAAGAGGATGGCATGCGCGCGACAGGCGTTGAAACGAAAGGCAAATGGCAAGGGGCTCTTGCCGGGCGCGTTGAGCTGGCGCACGACCAGCGTGCGCTGCGCCGTAAGCTGGTGACACTCGATAACGGGCTCGATGTTCTTGTCGACCTGCCCCAAACCGTGGCGCTGGAAACCGGCGATGCATTGAAGCTCGAGGACGGGCGTTTCGCCGAAATCGTCGCGGCCAAAGAACCGCTCTATGCGATCACCGGCAACAGCACGACCCACCTTTCCCAATTGTGCTGGCATATCGGCAACCGGCACCTGCCCTGCCAGATTGAAGCGAAATCCGGCGTACCCCAACGACTTCTGATCGGACGCGACCACGTCATCAAGGACATGCTGGAAGGGCTGGGGGCAAAAGTCGCGGAGATCAACGCGCCGTTTTCGCCGCTGCGCGGTGCCTATTGGGGCCATGAGAACGGGAACGCGCATCATCACCATGGATGAGCAGACCACGCTGATCCGGCTGTTTTCCTGGCTCTCACCGGCGTTTCCCATCGGCGGGTTTGCCTATAGCCAGGGCCTTGAAACGGCCGTTGCCGATGGGCGCGTCGGCGATGGCGGTCAACTTTCCGATTGGATCGGCGGTCAGTTGCATCGCGGCAGCCTGCGCACCGATGCCTATTTTCTCGCCATCGCTGCCCGCGCGGTGACCACATGCGACTGGACGGCGCTTGCCGAGGCCAATCAACTGTGTCTCGCCCTGCAAATATCGGCCGAGCGTGACAAGGAAACACGCGAACAGGCGCAATCTTTTCTCGACGCGGCTTCCGCATGGCCAACGTCCACACCAAAAGAGCTCAGCGCCGTTTTCGAGCGACCCATGGCCCTGCCGATTGCATTTGGCGCAACTGCTGGCCTGCACCGCGTTTCACCGGGAGCGGCAATCGCTGGCTTTGCCAACAGCGCGGTGGCGCAACAGATTTCGGTCGGTGTCCGGCTCATTCCACTGGGGCAAACGGCGGGCCTTGCCGTTCAGGCGGGCCTGGAAGCAAAAATCGCGCAGCTGAGCACAGAGGCGCTCTCGGCCCAATTGACCGACATTTCGGGCTTGTCCTATGGCACCGATATTGCAAGCCAGAAGCATGAAGACCTCAGGGTAAGGATTTTTCGATCATGAGTTCAAGAAACGGCCCGCTCCGTATCGGGATCGGGGGACCGGTGGGATCGGGCAAGACCACGCTCACCGAAAAACTCTGCAAGGCGCTGCGCGAGGATTATTCGGTGGGGGTGGTCACCAACGACATCTACACCAAGGAAGACGCCATGATGCTGGCGCGCCTGCAGGCGCTCCCCGAAGAGCGGATCCTGGGGATCGAAACCGGCGGCTGCCCGCATACGGCGATCCGCGAAGATGCCTCGATCAATCTGCGGGCCATCGCCGAGCTCAATGGGCGCATCCCCGACCTCGATATCGTCTTTATCGAATCGGGCGGCGACAATCTGGCAGCCACATTTTCTCCCGACCTCGCCGACATCACGCTCTATGTCATCTCGGTCTGCCAGGGAGAGGAAATCCCGCGCAAGGGCGGACCGGGCATTACGCGCTCGGACATGCTGGTCATCAACAAGGCCGATCTGGCCCCTTATGTCGAAGTGGATCTGGGCGTGATGGAGGCCGATGCCCACCGGATGCGCAACGGCCAGCCCCACGTGTTCACAGACCTCAAGCGGGGTAAGGGGGTCGATGAAATCGTTGCGTTTCTTGAGCGTCACGGCGGGCTGGCCCGCACACAAATTGCGCTTTAGGGGCAGCAGGGCTCCTGACGTCCGGTTGCGATTCTTCATCTTCCTCACGCAGCGCAAGCAGGCTGATGGGGCCATTTTCGTGCATGACCTTACGGCTGATGCGCCGCAGATCCGCGTCGGCTAGCCCGAGATCGCGCCTCAGATGGGAATCGAGCCGTCTCAGCGCGCCATAGGTCTGGTGGAAAGCGACCCAATCGCGCAGCATCAAGGAGAAAGATTGGAACATGGAGCAGCCTTTCAGGCGCGCGCCGCGCGCCTTTTCCTTCATTTGAAAGATGGATGGCGGAGGGCGAAAGGAATTCGCCGAGTAGGTCGACTATGCGCCCAGATGCCCCGCGGGCGCTACGGATGTGTTCGCAATGTTCATTTCATTTATGAAACACCGAGTGTCTGGCCACTCCCGCTCAGAAAGAATAAAATGGGAACATGAGCCAAACCGAATCCGGTACCGAACCGCAAATTGTCGACGGGCGTCAGTCACCCACCGCGCTGCGCGTGCAGCGGGGTGTGATGCGCTTTCTACGCTCGGTTCATGACATGACGTGCTTTGCCGAGGTGCCGCTTTCCAACGGACGGCGCGCCGACGTGATCGCTCTTGGTGGAAAGGGCGAAATCTGGATCGTGGAAATCAAATCGAGCCTTATGGACTATAAGGTCGATACCAAATGGCCAAACTACAAGGATTTCTGCGACCGGTTCTTTTTCTGCAAGCCGCCGGAGCTCGATGCGGAAATCTTTCCCGCAGAAGAAGGGCTGATGGTGGCTGATGGCCATTGGGGGGATATCCTGCGCCACGCACAGCACGATCCTCTCCCCGGGGCGCGACGCAAGGCCATGCTTTTAAAGCTCGCCAGGTTGGGGGCCGACAGGGTCCACGCACTGATGGACCCCGAGACCCGCAAGGAAGGCCTATTCTGAGGCGTGCGGCGCAAGCGTTGCGACAGTATTTCCCTCTCCATCGAGGAGCGTGAGCGTCTCGTCGTCGATGCTGTAGTTCGATGTCGCGCCCAAAGCGTCAAAGAAGGCGTGTTCCTGACCCATTTCGGGTTCTTCGCAAGCCATCATCGTTGAAAAGATATCTGAAATCGAGAGGTTCCCATCGTCTTGGACGGTGACGGACCCGCCGTAAGTATTGCAGCCACCAATGCCGCCCAAAGACGGATCGGTTTCTCCGAAAACGAGCGTCGTTTCTACGCCCTCGGCCGAGGGAGAGGCACCGAGCATGGTCAACACCCAGCCTGTACCGGCCAGATCGGCGGGGAGGTCCGCGCCGGCTTTTTTCCCATCACCGGTTTGAGGCGCAGGCTCGGTGCCACGCGCATTGACCAGCGGCACTGACACCAGCTCGGTCCGGGTCAGCGGCTCGACCGAAATGGTGGTATCATTGATGAACCAGAGTTCGCCATCGACTTCTATCCGCGCCGCGATAGCGTAGGAATGGCCCTCGGCGATAGCATCGGGGTCAAAATCGATGACAAAGCCGATCGGGACCTGGCCGGCGGGGTCAATGACGTCTTCGGCTATTGTTGTGGATGGCGCATCGGCCAGTGACACGTCGATGAGCGACACCGTGGCTACCGCATTTAAAGGCAGCGCCATGCGTTCACGATACGCGATGTCGCCGGTGATGGTCAGCGTATCGGCAAAGGCCGAGCCGGCCATCGTGATCGCTGCGAGCGCCGAAAGGCCGATGGGTTTTGCGACGGATCTCATGGCTAAAGTCTTTCTGATCTTTCGAGCAATAAATGAATGGCCAACCTTGTGGGTTCCGTGCGCTGAACAGAGGCTGAACGGATGCGCGCAGGTGGATTGTTGGGCCAGTCCCCTTGGCAGCGAGCTCTTTCCAGCTAACGCGCCGGACCTGGCGCAGCTCGCAGGGAAACCTGACGCACCGTCTGTCTTTCATCCGGCGTGAAGACCATTTCAGCGATGGCGGTGATATCGGAACCGATACGACTGACAGTCAACCGACCGTAGCAGGCCCAGGGCAGAGCCTCATGGGAAAACGGGACTTCGAGCACAAGAACCTTCCCCGATTTCGACATGGCAATAAAGCGTTTTTGCAATGTATCCAGTGCGGGGTTGATATCCGGATCGAACAGCCAGCCAAACCGCGCAAGCGGAGCGCCCATGCCGGTCAGGGTCGGGCTGGCGGCGACGATGGCCAGCCGGGCGTCGAAGAGCGCCAATGGCGCACGGGCACCCCGGACGTAATGGATCAATCCTGCGAGCAGGGGATCGGCCCGACCATGGATCAAAGCATCAATGACATCGCGATTGCGGGCCCCTGGCCTCTCCCGCCCGCTTTCCCAACGCGAGAGCTGACCCTGGCTTACGCCTAGAGCGCGAGCCAAGGCGTCCTGTTTGATGGAAAACCGGGCGCGATAGCCGCGCAAAGTCGCGCCAACATCGGCGCCTTGACCCATGGTGCACCCCCAGCCAATTCGAATGAACCGCCTTTGTTCGGTGTCATAGGACCATCTTGCGCATGAAGTTTTCTTGAGGTGGCCGGTAGGGGAACCTGCTTAGATCCGGTGCCCGGCCATCGGCCGACGGCAATCTCTGCCGTGCCGCAAGGAAAATCATTTGAGTTGAATGCTTTTCCTCTGGCACAAGAAGAAAAACATATCGGGAGGACAAATGCCGTGATCGTTGTGTTCGGCTCCATCAATATCGATCTGATTGGTCACGCACCCACCCTGATGCGGCCAGGCGAAACCGTGCTGGGCACCAGCCTCGAATTTTCGCCCGGCGGGAAAGGTGGCAATCAGGCACTTGCCGCGAGCCGGGCTGGCGCGGAGGTCAAAATGGTCGGGTGCGTCGGAGGTGATGATTTTGCGACACGCGCCCTTGCCCTTCTGAGCGAGGCCGAGATCGATCTGTCAGGAGTGCGTCGGATGGACCGGCACACGGGGACTGCCCTTATCATCGTCGATGACGCGGGGGAGAACATGATTACCGTGTTGCCCGGCGCCAATTCGCGACTGACGGCAGCGGCGCTCGAGCACGCCGGCATTGTGGATGGAGACTATCTCCTGCTGCAGTTGGAAACACCGATGGAGGGGGTGCTGGGCGCCGCAGCGCTGGCTCGCGAAAATGGCGCCAAAGTCGTTCTCAATCTTGCGCCGTTCATGGACTTTGATCTGGCACTTCTGGACAATGTCGACGTCCTCGTAGTCAATGAGACCGAATTGGCCGGGGTGCTCAAAATGCTGGACGCTCCCAAGCTTGACGAGACCGAAGCCGTTGTCTGGCTCTCGGAAAAATTTGGTAATACTGTCGTGGCAACGCTCGGTTCGCGCGGCGCCGTTGCGGTGGCTGAAGGGGCGGTCACCACTGTTCCATCGCTCAAGATCAAACCGGTCGATACCGTCGGTGCCGGTGATACGTTCGTAGGCTATCTGGCCGCCGGCTTGGCGGAAGGAACCGAGCTGTCCCCGGCAATGAAGCGGGCTTCGGTTGCGGCCGGTCTGGCGTGCCTGACGCCAGGCGCCCAGCCATCCATTCCCGAACGCCTGGCTGTGGAAAACCGTATCGCAGCGGATGTCGAAGCCGGGGCACGATGACCCGTATCGAAACCCTGGCCATCGACCGTCTCGGCCATCGGGGCGAGGGCGTTGCCTCGCTCGATGGTAAACCGGTCTTTGTCGCCCTGACGCTGGAAGGGGAAACTGTCACTGCCCAGATTGACGGCAATCGCGGCCGCCTTGTCGATATCATCGACCCCAGTCCCGCGCGGGGAGAACCCTTCTGCCCCCATTTTGGTGCATGCGGGGGGTGCCAGCTACAGCATCTCGAAGCGGGGGCCTATCGGCAGTTCAAGCGTGGCCTCGTCGTCGATGCCCTGTCACGCGTCGCGGTTCAAGCCGATGTGGCAGACCCGATCGTCGCTCATGGTGCGGGCCGTCGCCGGGCCACGTTACATGCCACGAAATCGGAGGCCGGGTTCATGGCGCTGCGCAGCCATGCGATCCACGATCTCGATACCTGCCCCATTCTCGTGCCCGCCCTGGTCCGCGCGCCGGAAATCGCGCGCGCCATTGCCGCGGTGGCGGGGCCATGTGACATCAGCTTTACCGCCAGCGACATGGGACTCGATGTCTCCATCCGCGCCAAGAGTGCCAAGCCCAGCGCAAGGCTGTCGGCGATCGCTCAAAAGTTCGACCTTGCCCGTCTCTCCCTCAACGGTGAACCTTTGATCCTTTTGCGTGCGCCCACGATGGCGATGGGCCAATCGAGTGTGGCCCTGCCCGTATCGAGTTTTTTGCAAGCAACGGCGGATGCCGAAGATGTTCTCGCGTCGCTGGTTATCGAGGCGGTCGAGGGCGCCAAGCAGGTCGCAGATCTTTTTTGCGGCATCGGTCCCTTTACCCTGCGGCTCGCGGCAATAGCCCCGGTGTTTGCCGCCGATTCCGATGCCGCAGCGATCGGCGCGCTCGATACAGCAAAGCGCAAGACCAAAGGCCTCAAACCCATAACTGCAGAACGCCGCGACCTGTTTCGCGAACCGCTCGGCGTTTTCGAACTCAACCGCTTCGACGCTGTCGTACTCGATCCGCCCCGCGCCGGGGCGCAGGCCCAGGTGAAAGAACTAACGCAATCGAAAGTGAAAACCATAGCCTATGTCAGTTGCGACCCTCAGAGCTTTGCCCGGGATGCTGCAATTCTGATCGCTGGTGGTTATCGCATCGGCAAGGTAACGCCGGTCGACCAGTTCGCTTTTTCAACACACACCGAAGTGTTCGCCGCGTTCACTCGAACCTGACGGCGGCAGGCGGCTGCAAGCGATGTCGCATTGTCGCTGTTCCGGCGGCCCAGCAGCGTGGGGCAATCTGGCGGAGCCGTCCGTTCCGTTGGGTTCTCCACAGTCACAAAACCGTCGTCGATCCGTCATGCCAGTTTTATCGCTTGGGCCTAGGTCTGCGCTGGCAACGGCATCGCATTTGGCTTGGTGCCGACAGATCAATCAGGGTTTGGACCTAATCATGCTCAAGACATTGCTCGTCAGCTCCACGGCTGGCATAGCGCTTCTGGCCGGCGCCTCCTCGGCGTTTGCCCAGACCGAAATTTCTTTCTGGCACTCGATGGGTGGCGAACTGGGCGAGCGCGTCGCAGCCATCGCCGAGGATTTCAACGCCTCTCAGGAAGACTACGTCGTAAACGCCTCGTATCGCGGCGAATATGAAGAGACCATGGTCAACGCGATCGCCGCTTTCCGCGCCGGTGAGCAGCCCACCATCGTCCAGATCTACGAAGTCGGCACCGGCACCATGATGGCTGCCGAAGGCGCCGTCTATCCGGTTTACGAGCTGATGGAAGAACACGGCAACGACTTCGACCCGTCCGTGTATCTCCCGGTCGTTACCGGCTATTACACCGACACCAACGGCAACATGCTCTCGATGCCGTTCAACTCTTCGACCCCCATCCTTTACTACAACAAGGACGTGTTCGAAGCAGCCGGTCTTGATCCCGAAGTTGCGCCCTCCACCTGGGCGCAGGCCGAAGAATTCTCGCGCCAGATCATTGAATCGGGCGCTGCAAGCTGCGGCATGGCGATCACTTACACCGCCACGTGGATCGGTTCGGAAAATTTCTCCGCGCTCCACAACCTGCCTTACGGCTCGCTCGAAAACGGCTTTGGTGGCCTTGATACCGAATACACCTTCAACAGCCCCGAACTCGCCCGCTTCTGGGACGATCTGGCCCGTTGGCAGGATGAAGGCATCTTTGTTTATGGCGGCCCGGCCGGTGGTTCGGACAATGCTCCGGCCTTCTATTCGAGCGAGTGCGCCATCTATATGGGTTCGTCCGCCTCGCGCGCCGGCGTTATCGCCAATGCCGATTTCGAAGTTGGCTATGGCATGCTGCCGATCTATGACGACATCGAAGGCGCTCCGCAGAACTCGATCATCGGTGGCGCGACCCTGTGGGTTCTTTCGGGCCATGACGAAGCCGAGTACCAGGCGACAGCCGCCTTCCTCGACTACCTGTCCTCGGCCGAGGTTCAGGCCGAATGGCACCAGGGCACCGGCTATCTGCCGATCACCCAGGCTGCTTTCGAGCTGAGCCAGGAACAGGGCTATTACGACGAAAACCCCGGTGCCGATATCGCCATCGAGCAGATCAACCTCAACGCCCCGACCGAAAACTCCAAGGGCCTGCGCTTTGGCAACATGCCGCAGTTCCGCATGGTCATGGACGAGGAGCTGCAGTCGGTTCTGGCTGGCGAAAAGACCGGCCAGGAAGCTCTGGACTCTGCCGTGGAACGCGGCAACCAGATCCTGCGTGATTTCCAGGCCGCCAACTCCTAAGCGGATCCGAGAAACATCAATGGGACCCCGGCTTATTGGGCCGGGGTCTCGTCCATCAAACCGGTCCGACACAAGAAGACCGGTGGATGAGACGCTACCCAGGGGCGCTCAATGCAGACCAAACGGTCGATCTTCACCAATCGCTGGCTTCCCTACGCGCTTTTGGCGCCGCAGCTGGTGATCACTGCAATCTTTTTTCTTTGGCCAGCCAGCCAGGCCGTCAAATCGAGCTTCGAGCGCGAAGATCCGTTCGGCTTTAGGACCACATTCGTCTGGTTCGAAAATTACACCCGCATCCTTTCTGATCCGAGCTATCTCAATGCGCTTGGCCGAACTGCGGTGTTTGCCGTTTCGGTCACTGTGCTTTCGATGGGGTTTGCGCTGCTCCTGGCCGTCTGCGTCGACAGGATCCTGCGCACCGCGAAAGTCTATACCACCCTTCTGGTCTGGCCCTATGCGGTAGCGCCGGTTGTGGCAGGCGTGCTCTGGTGGTTCCTGTTCAACCCCACGATCGGGCTTTTGCCCTATGTGCTCGAGTGGTTTGGCATCGACTGGAACCATCGCGTCGACGGCACGCAAGCGATGACGCTGATCACCATCGCCGCCGCGTGGAAGCAGATTTCCTATAATTTCCTGTTTTTTGTCGCCGGACTGCAATCAATCCCCGCCTCGCTGTCCGAAGCCGCTTCAATCGATGGCGCCGGACCGTTCAAACGGTTCTGGACCATCGTTTTTCCGCTGCTCTCTCCGACGACGTTTTTCCTTCTGATCATCAACATCAATTACGTGATGTTCGAGACCTTCGGGGTGATCGACGCCACGACCGGAGGTGGACCGGGCCAGTCAACGATGACGCTGGTCTACAAGGTCTATACTGACGGCGTGGCAGGGCTCAACATCGGCTCTTCATCGGCCCAATCGGTTCTTTTGATGGGCATTGTGATCATCCTCACCTTCATCCAGTTCCGCTACGTGGAACGTCGGGTCAATTACTAGGAAGGCCTCAGACATGGTTGAAAACAGGCCCTGGCTCGATTTCCTCACCCATCTGATCCTGATCGTCGGCGTTCTGATCGTCGCCTTTCCGGTCTATGTCGCGTTCATCGCTTCCACCCACGAACCTTCGGCTTTCGTGCGCGGCGTGATGCCGCTTCTGCCGGGCGACAACATGGGCGCCACCTATTCGCAGATGCTGGGTTCGGGTCTCGAGGTTGCGGGTACGCCGCCAGTGTGGCTGATGCTGGGCAATTCGTTCTGGATGGCCATGATCATTGCCGTGGGCAAGATCGCCATTTCGATCACCTCGGCGTTCGCCATCGTCTATTTCCGCTTCCCCTTCCGGATGCTGGCGTTCTGGATGATCTTTGTTACGCTGATGCTGCCCGTCGAGGTGCGCATCATTCCGACCTTTGCCGTCGTCGCCAATCTTGGAATGCTCAATTCCTATGCCGGGCTCACCCTTCCGCTGATCGCCTCGGCGACCGCCACGTTCCTGTTCCGGCAGTTCTTCATGACAGTGCCCGAAGAGCTGATGGAAGCTGCACGCGTCGATGGGGCGGGTCCCATGAAGTTCTTCAAGGACATCCTGATCCCCGTTTCGATCACCAACATCGCCGCGCTGTTCGTGATCATGTTCATCTATGGCTGGGTGCAATATCTCTGGCCGCTGCTCATCACGACCCAGGAGCAGTTCTATACAATCGTGATGGGTATCAAGCGGCTGATGGCCAATACCGATCGGGAGCCGGCCTGGAACCTTGTCATGGCGACCGTGATGCTGGCCATGGTGCCGCCCGTGCTCGTCGTCCTCCTCTTGCAGCGCCTGTTTATCAAGGGCCTGGTTGAAACCGAGAAATAACACCAATGGCTACAATCGAAATCTCCGACGTCCGCAAGATCTATCCCGGCAATGTCGAGGCGATCAAAGGCATCGACCTGTCGATCGAGGATGGCGACCTGGTCGTTCTCGTCGGCCCCTCGGGCTGCGGAAAATCGACCCTTTTGCGCATGCTGGCCGGGCTGGAAACCATCACGTCAGGCGAGGTTCGGATCGGCGAAAAACTCGTCAACAAGCTCGAACCGGCCGAACGCGACATCGCCATGGTGTTCCAGAACTATGCGCTTTATCCACATATGAGCGTGCGCGGCAATCTCGAATACGGGCTGAAAAACCGCAAGACGCCGAAGGCCGAGATCGAAGAGCGCGTCAATGAAGCGGCGCGCATTCTCGAAATCGAGGCCTTTCTCGACCGAAAGCCGCGTCAGCTTTCGGGCGGTCAGCGCCAGCGCGTGGCCATGGGCCGGGCCATCGTGCGCAAGCCCAAGGCGTTCTTGTTCGACGAGCCGCTCTCCAATCTCGATGCCAAGCTGCGTGGGCAAATGCGGGTGGAAATTCGCAGGCTGCAGCGCACCTTGGGCACAACGTCGGTCTATGTGACCCACGATCAGCTCGAAGCCATGACGCTGGCCGACAAGCTGGTGGTGATGAATGGCGGGAAAATCGAACAGGTCGGCAAGCCGCTCGACATCTACACCAATCCCGAATCCGTGTTTGTCGCCGGCTTCATGGGGTCACCGGGCATGAACCTACTCGATACCCAGGCGCTCGCACGGGTGGCGGGCGGTCTGCCCGACTTCGTTTCATCCCAGTGTGGAACCATCGGCATCCGGCCCGAAGACATAACGCTGATGCCGCCGGCCGAGCCCCATCTCAAGCTCGATGTGATAGTGGACGCCGTCGAGCTGGTTGGATCGGAAAGTCTGGTCTATGCCCATGCGGAGGGGATCGCCAAGGAACTGGTGCTGCGTACACAGGGCATTCACCCCGGTGAGCATGACGACAGGCTGCCGCTCTTTGTCCAATACGCGCATCTGCACTGCTTTGACGCGGGCACCGGGCGGAAAATCGTGCGCTAAAAAGGGCTTTGCCAGAATCGTGCCGCAGAGCGCGTTCACTGTTCCAGATGCGACCCAATCTGCCAGGGGCTTATCGGAGGACGACAGTGACGCGCCTTGTGACCATTCTGATTGCAGCGATGCTCGGCGTTCCCGCGCTTGGTCAAGCTCCGGATACCAGCGACTACGCAAAAACACTGTTCGGCCAGCTCTATCCTGCGGACCAATCGCTGGCCCAAGGCTGGGCGGCCGGGCTCGAGGGGTTGCTCGACCAGCTCAAAGACAGCTCCGAGGATCAGGAAACTCTTGATTCCATTCCGGACTTTCAACGTCTGGTCGAGGCGGAGCATCTGCCATTCTCGATTGGCGAACTTGAAGGGGCCTGGCGGATGCGTTCGCTGCAGGCGACCGATTACGGGGCCTTCATCTATCAGTATTTTCCCGCCCGGATTTATCCTGAGGGTCAGGCCATGGTCCTTGATAAGGACTCGGGCAGTCAGCGGCATCGGGGCCTGATGGCTCAGCTTGACGCCGAAAGCGTGTTCTTTGTCGGCGCCCTCTATTACGGCTATGAGGGTCCGAGGATTTATTCAGCGATGACCCCGGGCGAGGCCACCGATGAGCAACGCGAGTTCGATGCCGTGGCCGAAATCTACAAAATCGGCGAAAATCACTTCCTGATGGCATTCGCGCCAAACGCAAACCGCTTCCGGCTTTATGAGATCCGCAAATAGCCGATCACGAAGATGGGTGTAACACGCTACACGAAGGCGGGGATAATGTTCCCGTTTCCACCCATTGGCCGGATCGCGCGCGAAAAAGACGCGATATTTCTTCGTCCGCCGGTTGCTGCCGTCCCGATGCAGGACTAGCCATCAACGTCCATCCCTGTGTGACCTCTCAGTGCACAGGCGTGTGGATTATGGAGGAAAATCAAATGACTATTGCTACCCGCTCCCTTGTTGGAGCCATGGTTCTGCTCGCCTCGACTTCAGCATTCGGCCAGGATATGGCCGCTCAGCCGGGCGCTTCCGATGTCGGGTTGGATGCCCCCAGGCAAATCCTGTTCGTTGGCAATTCGTATTTCTATTACAATGATAGTCTGCACAATCACACCAGCCGCATGGTTGGCGAAGGCGAGGGGATCGAAGATCTGGCCTATCGCTCGATCACCATTTCGGGCGGTTCGCTCGACATGCACCCCTTCGCGCACTACCTCACGCCCGATGCGATCGGGTATGAGGAACCTTTCGACGTGGTGATTCTGCAAGGCCACAGCGCGGCGGCCAATTCGGAATCGCGCAGTGCACGCTTCCGGGACGCGGTGGTTGCCGCCGATGCGCTGATCGATGAAAGCGGTGCACAAACAGTGCTTTACATGAGCCACGCCTATGCCGAAGGGCATAACAGCCACGACCCGGAAATGACGGCAAATCTGGCCGCGCTTTATACCGATGTCGGGGCAGAAGTGGATGCGCTGGTGATCCCTGTAGGGCTGGCGTTTGCCAGGGCCTATGAGGAGCGGCCGGACCTCGAACTGCATATGGAGTTCGACCATAGCCACCCCAGTCTGGCCGGCACCTATCTGGCGGCGGCGACGACGTATGCGACGCTTTATGACGCTTCGCCGGTGGGGCTGGAGTATGATTATTTCGGCCGGCTGGATGGTGAAACCGCCGCATTTCTGCAGCAGATTGCCGCGGATACCGTTGCGGAATTCCAAGGCAAATCAGGCTCTTAACGGTCGATCCGCGTTGAGAGAATGATTGATGACATGGTGCGCTCGACTCCGTCGAGCGCACCGATTTTGTCGATGACGGAGTCGAGTTCGGCGACGGAGGGGGCTTCGACGATGACGATCATGTCGAAACTGCCCGAGACCGAGTGGACGGCGCGGACTTCTATCAAATCATCCAAGAATCTGAAGACCTTAGGCGCGAGCTTGGGGGAGACCGTGACCATCAGATGGGCCCGGATCTGGCCGGCGAGATAGTCGTAGGAGAGCTTTACGACATAGCCGGCAATGGTGCCATTGCGCTCGAGCCTTTCGAGGCGCGACTGGGCCGTACTCCTTGAAATTCCTAGCTTTCTTGCAATCTCGGCGACCGGCATGCGGGCGTTTTCGCGCAGCAGGGCGATCAGTTGGCGGTCGGCGTTAATTTTCGTCATTGTGGCGTAAATTTTCGTCTATTTGCGCTTATGGCGCCGTTATTCTGTCTGATTGCGGGCTGCAAATCAACGAAACTGTGTGTCATCATCAAAAACATTGGTGCCAAAAGCTATGGAGTTGAGCGTTCGGTGCCACAACATTTGTGATCTTTGACCAAGAGGGGTTTTGGGATGAAAGAGATCGTTGTGATCGGCGCCGGACGGATCGGTGCGACCATCGCGGACATGGCAAGCCAGAGCGGCGATTTCGCGGTGACGGTGGTGGACCGATCACCCGAAGCGCTGGCCGCGCTCGATATCGACGCGAAGGTGAAAACCGCGCGCTGCGAAGTGGCCGAGCCGGGAGAACTGGAAAAAATCCTTTCTGGGAAATTTGCCGTTTTGTCGGCGGCGCCCTATTCGCTGACCACGCGGATCGCCGAAGCGGCGGCGGCGGCGAAGGTCCATTATCTCGATCTGACCGAGGACGTGAAATCGACGCGGCGGGTGAAAGAGATCGCCGCGAAGGCCGAGACCGCCTTTATCCCCCAATGCGGGCTGGCGCCGGGGTTCATCGCCATTGCCGCGATGAGTCTGGCCAAACAGTTCGCTACGCTGGACAGCGTGGCGATGAAGGTGGGGGCGCTGCCGCAGTTTCCCACCAATGTGCTCAATTACGCGCTAACCTGGTCGCCCGAGGGGGTGATCAATGAATATTGCGAGCCGTGCGAGGCGATCGTTAATGGGAAGATGGCGGAAATCGCGCCGCTCGAGGATATCGAGGACCTGACCATCGATGGGGTGGCCTATGAAGCGTTCAACACGTCGGGCGGGCTGGGCTCGACCCCCGAAAAGCTTTTGGGCAAGGTCAAGAGCCTCAACTATCGCACCATCCGCTATCCCGGCCATGCGCGGATCATGAAGCTGCTGCTCAACGATCTGAACCTTAAGGACCGGCGCGACCTGGCGCTGGACATTTTCCGGCATGCGCTGACCACGACCCGGCAGGACATGGTGGTGATCCGGGTCGACGTGACGGGCACCAAAGACGGCAAGACCGCGCATGAGATTTTCGAGCGCACCGTGCTTTCGGGCCATGTGGGCACCAGGGAACGCTCGGCCATCCAGATCACCACGGCGGCGGGCATCCTGACGGTGCTCGACATGCTGGCGGCGGGCGATCTGGCGCAAAAGGGGTTCGTGGCGCAGGAAGAGATCGAGCTTACAGCGTTTCTGGGCAACCGGTTCGGGCGGGCGTTTGGTGCGGATCAGGCGGCGCGCAAGGTGGCGTGAGATCAGGCGTAGCAGACCCAGCCGCGGAAGCTCAGGCCGGCGTAGAACAGGGTGATATCGGTAAATCCGGCCGCTTTGAGCATCGCTTCTTCCTCCTCGGGGGCGAGGATGGTGAGGTTTGTGGCGATGGCGGAGCGGGCGGCCTGGTTTTGCGGATCGCCGCCGCCGAAGGCGATGTGGCGGGCGATCGATTGGCTGCGTTCGGGCTCGGTCTGGGCAAAGCTGATATGGGCGAGGACAAAGGGCGCGCCGGGGGCAAGGCGGCGGCGGATCTGGCGGAGCGTTTCGAGCCGGTGTTCGCGGGGGATAAAATGGAAGGTCAAAAGGCACACGGCGCCATCGAAGGGGCCATCGGGGGCGTCCGCGATATATCCGTGATGGAGGCGGATGCGGGCGGCGTGGGGGCCGATGGTGTCTTTGGCAGCCGCGAGCATATCGGCTGAGGGATCGACGCCGTCAAAAGTCCAGCCGGGATGGTTCTCGGCCAGCGCTTTGAGCTCGAGCCCGCCACCGGCCCCGAGCACCAGAATTTTCCCATCCTCTTTCACGCCCTCGGCCAGAAGCTGGGACGTCATGGCGTGCAGGCCATCGAAGCCGGGCACCTTGCGCGGCGTGCCCGCGGCATAAGTGCTGGCGTGGCCGGCGCCGAAAGCGGGGGGTGTGGGGTTGCGGGGTTTCATGTAACTTTATGTGTGGCGGATTGGTGGGGGTGTCAAGGTGGGAAGGCGCGGGCAATTCGACGTGGTTAGCGGCTCGGGGTCAGCTTGCGACCCCATTTCGGTCATACCGAGCGTATCCGTCGCAGGACGAAACCTGCCGTTCACCTTTCGCCGAATGGCAGAGCTAAACGCAGGCCGACCCTAAGCTATTCTGGAGCGCAGGGCCGAGCCGTCGACCTGAAAAAACACCGAAGCGCTGCCTGCTCCAACCTGGCGGAAAACTGATTATCCCCACACGCGATAACCGATACTTTACCACGATTGGCTATGTTCTCCGGGACTATGATCCAGATCAAGATTTGGGAATCTCGATCGGCATAGAACGTCACAGACGCCAATCTGGAAGCCTCTCACCATGACCTCCGATACCGCCGATCTTCTCCAGTCCCGTCTCGACTTTATCGGTCTTGATGACGCTGCGCGAGGCAGCATCGCCCGCGCCCAGCCGCTGATCGAGGCTCATCTCGAGCCAGCCCTGACCCGGTTTTACGCCAAGATCGCCGAGGTGCCAGCCGTGGCCCGCTTCTTTGATGGCAAGCCACAGATGGATCGGGCCAAGTCCAAGCAGCTAGGACATTGGTCGGCCATTGCGACCGGGCAGTTGGATCAAGCCTATATGGAGGCAAGCAGCAAGGTGGGGCTCCGCCATGCCAAGATCGGGCTGGAGCCGCGCTGGCATATCGGCGGCTATGGCCTGATCATGGAAACACTGGTGCGCGGATTGGTGCACGACACCATGGCGGCAGCGCTCGAGCCGGAAAAAGGCCGCTTCGGCCGTTCCGTGCCGCGCACGGCCGAGGCCGTGCTGGCTGATGCCGATGCCATGGCCGACATGCTGGTGGCCGTGCTCAAATCCATGCTGCTTGATGTCGACATTGGCGTCTCCGCTTATTTCGACAAACTGACGGCCGATGCCCGAGAGGCCGATGACGCCGCGCGCGCAAAAATCGACAAGGCCGTCGCCGCGACCGGGGCGGTACTCCGTGATGTGGCCCAGGGCAATCTCACCAGCCGGGTGACCGAGGCCCTCGACCCCGAATTCGACCAGATCAAGCAGGACACCAATGCGGTAGCGGAACGGCTTACCGAGATCGTCGGGCAATTGCAGCAGACCTCCCGCTCACTCAAGACGGCGACCGGAGAAATTCTGGCCGGCGCCAATGATCTGGCCGACCGCACCACGCGGCAGGCGGCGACAATTGAGCAGACCTCTGCATCGGTTGAACAGCTTTCCACGGCGGTGGTGGAAAATGCCAGGCGGGCAGCAACCGCCAGCGACACGGCTCGCCAATTGTCGCGCAGCGCGACCGAAGGCGGCGCGGTGATGGGCGAAGCCAATCAGGCCATGAGCGCCATCGAAACCTCCTCGGCCAAGATCTCCAATATCATCGGCATGATCGACGACATCGCCTTCCAGACCAATCTGCTGGCGCTCAATGCTTCGGTGGAAGCGGCGCGCGCCGGCGAAGCCGGCAAGGGCTTTGCCGTGGTGGCAGTGGAAGTGCGACGCCTGGCGCAGAACGCGGCCCAGGCCTCCAGCGAGGTCAAGCAGTTGATCGACGCCAGCGCGGGCGAGGTGCGCAACGGCACCCAGTTGGTTGCGCGCGCCGCCGAGACCTTGCTCGATATCCAGACCCGCGCCGAGGAAAGCGCGGGGCTGATCGATGCCATTGCCAAGGCCAATGGCGAGCAGTCGCAGGCGCTTGAAGAGGTGAACGTCGCGGTGCGGACCATGGACGAGATGACCCAGCACAATGCAGCGCTGGTGGAAGAAACCAATGCCGCCATTGAGCAGAACGAAGCCCAGGCGATTGAACTCGATCAGATTGTGGCGGTGTTCCGACTGAACGGTCCCGATCAGTCGGTACCGCAGTCGCAGAAGTTGGCCAAACCCGCACAGGCTGTTCGACCCGTATCGCAGATATCAGGTAATACCGCGCTCGCTGCTGATTGGGAGCAATTCTAGTCTACCCTATAGACACCATTTTACTCAGCCGTCGGGCAGAAATTGCCCCAAATCGCCATCGCCTCCACTTGCCCCGACCGCCTGCATTCAGGGAATCCAAGAGGCGTTGTTAATGACCTAAAAGAGGGCGCGCTGCTGTCGAAGCTCAGCGACCACCTGAATGGCCGCTTTCCTAAGCCCGCCACCCGGAAGCGGACGAGCAGGAACCCACCCCAATTCGCCCGTCAGCAGTCGACCCCATTTCGGTCACTCGATGGCGCTTTGTGGATTGCCGAAAGCAGCCTTTCGTGCTGTGGCTAAATCGGGGCTAAGAGACTGTCAGGTTCTGGCGCACGGAGTAGTAGCCCGGGTCTTGCATTGTTGACACCGGGACTGTCTTGCCCAGAAATGACCTTGGGCATGGGGAGGCATCCACACATGGCGCATCCGGAATTGAATGCCGAAGTGCTCTTGAATCTCGGTTTCGTCGATGTCGGCCGATGGGAGCCTTCAGGCGACTTTATTACCTACGAGTTCGATGGAGAGGACGCGGATGCGAACCAAGTTCTGTTTGACGCGTCAAACGCTCTGTATGCTTTCGTGCGTGGTGAGCGGGTTCTCTACATTGGCAAAACAGCCCGTTCGATCAGGAAACGCTATATCGGCTACTGCCGACCGGGAAAGCGACAGGCAACCAATCTGCGCTGCCACCACAACATCAGGACGGCCATCGCCGAAGGCCATGAAATCCGCATCTTTGCTTTCGCACCGATAACGCACCTCCAGTACGCTGATTTCGAGATCAACCTGGCCGCAGGCCTCGAGGATAGTCTGATCCGAGCATTCGATCCTCCATGGAATGGCCGCGAAAAAGGTCAGTCGATCTCGGAAGAAGCCGAACGCGAGGAGGCGGAGGAAACCGAGCGCCAGGGTACCAGCCCTGAAAACGATGTCCTGTCCAGACCTGCGGCATCCGGCACGGCCCTGGCATCCTTCTCGATCGTGCTGGGATCGACCTATTACTACAAGGGCTTCTTGAATCCCGGTGTCGAAGCGAGCCGTTCTCTCGGCAAGGACGGCGATCCCATCCGTATCGTCTTCAGCGACGGCAGCCAGACCGTCGTTTCCAAGATCAACAGGACGGCAAACCGTACTGGTGCTGTCCGGGTCGTGGGTGGAAACCAGCGGATTGCTGAGTGGTTTCAGGAGCACTTCAGGGAAGGCGATACCGTACAGGGTAGAGTGATAGATCCGCATACGATAACACTGGCCGCACCATAGCCCTCACCGTCAGAATCTATTGGATGAATGGCCGCTTCCCAACTCGCGGCCAAATCCCGTAAGCCCCCTCCCCACCCCATTGTTGCCGTCGAGCAAAAGCATCAGCGCTGCCGCGTACTGGATCCCGGCTCAGGGCCGGGATGACGGTGGAGGGGGGACTGATCGCTAAGGCCGGGATGACGGTGGGGGAGGGTTGATCGTCGGGGGCCGGTTGCCACGGCTGGGCAGATAGGCTAGATCGGCGCCCCTTTTTGTTTTTGCCTCGGCGGCGCGGGTTTGCGGGCGGGGGTGGTTTGGGTCGGGTTTTCCATGGCATCGCTTTATTGTGGGGTCGATTTCGGCACCACCAATTCCACGATCGGGGTCGTCGGGGCCGATGGCGCGCCGGTGTTGATCCCGGTGGAAGGGGACGCGGTGACGTTGCCTTCGGCGCTGTTTTTCAGTTTCGAGGATCAGAGCACCCATTTCGGGCGGTCGGCGGTGCATGAATATATGGACGGGGCCGAGGGGCGGTTCATGCGGGCGCTCAAATCGGTGCTGGGGACGGCGTTGATGGCGGAGACCACCCAGATCGGGCGCGAGCGGATCGGGTTTGAGGGGTTGATCGGGCGGTTTTTGAGCCATTTGCGCGACAGGCTGACCGTACACACCGGGGCGATGCCCGAGCAGGTGGTTCTGGGGCGGCCGGTTTATTTCGTCGACGGGGATTCAGGCGCGGACCGGGCGGCGCAAAACCAGCTCGAAGCGGCGGCGCGCAGCGTTGGGTTTTCCCATGTCGAATTTCAGTTCGAGCCGGTGGCGGCGGCGCTGCATTTCGAGCGCACGCTGGAGGCCGAAGCGCTGGCGCTGGTTGTCGATATCGGGGGCGGCACATCGGATTTTTCGGTGCTGAAACTTTCGCCGCAACGCCGGGCCAGCACCGACCGGCGCGAAGACATCTTGAGCACGACGGGCGTGCATGTGGGCGGAACCGATTTCGACCGGCAGCTCAACATTTTCAAGGTGATGCCCGAAATGGGGTTGGGCACCTTAACGCGCGACGGCAAGCGGGAGATGCCGCGCTGGTATTTTCACGACATGGCGACCTGGCACAGGATCAACCAGCTCTATCGTCCCGAAATCTTGCGCGACATGCGCGAATTGCAGCGCGAGGCGGCGGAGCCGGACACGCTCGAGCGGTTTCGGCACCTTCTCGCCCACCGCTCGGGGCACCGGCTGGCCGGGCAGGTGGAGGCGGCAAAGATCGCTTTGACCGATACGCCGATGGTCGACATCACGCTCGCCGAGCCGGGGCTGTCGCTGGCCATTGCCACAACGCGGGCGGAATTTGAAGCGGCGAGCGCGGGGCTGACCGGCAAGATCGGGGCGGCGCTCGACGATGCGCTGGCTGCAGCGGGGGTGAGCGCTTCGGCGATCGAAACGGTGATCCTGACCGGGGGCGGGGCGCAGGTGCGGCAGGTGCGGGCGCTGGTCGATGCGCGTTTTGCCCATGCGCGGATCGCCCAATCGGACCGGTTCGGGGCCGTGGGGCTGGGGCTGGCGGTGGACGCGGCGCGGCGGTTTGCGTGAGCGGTGCTGAGCGGGGTCAGCTCGCCAGCTTTTTGACCCTTTCGATCAGCGCCATGGCGGCGGCGGGGTTTTTTTCCTTAAAACCGGAAATGACGAAGGCGAAGACGTCGCGGGGGGTTTCGGCGGGGGCGGCGGCAAAGCTGGGAAGATCGGTGGGGACGCCACCTTTGGCATAGGTCACGATGCGGTCGGCCCAGGCGTCGAGGTCTTTTTCCGAATAGCCTTTTTCGTTGTCCTCGGAGGTGCCCTGGAGGCGCAGATAGACGAAATCGGCGGTGGGGTCGGCGATGACGGAATATTGGGCGTCGGCGCCGGTGATCAGCGCCACGCCGTTCTCGCGGGCCAGGGCGACGGCTTCGGCGTTGGCAAAGCTTTCATGGCGGGCTTCGAGGGCGTGGCGGAGGGTTTTGTTGTCCTGGGTGGCGGGCAGGAGTTTGAGGAAGGCGCCGAAATCGGCGGGGTCGAATTTCTTGGTGGCGGCGAGCTGCCAGTTGATGGGGCCGAGCTTGTCTTTGAGCTCGACGATGCCCGATGCGGTGAAGCGGAGAACCGATTCGGAGGCGTCGGCCAGCACCTTCTTATTGGTGGCGTAGCGGGTGCCCTTCAAGGTGAACATGAAATCGGCCGGCACTTCGTCGTGCCATTTTCTAAAGCTTTCGGGCTTTTGCGACCCGTAGAAGGTGCCGTTGACCTCGACCCCGGTCATGGTTGCGCCCATGTGTTCGAGCTCGCGCTTTTGCGTGAGTTTTTGCGGGTAATAGGTGCCGCGCCAGGGCTCGAAGGTCCAGCCGCCCACGCCGATGAAAATCCTGCCCGTTGCCATTATCGCCTCCATCCGGTGTTGGCGGCGACATTATCATCGCGCCGGTTCGGCGACAGCCCGGATTTGCCCGCAGGAGGAAAAAATCTGCGCTCGGGGGCAACCGAATGGGCGGCGGGGGGTTCAATCGGAGCGCCAAGGCGGATAGCCTGCGGCGCATATTTCATCAGCCCATCTGCAGGTCCATGCCGCTTTCCATTCTCTCCCGCCTTTTTCAGCTTTTCGCCATGCTCGTTGTTTGCGCCGGGCTCGCCATGCCGGCCCTTGCGCAATCGGAAAGCGGCGAGAGTGCGACCCAGGACCCGCAGCAGGCGCTGAGCCAGCTGATCGAGGTGCTGCGCGACGATGCGGCGCGCGATGCGCTGATCGCCGAGCTTGAAGCGGGACTTGAGGGCAGCGCGCAGACCGAGGGCACGGCCGAGGAACCGGCGGCAAGCGGCGAGGGCGATGAGTTGCGCTCGATCGGCGCGCAGATTTCGGAGGTGACGCGGTCGGCGGTGGACAGCACAATGGCCTCGCTGGGCCAGCTGGGGCGGCAACTGGCCGCCACGCCGGAAATCTTTTCGGCGCTCTCGATCTCCGAGCTTAATGCGCTGGGCGCCATTCTGGCCAATGTCGCCATTCTGGTGGTTGTGACCTATGGCGGGCTGTTTTTGATGCGGCGCATCGTGCGCGTTCCGCGCGAGCGGTTGCGGGCGGTGTTCGATTCAGGGGGCTGGGTCGCCAAGCCGGTGGCGCTGGTGCTCGAATTCATTCTCGACGTGCTGGCCGCGGCCATTCCCTATGCGGTGGGCTATGGCATCGCGGCGGCCCTTCTGGGCGAGGCCGGGGTGATCCAGCTCGAGCATGCGCTCTATCTCAACGCGTTCGTGATGGTCGAGATCGTCATGGCGATCATCTTGAGTATCGTGTCGCCAAACCTGCCCGAGCAGCGGCTTGTGCATTTGTCCGACAGCGAAGCGAAATCGGTGATGGGGTGGTCGCGGTTCATCATCTCGCTGTTTGTCTTCGGGCAGATGATGGTGCTGCCGCTGATCACCGCAAGCGTTTCGTTTGCGGCGGGGCGGGCCATCTCGGTCGTTCTCCTGCTGTTGACGCTGATTGCCATGGCGGTGGCCGTGCTGGTGGCGCGCCAGCCGGTCAAGCAAAAGCTGATGGCGATGATCGAGACCAGGGAGGCGCAGCGCGGGCTGGGCCTGCCGATCCGCAACTGGCACGTCTTTGCGCTGATCTACCTCGCCGTTCTGGCGGTGATCGCTCTCACGCGCACCAGCGTCCAGTTTCAGGCCTATGTGTGGGACAATGTGCAGGTGGTGATCGCCATCATGATCGGGGTGGTGATCCTCAATCTCATCAAGCGCAGCGCCCGCAACGGGTTCAACCTGCCCGAACGCCTGCGCCAGCGCTCGCCCGAGTTGCAGCGGCAGCTGCACAAGATCGTGCCCGCCGTGCTCAAGGTGGTGCGGTTCATCGTGATTGGCGCCATACTGGTGTTCTGCCTACACAAACTGGGGTTCTTCAACTTCGTCGATTTCGTCGAAAGCGAGTTCGGGGCGCGGGTGGCCGGATCGGCGGTGACGATCCTTGTCATCCTGGCCGTTGCGATCCTTGCCTGGGTGGGGCTCAACACCTGGATGGACAGCCAGGTCAATCCGGACCTCGCTCCGGGGGCCACGGCGCGCAAGCGAACGCTGTTCGCGCTGTTGCGCAATGCGCTCACCATCGCGCTGATCGTCATCACGCTGATGTTCGTGCTGTCTGAAATCGGCATCAATATCGCCCCGCTGCTGGCCTCGGCCGGGGTTCTGGGCCTGGCCATCGGGTTCGGGGCGCAAAAACTTGTCCAAGACATCATCACCGGCATCTTCATCCAGCTCGAAGGGGCGATCGATGTGGGGGACGTGGTGTCGTTGGCCGGGATTTCGGGGGTGGTCGAGCGGCTGACCATCCGCTCGGTCTCGCTGCGCGACCTCGAGGGCTCCTTTCACATCATCCCGTTTTCCTCGGTCGATACCGTCACCAATTTCATGCGCGGCTTTTCCTATGCCGTCATCGACATGGGGGTGGGCTATCGCGAAAATGTCGAGGAGGCCCGGCAGGCCATGCTCGAGGCGTTCGAGCAATTGCGGGCCGATCCCGAACACCAGAGCGCGATCATCGACGATTTCGAATGGATGGGCGTCAATGCGTTCGGGGCGAGCGAAGTGGTGCTGCGGGCCCGCATCAAGACGCTGCCCGGCAAGCAATGGGGCATCAAGCGGGCCTACAATGCCATCGTCAAACGCATTTTCGACGAGCGCGACATCGAAATCCCCTTCCCCCACCAGACGCTCTATTTCGGGGTGGGCAAGGACGGCAAGGCCCCGCCCATGCATATGGTGCGCGAGGACGACGCTGCGGGCGGGGAGGCCCCGGACGCGTCGACCCGAACGCTGGAGGCCAAGCCCAGGCGCCGGCGGCAACGCAAGGGCGAAACCGAAATCGCGGGCAAGGACATGCCCGATGTGGACGAAGGGCCCGATGACGAGACCTGAGGGCACAAGGAGACCATGATGACTACTTTTATCGCCGTGATGATCGTGTTAGGGGGCTATGCTTTCGGAAAGAAGCCAAAAGCCTGACATGTCCCCACTCGCCCATCCCTTCGACGCCGTCATTTTCGATATGGACGGAACGCTGCTCGATACCGAAGCGGTGTTCAAGGCCATCGTCTATGAAGTGTGCACGGAGATGGGGTTCGAAATGACCGATCTCGTGCATGGACGGATGGTCGGCTCGTCGCACGAAGCGACCGCGGCGCTGCTGGTGGACAGTTTCGGCACCCATTTCCCCTATGAAATGTTCGACGACAAATGCCGGGCCTCCATGAAGATCCGCATGGCCGATGCCGTGCCGGTCAAGCCGGGCGCCGTGGAACTGGTCACGGCGCTGCGCGAACTCGATATTCCGCTGGCGGTGGCGACATCCTCGCGGGCCAATCACGCGCTGGGCCATCTCGAAGCGGCGGGTGTTATCGGGTTTTTCGATACCATCGTCACCCGCGACGACGTCATCAATCCAAAACCCCATCCCGAGCCGTATCTGACGGCGGCGCGGCGGCTGAACGTCGATCCGGTCCATTGCGTGGCGTTCGAGGATTCGGTTTCCGGGGTCAGGGCGGCCCATGCGGCAGGAATGCGCACCGTGATGGTGCCCGATCTGGTTGCACCGTCCGACGATATCGCGGCGCTGTGCGTGGCGGTGCTCGAAAGCATGGCCCATGCCCATGAGCATCTGGTCTCCGCACCGCGGTCTGCAAATGGGTTGCAAGAGCATTTGCAAGTAAAATCAAGGGGATAGACACGGCGCTCAGGTTGAGCTAGAGCCGTTCAGGATTTGATTGAATCAAATCCTTGGCTCTAAGCCCTTGTTTGTCGCGTGTCCGGACCGCAAAACCGGTTCCACTTTTGCCGGACACGCGCCAGGGGTATTGCCAACCGCGCTCCCCACCACCCGGATGTCCGCCATGACCCAGGTCCTCAAACTCGCCATCGGCAGTATCGTTGTCGCTCTGGGCGTCCTGGCGCTGAAATTGTGGGCGGCGCAGATTACCGGGTCGGTGGCTCTGCTCTCGGATGCCCTGGAATCGATCGTCAATCTGGCGACGGCGGTGGCGGCGCTGATCGCCGTGCAACTGGCGGCCCGGCCCGCCGATTCCAAGATGCCGTTCGGCTATTACAAGGCCGAGTATTTTTCGGCGGTGCTGGAGGGCGTATTCATCGTCGTTGCGGCGCTCTTGATCTTTTATCAGGCCTGGCAAGGGTTTTCGGCCCCCTCCCCGCTCGACGCGCCGTTCGAGGGCATTGCCATTTCCATGGTGGCGACGGCGATCAACTGGGTGTGGAGCGTGGTCCTGGTGCGCCAGGGGCGCAGATTGCAATCTCCGGCGCTCGAAGCGGACGGGCATCATCTGTGGACGGACGTGTTTTCCTCGCTGGGCGTGGCCGCGGGGCTGGTGCTTGTGGTCGTAACCGGTCAGCCCATGCTCGATGCGGCGCTGGCCGTGCTTGTCGGGCTCAACATCTTGTGGTCGGGATCAAGGCTTCTGGCGGCCAGCGTGGGCGGGCTGATGGATGTTTCGGTGGGAACAGAGCGGCTCGACGCCATTCGCCAGACCATCGCCGACAATGCCGAGGGGGCCATCGAGGCCCATGACGTGCGGGCGCGCGAGGCGGGCAAGGCCGTGTTCATCGACTTCCATCTGGTGGTGCCGGCCGCCATGAGCGTCAAGGACGCGCACGACATCTGCGACAGGATCGAAATGGCACTGCAGGATCGCGATTCCGGCGCCATCATCACCATCCACGTCGAGCCCGAGCACAAGGCCAAGCATTCGGGAATAGTCGTGTTGTGATTCAGGTGAGAGCTGGCTCCAAACGGGAGTAAGCTGCGCTTCCGGCCCCGCCTTGCTGACCGATCCCCTGTCACCCCGGCCCCCGAGCCGGGGTCCGGTACACTCGGCGCTTGAGACAGTACCGCCAGCGCCGCCGGTTACTGGATCCCGGGTCTTCGCCCGGGATGACGGCGGTTAATATGAGGACCACGATCCTCCAATGCCGCTTCAGGCCAGGACGGTCTCCGGGAAAAGCGGTGACGTTCGGCCGAGCGAATTTGCCTAAAATCCAACGGGTTTGAAGCACTCCCCGTTCAGTCCCCTCGTTTAGGGCTCTTTGCAATACGAGCCAAACACGATACAAATTAACCATTGATTAAGCTTAACATCGCGTTAATGGCTGGATCGGGTTAAAGGTCAGGGCAACGAGATAACGGCATCACTGTGAGGTGCCGAACCGGACAAGGGGACACATGGCGGGGCATTTGGCGCGGGGCAGACACGCCATCTTGAAGTGGGTGACAGGGGCCGTTCTCGGTCTCGTCAGCCTTTTTCCGGCGTATGGGCAAGAGGCGGTTCTGACCGCCGATCTGCTCAGCGACTACGTTTCCGAAGGCTATGTGAGCACCGCCGAGCGCAAGCAGGTCGCCGCCTCGGAAATTCACTGCCTTGCCCAGGCCATCTACCATGAATCGCGCGGCGAACCCGACCGGGGACAATGGGCCGTGGCCTCTGTGATCCTCAATCGCGTCGACAGCCGCACCTATCCCGACACCGTATGCGGCGTGGTGTTCCAGAACGCGCATATGGTCAATCGCTGCCAGTTTTCCTTTGCCTGCGACGGGCGCCCCGACGATGGCGGGCATGGCAACATCATCGACCGGGAAAGCTGGGTTCAGTCCAACATCATGGCGATGATCGCCTATCGCAAATCGCTTGAAGGCGGGCGCCCCGAGGATGGGCTGACCACCGCCATGCATTTCCACACAACCACGGTTTCGCCCTCCTGGGCCTCGGCCTATACGCAGGTCGCCGCGATCGGGAACCACATCTTTTACTGATTGGTGGCCGGAGAGCGGGGGCGCGCTGACGCTGGCATCCAACTCCGCGTCATCCCGGGCGAAGACCCGGTAGCCGGCAGCGCCGGCGATTCTGTCTCACCCACTGAGTGTACTGGACCGCGGCTCAAGGCCGGGGTGACAGCGTGGAGACTTTGGCACGTATAGAGCTTGCACAAAAGAAAACCCGCACCGGACGTATCCGGCGCGGGCTTTCCTCACTGTGAGACTGCGGGTGTCTTGAAGCCTTATTCGGCAGCCACCGCGAGGCGGGGGCCGGCTTCGGCGATCTGGGCGTCGGCGGCGGCAAATTTTTCGAAATTGGCTTCGAACAACCCGACAAGCCTGGCCGACTGGCGGTCATAGGCGGCCTTGTCCTGCCAGGTTTCGCGCGGGGTGAGCAGCTTTGAATCCACACCCTCGACGGCGAGGGGTACGGCAAAGCCGAACACCGGATCGATGCGGGCGGGCACATTGATCAATTCGCCCGAGAGCGCCGCGTTGAGCAGGCGGCGGGTGTCCTTGATGGAAATGCGCTTGCCAACGCCAAAAGCGCCGCCGGTCCAGCCGGTGTTGATCAGCCAGCATTCGGCAAGGCTCTCACGGATGCGCTTTTTGAGCATGCGGCCATAGACCGTTGGGTGCAGGCTCATGAACGGGGCGCCGAAACAGGCCGAGAACGTGGCCTGAGGTTCGGTGACGCCGCGCTCGGTGCCGGCCACCTTGGCGGTGTAGCCCGAGAGGAAATGATAGATGGCCTGTTCGGGCGAAAGCCTTGCAATGGGGGGCAGGACGCCGAAGGCATCGGCGGTCAAAAGCACGACATTGGTCGGCGTGGGGCCGGTGCCGGTGCGCGAGACATTGTCGAGCACATAAAGCGGGTACGCGGCGCGGGTGTTTTCGGTTTTCGAGCCGTCGTCGAAATCGGGCTCGCGGCTGTTTTCGTCGAGCACGACGTTTTCGAGCACGGTGCCGAAGCGTTTTGTGGCGGCAAAGATTTCCGGCTCGGCCCTGGGCGAGAGATTGATGGTCTTGGCGTAGCACCCGCCTTCGAGATTGAAGACGCCATCGTTGGACCAGCCATGCTCGTCATCGCCGATCAGGATGCGTTCGGGATCGGTCGAGAGCGTGGTCTTGCCGGTGCCCGAGAGACCGAAGAACAGGGCCGTATCGCCCCCTTTGCCGGTGTTGGCCGAGCAGTGCATGGGCAGAACGCCATCCGAGGGCGCATGGAAATTGAACAGCGAAAACACCGATTTCTTGATTTCGCCGGCATAGGCCGTGCCGCCGATCACAACGATGTTGCGCTTGAGATCGAGCGCGATCACCGTTTCGGAGCGGGTGCCGTGGCGGGCCGGATCGGCCTTGAAGGCGGGATTGTGCAGGATGGTCACATCGGGCGCGAACCCATCGAGCCCGGCGCGGGCCGGCCGGATCAAGAGATTGCGGATGAAGAGCGCATGCCAGGCCGAAGGGGTGAGCACCTCGACATTGAGCTGGTGCTTGAGATCGGCGCCGGCGAAAAGCTGCTGGCCGAACAGATCGGCGCCCTTAAGCGATGCGGTGAAATCGGCGAGCAGGGTTTCGAACTGGGCCGGATCGAGCGCCGCGGTGTTGTCCCACCACACAAGATTGTCGGTCAAATCGTCGCGCACGATGAATTTGTCGGACGGGGAACGGCCGGTGAACCTGCCCGTATCGGCGACAAAGGCGCCGTCGGCGCTGAGCCGCCCCTGCCTGTTGGCAATGGCGGTTTCAACAAGGATCGGTGCGGTGTCGTTGAACCGGACCGAAGCGGCGTTTGCGGCGACGGATCTGGCAAGGCTCTGGCACGTCGTGGTCATCTGGGGCACTCATTAATGCTATGATATATCGAGCGCTACCTTAGGGCCGCACCCGTCCCCGCTTCCATCTGGCAATGGGTCGTAAGACGTTCGTCTAGAGGGGCATTGGGTCCCTGGCCCGCGCGGCCCTTTGCGTGTTGGAGTGGCGCAATGAGGGCCGGCGGCGGCGGGACAAAGCCGCGCAGGGCGGAACCGGTGCGCACGGCAGGCGTTGGTCTTGCCATAATTTACGCGTATTGTGCACGGCAAAAGTCAGCATAAAGAGTTCATTCAGGCGACATTGCAAAGTGCCGGGGGCCTTCTTACCTGCCGGGCGCTCGCAACAGATAAAGGGAAATTCATGCCCAAGATCGCTCTTGTCGATGACGACCGCAATATTTTGACGTCGGTCTCGATGACGCTGGAAGCCGAAGGTTATCAGGTCGCCACCTATACCGATGGCGCGTCAGGACTTGACGGGTTGACCTCGGAGCGGCCCGACCTCGCCATTCTCGACATCAAGATGCCGCGCATGGATGGCATGGAACTGTTGCGCAGGCTGCGGCAGAAATCGGACGTGCCGGTGATCTTTCTCACCTCCAAGGACGAGGAAATCGACGAATTGTTCGGGCTCAAGATGGGCGCCGACGATTTCATCACCAAGCCGTTTTCCCAGCGCCTTCTGGTCGAGCGCGTCAAGGCCGTGCTGCGCCGCGCCGCCGCGCCCAAGGAGGCGGGATCGACGGTGATCAATGGCGAGGAGGGCGCGCCCAAGACCTCGCTCGAACGCGGTTCGCTGGTCATGGACCAGGAGCGCCATACCTGCACCTGGAAGGGTCAGCGGGTGACGCTGACGGTTACCGAGTTTCTGATCCTTCTGGCGCTGGCCCAGCGGCCGGGCGTGGTCAAGAGCCGCAATGCGCTCATGGACGCGGCCTATGACGACCAGGTCTATGTCGACGACCGGACCATCGACAGCCACATCAAGCGGCTGCGCAAGAAGTTCAAGAGCACCGACGACAGTTTTGACATGATCGAAACGCTCTATGGGGTGGGCTACCGCTTCAAGGAGCAATAAAACAATGCCTTGGGCATTTGTTTGAAGGCGCTCCAGTTGGACGCAGGCGAGACCATTTCAGGATCGGCTCCCCCTTCCAAGGGTGAGGAAAAGGCCAAGGCCGCCCGGGAACGCCAGGCGGCCCGCCAGCCGTTCATGCGCCCGCTGTTCGCATTTTTCCGCGGGTTGGGGCATCTGATCAACTTCACGTTCTTTTCCTCCCTCACCCGGCGGATCGTGATCCTCAACCTTGCGGCGCTGGCCGTTCTGGTGGCGGGGATCATGTATCTCAACACCTTCCGGGCCGGGCTGATCGACGTGCGCGTTTCCGCGCTGCGGGTGCAGGGGGAGATCATTTCGGCGGCGGTCGCGGCGTCGGCCACTGCGGATTCCGATTCCATCACCGTCAATCCCGACCGGCTGCTCGAGCTCTATATGGGGGATTTCCCCTCCTCCTACACGCTGTTCGATCCGGCGCTGGAATTTCCCATCAGTCCCGAGCGGGTCGCCCCGCTTTTGCGCAACCTCGTGACCCCAACCCGCACGCGGGCCCGGATCTACGACCGGGACGGGCTGATGATCCTCGATTCGAACAATATCTATGCCAGCGGGGAAATCCTGCGCTCTTCGAGCACGGAGGAGAGCGCACAGTCCCAGCCGTTCTTTTTTGCTGTCTGGAACTGGTTCAGCCGGCTTTTGCGCGGTGGAGACTATCCGGTCTATCAGGATTATCCGGCCCATGAGGGGCTGCGCTACCCCGAAGTGGCTTCGGCGCTCAGCGGTTCGCCCGCCGATATCGTGCGGGTCGATGAGCGCGGGCAGCTGGTGGTGTCGGTTGCGGTGCCCGTACAGCGCCAGCGCTCGGTGGTGGGCGCGTTGCTTTTGTCGACGAGCCCCGGGGAAATCGACGCCATCGTGGCCCAGGAGCGCTGGTCGATCCTGCGGCTGGCGCTGGTGGCGGCGCTGGTGACGGGCACGCTTTCGGCACTGATGGCGGGCACGATCGCCGGGCCGATGCGGCGGCTTTCGGCGGCGGCCGAGCGGGTGCAAAGCTCGATGAAGGCGCGGGCGGAAATACCCGATTATACCGACCGGTCCGACGAGATCGGGCACCTTTCAGGCTCGCTGCGGGCCATGACAAACGCGCTTTACAACCGCATCGAAGCCATCGAGCGGTTCGCGGCCGATGTGGCCCATGAGCTCAAGAACCCGCTGACCTCATTGCGCAGCGCCGTGGAAACCCTGCCGCTGGCCAGGACCGAAAAGGACCGCAAGCGGCTCGCCGACATCATCCAGCACGACGTGCGCCGTCTCGACCGGCTGATTTCCGACATCTCCAACGCCAGCCGCGTCGATGCGGAACTGGCGCGCGAAAACACCGAAATCGTCAATCTGGGCGAACTGGCAGAAGCCATCGTTTCGATCCAGGCCGATCTGGCGGCCAGCCGCGATGTGTCGGTGGTGCTCGAAATCGAGGACAGCAAATATGGGCCGCTGGTCAAGGGTCACGATACGCGGCTGGCGCAGGTCTTTACCAATCTGATCGACAATGCCGTCTCGTTTTCGCCCGACGGGGGCACGGTAACGGTGAGGATTTCGACCAGGGCCGAGAGCGTGATTGCCCGGGTGGAGGACCAGGGGCCGGGGCTGGGCGACACGGAAAAAGTGTTCCAGCGCTTTTACACCGACCGGCCCGAAGCCGAGAGCTTTGGCGACCATTCGGGGCTGGGGCTGTCGATTTCCCGCCAGATCGCGCAGGCCCATCAGGGCACGCTTGACGCAGGCAACCAAAGCAATGCAACTGGAGCGGTGTTTACCCTCACCCTACCCAGAGCGAAAACTTGAGCGCACAAAAGCACAACGCCCACGGCACCGGCATCCTGATCGGCCATCACGGCATCCTTCTCACCGGAGTTTCGGGGGCCGGCAAATCGCTTCTGGCGCTTGATCTGCTCGAACAGGCACGGCTGCGGGGCGAGACGGCGCTGCTGATTTCCGATGACCGGGTGGTGCTGTCGAGCGATGAGGACGGGCTGATCATGGAAGCGCCCGAGACCATCGAGGGCATGATCGAATTGCGCGGGCGCGGTATCATCACGCTGCCTTTTGCCAAGAAGGCCCATGTCCATCTGGTCGTCGACCTTGTCGAAGACGAAGAGCGCCTGCTCGAGGAATCGGCGCTGACCACCAAAATCGAGGGCATCTGGGTGCCGCGCTGCCCGGTTCCGCGGCGCGGGCGGATCGACGGGCTGCACCAGCGGTTTCTGGTTCATGCTGCATTAAGGGCGCTTGGCGCCATATAGGCATGTCGGGTCCGATTTCGCGGGATGGCGGGCCGAAAAGACTTGAAACCTTTACCGTCCCGATCAAGACTCCGCCCCGGTTGCGCGGACAGAAAAAGGTAGCGAAGCGATCATGATGGGCTTGGTCCTCGTGACCCATGGCAGGCTTGCCGAGGAATTCCGATCGGCACTCGAACACGTCGTGGGGCCCCAAGACGGCATCGCTTCGGTCTCCATCGGTCCGGAAGACGATATGGAAGGCCGGCGGCAGGACATCATTGCCGCGGTGGAATCGGTCGATAGCGGGGATGGGGTTGTGATCCTGACCGACATGTTCGGCGGCACGCCCTCCAACCTGGCCATTTCGGTGATGCAGGATCGCGATATCGAGGTTTTGGCGGGGCTGAACCTGCCCATGCTGGTCAAGCTGGCGCGTATCCGGCCTGAAATGGCAATGCGCGACGCGGTGCGCCTTGCAGCGGAGGCCGGGCGTAAATACATTAACGTCGCCAACGACGTTTTGGGAAAATGAGCACAACAGTTACCGAGCCGGGCAAGGCCGTCTGCCAGCGGCTGACCATCTGCAACAAGCGCGGCCTGCATGCGCGCGCTTCGGCGCGTTTCGTGCGCACGGCCGATCATTTCGACGCGCAGGTCAGTGTGACCCGCGATGGCGTGACCGTGGGCGGGACCTCGATCATGGGGCTCATGATGCTTGCGGCGGGGCCGGGATCGACGATTTTGGTCCAGGCGACGGGCAATCAGGCGCGCGAGGCCGTCGAAGCGCTGACCGAGTTGGTCAGTTGCGGGTTCGACGAGGACCAGGACGGCGAACCGGGGGCCTGAGGGTACTTTCAGCGCCGGCGAAAGGACGCCCCAAAAGATGCTCAAGCGCATTGTCTGCCTGATCGGTGCCGCGCTCGGCGGCATAACACTGTCCCAAGCCCCGGAATATTCCCAGCAATACACCCAGCGCCTTGCCGGTGCCGTCGATGAATTGACGGCGATCATCGCGCAGTTCGATGCCGACGCCGCCCGGTTCGGGCTCACCCGGCAAGAGGGGCTGGAGCGCTATCAGGCCAGCGCCGACGGGTTTCTGACCGAACGCGGGATTTCCATGGAAACGGTGTTCAACCGCCACGAACGGCTTTCCACCCAACTGGCCGATCTGCGCCAGGCGCCGGCCGGAACCCAGCTTTTCGAGATCGCGCGGTATTTCGACACCGAAGTGGGCGCAGCCGCACTCGAGGATTTCGAGCCGGCCGTGCCGCTGACGATTGCGGGGCTGGCCTATGTGATTTTCGGGCTGGCTTTGGGGTTCGTGGTTTTCTGGGTGCTGGCCAGCCTGCTCGGCGCACCGTTCCGCAGGCGGCGGAGCCGGGTCAGGATCAGCCGGGCCGAGCGGATGTAGGGAGGCGCTGCCTCGTGATGCCGTCGATTTGTATTGGGGCAAGAGGAACGGTCCCGGCCGGAGACGCTGGCTCTGCCGTGTACCGGGTCCCGGGTCTTCGCCCGGGATGACGGCTGCAGGGGGGATCCGGCTCTCACCATCGGCTCGTTTTTAAGGATATAAAACTTTCTTTATATCCCGGTTGCGGGAGCGGCCCTCTGTCTTGTATAAGCGGCCCACGCTTTTTTCAGTTATCAGACGTGGAGATCGGGCCGATGAGCGCCGCATCCAATTACGCCGTCAAGGACATTTCGCTGGCCCCCTATGGCCGCAAGGAAATCGAGATGGCCGAGATCGAAATGCCGGGCCTGATGGCCATAAGGGCCGAATATGCCGCCAGCCAGCCCCTAAAGGGGGCGCGCATTGCCGGATCGCTCCATATGACCATCCAGACAGCGGTGCTGATCGAAACGCTCGTCGCCCTGGGCGCAGACGTGCGCTGGGCGTCGTGCAACATCTTTTCGACCCAGGACCATGCGGCCGCCGCGATTGCCGAGGCGGGCATTCCGGTGTTTGCCCACAAGGGCGAAACGCTGGCCGAATACTGGGACTTTGCCGACCGCATTCTCGATTGGGGCAATGGCGAGGTCGCCAACATGATCCTCGACGATGGCGGGGACGCAACCATGCTGGTGCTGATCGGCGCGCGCGCCGAGACCGATCCTTCGGTTCTGGCCAACCCTTCCAACGAGGAAGAAGAAGAGCTTTTCCGGGTCATCAAGGCGCGGCTGGCGAAAGAGCCGGGCTTTTATTCCAAATGCCGCGCATCGATCAAAGGCGTTTCCGAAGAAACCACGACCGGCGTGATGCGGCTTTACCAGCTGCAGGAAAAGGGCGACCTGCCCTTCCCGGCCATCAACGTCAACGACAGCGTGACGAAATCGAAATTCGACAACAAATATGGCTGCCGGGAATCCCTTGTGGACGCCATCCGCCGGGGCACCGACGTGATGATGGCGGGCAAGGTGGCGATCGTTTGCGGTTATGGCGATGTGGGCAAGGGTTCGGCCGAATCCCTGCGCGGCGCCGGGGCGCGCGTGCTGGTGACCGAAGTGGACCCGATCTGCGCGCTGCAGGCGGCCATGGACGGCTATGAGGTGGTGACGCTCGAAGACGCGATTGAACGCGCCGATATCGTTGTGACCGCGACCGGCAACAAGGATGTTCTGACCATCGAGCATATGCGCCGGGTCAAGAACATGGCGATCGTTTGCAATATCGGGCATTTCGACAACGAGATCCAGGTTGCCGCGTTGCGCAACCTGAAATGGACCAACGTCAAGCCGCAGGTCGATATCGTCGAGTTTCCCGGCGACAAGAAGATGATCCTTTTGTCCGAAGGGCGGCTGGTGAATCTGGGCAATGCGACCGGGCACCCCTCGTTTGTGATGAGCGCATCGTTTTCCAACCAGACGCTGGCCCAGATCGAATTGTGGACCAAGGGCGAGGACTACGAAAACCAGGTCTATGTGCTGCCCAAGCATCTCGACGAGAAGGTCGCGAGCCTGCATCTGGCAAAGCTGGGGGCCAAGCTGACGACGCTGTCGGCGGCGCAGGCCGATTATATCGGGGTGCCGGCAACCGGGCCGTTCAAGGCCGATCACTACCGCTATTGAGGCACTGCGGCCGAAACCCTTGACGCTGCCGGTTACTGGATCCCGGCTCAGGGCCGGGATGACGGCAGAGGGTTTGAGGGCCGGCGCGTTAACCTTTATGAACGGATCTGGGGCGCTTCGGCGCCCCTTTTGTTAACCTTTTGAGGAACAAATCAGGATCAGAAAGGCTGCTCGGGACTGTGCAAGCCCTAAGTTATCCACGGGCCGTCAGTTTGACTCTTTTTCGCGATTCGCGGCGCGGTTATGGTTAACTGATTCGGGGGGCTTTCCGGCCACCTCAGGGGCAGTCAAGGCAAATCATTGAGCAAGAGGGCATCAGGAATGCAGCCGGCAGGATTCCGGAAATTTACGGGATTCATGGCCATTGGCGTTGCGGGCGCAGCCCTTTTTGCCGCCTCCCCGGCCCTTGCCGCTCCCTTTGCAGCCACCGCCATATCGGGCGCCGCACCCTATACGATGGCGCTGGGCGCCGCCGGGTTCGGGCTGGTCGCAACGCTTTTAGCGCTCAAATGGCGGCGCGAGGCGGAAGTGGCGCAGCTCGATGCCAGCGAAAAGCTGGGCGCGATGCGCGCCGCGCTCGATGAATTCGAGGGGCTTTTGGCCGGGATGCCCGAAGTCACCATCATCTGGCGCGACACGGGGATCGAGCCTTCGGTGATCGGGCCGATCACGGCGCTCTTGCCGGGGGAAAACCGCCCCCATGCGGTGCTCGAATTCCGCTCATGGCTCGAAGACGAGGCGGCGCGTGCGCTGGCGGGACGGCTGACCGATCTGCGCATCGAGGGGCGGGTTTTCGAAACATCGGTGACCGCGCGCGACGGACGGATCATCCGGGCCACAGGGCGACTGGTGGGCGGCGCGGCGGTCGTGCGGCTGCGGCCCTCGGGCGCCAATGTGGAACCCCCGCTCAAGGGCGCGGATCTGACCCGCCTGCCCTCTCCGGGCGAAGCGCAGGCGATCCTTGCGAACCTGACCATCCCGGCCTGGTTGCGCGACAAGGACGGGCTGCTGATCTACACAAATGCGGCCTATCTTCATTTTACCCGCACGTTGGGGCTCAAGGGCGAGCGCGGCACGGCGCCCGACATTTTCGACGTGGCGACCCGCGAGCGGCATTTGAAGGCCATCGAGGATGCGGCCGATACGATTGCCTTTACCGAGGAGCACGCCATTGCCGGGGGGCTCGAACTTGTGCTGTTTCCGCTTTCGGGCGGCAGCGCGGGCTATTGCTACTTGCCCGTGGCGCGGGCCAAGCCGGCCGAGACCGAGGATCCCGAGCCCGATCTGGGGCACCTGACCACGGTGATCGATGCGCTGGCGACGCCCATTGCCGTGTTCGACAAGCGCCAGCAACTGACCCATTACAACACCGCTTACGCCAATTTCTGGGGGTTGGACACGGGCTGGCTCAACACAGAACCCAATGAAAAGGCGATCCTGGACAAATTGCGCACGCAAGGGGCGCTGCCGGCGGAAACCGATTATCGCGACTGGCGCGGCAAGCATTTGATGAGCTATGCGCTGACCGCGCCGCGCGAGGTGCCCTGGTATCTGCCCGACGGGCGATGCGCCAATGTGATCGCGGCACCGGCCACCGGCACGGGCGGGGTGATCTATGTCTTTGAAGACATGACCGAACGGCTGGCGCTCGAAACACGGCACAATGCGCTGATGCATGTGCAGCGCGAAACGCTCAATGCGCTGACCGAGGGCGTTGCGGTGTTTGGCACCAACGGGCGGCTCAAACTGCACAATCCGCGGCTGTCGATGCTGTGGAAGCTGCCCATGAACACGCTGGGCAACCATCCCCATATCGACGAGGTCGCAAGGGTCTGCGCCGAAGCGTTCCCCGAGGACGGGCGGCGTATCTGGGGGGATTTGAAACAGCGGATCATCGATCTCAACCCGACCCGATCCGACACCAAGGGGCGGATCACGCGCGCTGATGGGCGGTTGCTCGATTATGCTGTGGTGCGGCTGCCCGACGGGCAGACCATGATGACCTTCGTCGATGTTTCGGAAAGCGCCAATTACGAGCGGGTGCTGAAAGAGCGCAACGAGGCGTTGATCGCGGCGGATCGGTTGAAAGATACCTTCGTTCAGAACGTGTCCTACGAGTTGCGCTCACCGCTGACCAATATCATCGGCTTTGCCGATCTTCTGGCCTCGGGCGAAGTGGGGCCGCTGACCGACAGGCAGCGCGCCTATACCGATTATATCCGGTCTTCGAGCGCCAATCTGGGGCTGCTGATCGACAACATTCTGGACCTGGCGACGGTCGATGCGGGGATTGCCCAACTCAATCCCGAAATGCTCGACATTTCCACGCTGATCGAAAAGGCGCGGGCCGGGCTCGATGCGACGTTTTCGGGCGGGGACGAAAAAGTCGATCTGGCGGTCGAGATCGAGGACGATCTGCCGACATTCGTCGCCGATGGCACGCGGATCGTGCAAGTGCTCTATAATCTTTTGTCCAACGCGGCGCGGTTTTCCGATCCTGGCTCGCAGGTACGGCTCAAGGTCTCGGCACGGGGCAATGAGCGGATCGCCTTTGCCGTGGAGGATGACGGGGTGGGCATCCCCGAGGACGTGCGCAATGCGATGTTCCAGCGCTTCGAGGGGCAATCGGTCGAGGGTCGTCAGCGGGGCGCCGGGCTGGGGCTGGCGATCGTCAAGACCTTCGTAAACCTGCATGGCGGATCGGTTCTGATCGAGGGCCGCCAGCCGCGCGGCACGCGGGTGACGGTGATCATTCCGTCCAACACCGCGCTGGCCCAGAACGCGGGCGAATAGGGCCATGATCGCGCTGTTCGCGCCCGATGCGGCAGCGACCGACGCCATCGGGGCGGCGATTGCCGCCCATCTCCGCGCGGGCGATATCGTAACGCTCGGGGGCGATCTGGGGGCGGGGAAGACGGCGCTGGCGCGGGCCATCATCAGGGCGCGGCTCAATGACCCCAACCTCGAAGTCCCCTCGCCCACTTTCGCCATCGTCCAGCCTTATCGCGGCATCATCCATGCCGATCTTTACCGGCTGGCCGATGAATCGGAAATCGACGAGTTGGGGTTGATCGAGGACGAGAACGATATCGTGCTTGTCGAATGGCCCGAGCGCGCGCCCTCGCTTATGCGGCGGCCGGGGCTGGGGATTGCCATCGGCATGGGGGCTGCGGGCAACGGGCGCGTCTTGAGCGTTACGGCAAGAGGCCGCGAACCTAAGGGGCTGGCCGATGCGCTTGCGCCGTGGCGGGCCGAGGAGACACAATAGGTCATGAGCGATTCCTTTCCCGTGCCACCCATTTCCGTGCCCGACGTGATGCTGCTTGCCGCAGGGCTGGGCACGCGCATGCGGCCCCTGACCTTCGAGCGGCCCAAGGCGCTGATCGAGGTGGCGGGCAAGCCGCTGATCGATCACGCCATCGATGCAGCACTGGCCGAAGGCTGCACGCGGTTCGTGGTCAATGCCCATCACAAGGCGGAAATGATCGCCGCCCATTTTGCGCGGCTCGAAAGCGCCCTGCCCGATCTGGGATTTGCGGTGAGCCATGAAAAAGAGAGGCTGCTCGATACGGGCGGCGGGCTGCGCAAGGGGCTTGAGCTTTTGAGGTCCGATCCGGTGCTGGCGCTCAACACCGATACGTTCTGGCTGGCTGGCAGCGACACCCCGATTGCGCGGATGCAGGCATGTTTCGAGGCGGGCGGGGCCGATGTCGTGCTGTTGTGCGTGGCGCCCGACAAGGCTTCAGGGTTTCGCAAGGGCGCCGATTATCTGATGGACGCGGACGGGCGGTTGAGCAAGACCCATGGGCGACCGATGGTTTATGCGGGCGCTGCGCTGATTTCGCGGGCGCTGGCCGCGACGGGACCGGATGTGCCGTTTTCACTCTACCGGCATTTTGAGACGGCGCGTGAGGCGGGGCGGCTCCGGGGCGTCGAAATCGCCGCGCCATGGTTTCACGTTGGCGACCGGCAGGCGCTCAAGCGCACCGAGCAGGATATCGGCGCGCTCGTGTGATGGCGCGCTCGGGCACCATTTTTTCCATCGCGCCGCACGCGCCGTTTCTCGCTACGCTGGCGGACGCGATCATCGATGGGCGGGTTGCGCCGGGCTGGCGGCGCGAGGGGCCCTTCTGGCTTTCTGACTTCACGATCTATCTGCCGACGCGCAGGGCGGCCAACACGCTGTCGCGCATCCTTGCCGACCGGCTGGGCGACACCCCGATGCTGCTCCCCGACATACGGCCACTGGGTGGAGACGATCCGAGCCAGGAGCCGTTCATTCCGCCCTATGAGCCGGTGGAGTTGCCCGGTGCGATCAACAGGTTCAAGCGGCGGCTGCTGCTGGCTGAAATCATCGAGCGCTGGCTGGCGGTGACGGGCGAGGGTGCGTTTTCGGCGCCGGGTTTAGGCGGGGTTTCCGGGGCGCCCAATGGGGCGGAAATCTTTGCGCTGGCCGATTCGCTGGGCACGCTGATCGACGATTTCACCATTGCGCGGCGCGATCCGCGTTCGCTGAAAAGCATCGAGAGCGATCAATTGCCCGCCCAATGGCAAGAGCACCTCGATTTCGTGACCTTCGTTCTGGACGCCTGGCCGCAGATCCTGGCCGGTGAAGGTGAAATGGAGGCGGCCGAACGCACCAATATCCTGCTTGAGCGCAAGGCGGCATCACTTGCGCTGGTGCATGGGGACAGACCCGTGGTGGTGGCCGGTTCGACCGGGTCGATCCCGGCGACGGCGGACCTGATCGCTTCGGTGGCAAAGCTGGCCAATGGGGCCGTGGTTCTGGCCGGGCTCGATACGCGGATCGATGGCGGCACCCTTGCCGCACTGGACGATCCGAAGCGCAATCCGCATGGGCATCCGCAATACGGGCTGGCGCGTCTGCTCAAGCGGGTCGGCACGCTGCCCAAGGCGGTGACCGAGCTGGCGCCTGAGGAGGCGCCGCGCACCAAAATTTTGAATGCGGCGCTGGGGCTGCCGGACGCCACCGCGCAATGGCAGACGGTTGCGCAGGATCTGGGCGCAGAGCTGCAGGCAGGCACACAAGGGCTGTCGCTGGTCGTGGCGCGCACGCCGGAGGAAGAAGCCCGGGCCATTGCCGTGTGCGTGCATGACGCGCTGGACCACGGCAAATCGGTGGCGATCATTGCGCCCGACCAGACGCTGGCGCGGCGGATTTGCGCGGAACTGGCGCGGTTTGGCGTGCCGCTCGACGATGCGGCGGGGACGCCATTGCTGCTCTCGCGCGCCGGGCGGCTGGTGCGGCAAGCGGTGAGCGTTCTGGCCAATGGGCTGAACGCCGTCGATATCATGGCGCTGCTGCGCAACCGGCATGTGGCGCTGGGACTGGGGCGGGGGGCGGTGGCGCCGGCGAGCGAATGGCTCGATCTGGGGATCCTGCGCGGACAAAGGCCCCTGCCCGGCTTTGACGGTTTGCGGCGCGCCGTCAGCGACAATCGCGACGGTATCACCAGGCGTCCGGCGCTCAAGCTCGATGCGGACAAGGCGCAGGCGGTTCTTGGATTGATCGATGCGCTGGAGGCGGGATTGGCGCCATTGGCCGGACTGATGGCGCGGGATGAGTTTGCGGCGAGCGCGGTCGCTGAGGTGATCGGCGAGACAATCGAGCGGTTGAGGGACGTACCGCAAGACGAAAAAATCGCGCCCCTGGAGGGCGAGGACGAACTGGCACGCTGGATCGAGCTGGCGGCTCGGCAGGGCGCGCGGGGGCCAAGACTTTCGGGCGGCGGGCTGGCGTTTGCGCTGGAGGGGCTGATGGCCGGCCAGAGCGTGCGGCCGCGCCAGCCCGATGCCGAAGATGTGCAATTGTTCGGGCGGCTGGAAGCGCGGCTGATGGATGCCGACCGGGTGATTTTGGCCGGGATGATCGAAACGGTGTGGCCCGAAGTGGCCGATCCGGGGCCGTGGATGAGCCGGGGCATGCGGTTGGCGGCCGGGCTCGAGCCGCCCGAAAAGCTGCACGGGCTGGCAGCCCATGATTTTCTGATGGCGGCGGGCGGGCCTGAAATCGTGTTTACCCTGCCCGAGCGGGCCGGGACATCGCCGGCCAATCCCTCGCGGCTGATCCAGCGGCTGGAAGCCTTTGTGGGGCCCGAGATCAACAAGAAGATGCAGGAGCGCGGCGCGGTCTGGGTGGAGATGGCCCGGCGGCTCGACGCCACGGGATTGCCGCCGCAACCGGCGGGGCGGCCCGCGCCAAAGCCGCCTGCCGATGTGCGCCCGCGCAAACTCTCGATCACCGAGGCGGAAACGCTGTTGCGGTCGCCCTACGATCTTTACGCGCGCCACGTTCTGGGGCTGCGGCGCATCGATGCGCTTGGCGCCGACCCCGATCATGCCGAGCGCGGCACGCTGATCCACGATATTTTAGGCGATTTCCTGACCGAAGGGCACGATCCGCAAAGTGCCGACGCGTTTGACGCGATCATGGCCATCGCCCAGGAACGCTATGGGCGGCTCGATGCCATTCCGGCGCGGCGCGACATCTGGCTGGCGCGGTTTGGCGCGATCGCGCGGGCGTTTCTCGAATTCGAGCGCGACAGGCCTCAGATCGCGTGGCGGATGGCGGAGATTTCCGGCAGCATCGAATTGCCGCTCTCCGATCCGCCTTTCGTTGTTTCGGGGCGGGCCGACCGGATCGACAGGACGCGGAGCGGCGGGCTCGAAATCATCGATTTCAAGACAGGTCAGGCGCCGGCGCCAAAGGAGATGAAGCAGTTCTTTGCACCGCAATTGCCGCTCGAAGCGCATATGGCACGGGTTGGCGGATTTGTGGGGGCCGAGGGCCAGACCGAAAATATGGCGTTCATCAAGCTCTCGCACGGACCCAAGGCGCTTGAGATCACGCAATACGCCGTGCCGGACGGGATGAGTCTTGCCGATGCCATCGATACGAGTTTCACCCTGTTCCAGAACCATGTGGCGGCGATGCTGCTGCGCGACGATTTTCCGATGACGGCGCGGGTCCTGCCCAAGCCCAGCCAGCGGTTCAAGGGCGATTACGACCATCTGGCGCGCACCGAGGAATGGACGCTGCTCGATGGCGGGGAAGAGGGCGAATGAGCCAAGAAATCCTTCGCGTCCCGCCCGATACCAATGCCAAGCAGGCGCGGGTGGCCGAGCCGCGGGCCAATGCCTGGGTTTCGGCCAATGCGGGGTCGGGCAAGACCTATGTGCTCTCGCGCCGGGTACTGCGGCTGTTGCTGGATGGGGCTGCGCCCGAGGCCATCCTGTGCCTGACCTATACCAAGGCGGCGGCGGCCGAAATGCGGCACCGGGTGACGGGGATTCTGGCGGGATGGGCGCGGGCCGGCGAGGCCGGGCTGGAAGAAGATTTGTTCAAGCTTTTGGATTACCGCCCTTCGGAAGCCGAAAAGCTTAGGGCACGGAGCCTTTTCGCCCATGCGCTCGATACGCCGGGCGGGCTCAAGATCAACACCATCCACGCCTTTTGCGAGGCGGTGTTGCAGCGCTTTCCGCGCGAGGCCGGCGTGCCGGTCAATTTCACGGTCATCGAGGACGCGGACGCCACGGCGCTGTTGCGCGAGGCGCGCGAGGGGGTGATCGCCGAAGGGCTCAAGGCCGATGGGCCGGTGGGCGCGGCGGTGCGGGCACTGTTCGATGCGCTCAGCGACAGCCAGATCGAAACCGCGATTGGCCAATGCCTTGCCAACAACCGCAAGCTGGGTCCGATCCTTGCCGATCCCGAGCGGGCGATTGGAGCGATGCGGGCCAGCATGGGGCTGGGCGCGGGCGAGACAATCGAAGCGTTCAATCGCCAGGTTGTGGATGGGATGCTGGTTTCGACGGGCGAATTTCCCGTGATCTGGTCGCTGACACCGCCCGGCGTCGCCAAGCGGGCCGGGTTCGAGGACAAGCTGGGGCGGATCGACCGGGCGGCCCCAACCGCCAGCCAGCTTTTCGCCGCCTATCTCACCGCAGCAGGGACGGCGCCCAAGCGCGGGTTCCCGGCCAAAGCCATTGTCACGGCCATGCCCGAACTGGCCGAGCGGCTGACGGCCGAGGCGGAACGGCTCGAAGGGCTGTTCGAAAAATCCAAGGCCCTGACCATCGCCGAAAACAGCGCGGCGCTGACAAGGGTTCTCGCGGCAATCCTGAAACGCTACGAGACGCAGAAGCGGGCCCGCTCGCTTATGGATTTCGACGATCTGGTGGCGCGCACGGCGGCGTTGCTGGGCGACAGAGGCATGGGCGAATGGGTGCGCTACAAGCTCGATGCGGGAATCGACCATATCCTTGTCGATGAAAGCCAGGACACCAATCCCGAGCAATGGGCGGTGATCGATGCGCTGGTCGACGATTATTTTTCCGGAGCGGGGGCAGCGCAAAGGCCCAAGACGATCTTTGCGGTGGGCGACCCCAAGCAATCGATCTATTCGTTTCAGGGGGCCGAGCCAAAACTGTTTCTGGACAAGGGACGCGCGCTGGCGGCGGCAGCCAGGGCGGCGGGGCGCATCTGGTACGGAGAGACGCTGGAAACAAGTTTTCGCACGCTGGGGGAAATCCTTATCGGTGTGGACAAGGTGTTTGGCCGGCCCGATATCGCAGCATCGCTTCTGGCCGAGACGATCCGGCATGAGCCGGCGCGAACGCGAACCGGCGGGCGGATCGAAATCTGGCCGGTGATCGAAAATCCCGACAGCCCGGAGATTCCCCAAGCCTGGCCGACCGAGCCGGTGGAAAGCCTTGCGGCGGCGCCAAAACAATTGGCGAACCGGATTGCCGATACGATTGCCGGCTGGATCGAAAGGCGGGCGCCGATCGGGCCGGGGGGGCGGGCGATGCGGCCCGAGGATATTTTGATCCTCGTCCAGAAGCGCAAGGGGATTTTTCCCGAGATCGTGCGGGCGCTCAAACAGCGCAATATCGCCAGCCCAGGCGCCGACCGGTTGCCGGTTTCGGCCCATATCGCCATCGACGATCTTCTTGGGCTTGCCGATTTCCTGCTCAATCCGGCCGACGATCTGACGCTGGCGGCGGTCTTGCGCTCGCCGCTGTTTGCGATTTCCGAGGAGCAATTGTTCACGCTGGCTCATGGGCGGGGGAAGGCAAGCCTTTATGAACGGCTGGCCGCGAGCGGGATGGAGGCCGCGCAGGCCGCATATGAGCGGTTGAGCGGGCTGCGGCAGCGGCTCGATTTCGATCGGCCATACGAATTTTTCGCGCATGTGCTGTACGGTCAGGGCGGGCTGAAACAGTTTCATGCGCGGCTGGGCGAGGAAGTGGACGAGGTGATCGCCGAATTTTTAGATCTGGCGCTCGAGCACGAGACGTCCGATCAACCATCGCTCACCGGGTTTGTCGCTTCGATGCGGGCCTCGGACATTGTGATCAAGCGCGATCTGGTGGCCAGAGCGGGCGGCGTGCGGGTGATGACGGTGCATGGGGCCAAGGGGCTCGAAGCGCCCGTCGTGATTCTTGCCGATGCGGCGACCAAGCCGCGGGCGGTGTCCGATGCCGTGTTTTTCGGCACCCGTGATGGCGCGGCGTTCCTGCTCTATTGCCCGAGCAAGGACAGCCATTGCGACGCCTCGCGGCCGCTGCGGGCCGAGGTGGAGGCGCGCAATGTCGCTGAATACTGGCGCAATCTTTATGTGGGCATGACGCGGGCCGAGGAGGCGCTCCATATCGCGGGGACGCTCGACAGCCGCACCAAGGTGGAGGAAACCTGGTTCGGCGCGGTGTCGGGCGCTCTGGGCGACGAGAGCGCCACGGTTTGCGACCATCGGGGGGACGTGTTGCGGTTTCCGGCGGCGGGGGCGGCTGACGGGGCGGGCGGGCAGGCGAGCGATGATGTGCGTGCCTCAACGCAACCGCTGAGGTTGGGGCCACCGCAAAGGCGCGCGGCGTTGCCGATCATCACCCCGTCGCGGCACGATGAGGTCTGGGTGCCGTCGGGGCTGGAAACGGCAGCGGAAAGTCTGCTCGATGCGCGCGGGGCGCGGCTGCGGGGCATTGCGCTGCACGCGCTGCTGCAGCATTTGAGTGCCGTACCTCAGGAGCGGCGCGAGGCCGTGGCGCTGAGCGCAGCGCAGACGCTCTTGCCCGACGATCCCGAACTTGCCGGGCCGGTGGCCGCGCGGGGGCTGGCGATCCTTTGCGATCCGGCGTTGGCCGGTCTGTTCGGAGCTGACAGCCGCGCCGAGGTGCCGTTCTCGCTTAAAGTGCGGCAGGGCGGGTCCGAGGCGCGGCTTGAGGGGCGGATCGACCGGCTGGTGGTCGGGGAGAGCGTTCTGGTGGTCGATTACAAGTCCGATGCGGGGGTGCCGGGCGGGCCGGAGGCGGTTTCGGCGGGGTATGTGCGCCAGTTGGCGCTATACCGGCTGGCAGCGCAGCGCCTGTTTGCGGGAAAGAGGGTCGAGGCGGCGATCCTGTGGACGGAAAATTCGCACCTCATGACCATTCCAGCCGGTCTGCTCGATGCGGCTGTGGGCGACGTCACGGTGCTGTGAGAAGGACACCTGACAGGGAGGCTTGAACTGGCTCCCGACTCTGCCTAGCTATAGTGCAACGTAATTCTCAAAGGTCCATATGTGGGGCCTGACAATAAAGGTAGTGCCATGACCGGACACGTTACAGACGCCAATTTCTCCACGGAAGTCCTGGGCTCGAAAGAACCTGTGCTCGTTGATTTCTGGGCGGAATGGTGCGGTCCTTGCCGGGCGATCGCCCCGATCCTCGAAGAGATTTCGGGCGAGATGGCGGGCAAGGTCAAGATCGTAAAGCTCAATGTCGATGAAAATCCCGGTGTTGCCGCGCAGTATGGCGTGCGCTCGATCCCGACCATGATCCTGTTCAAGGGCGGCGAAGCTGCCGACATCAAGATCGGTGCGGGCACGCCCAAGGCCGGTCTTGTCAAATGGCTCGAAGGCCACGCCGCCTAGGGATTGGCAGGTGAGGTCTGGCTGCAAACGCGGGATTTCGCTGACGCGGACCTTCGGTTCGTTCAGCCCTGACCTGTCCTGAGATCCATTAAGGTTTCAAGATTTCTCGCCTCTCCTTTCGTTTGGGCGAGACAGCAGAACGCCTCCAGCCTTCGGGTTGGAGGCGTTTTGTTTATTGGGCAAACTTGTGAAATCGGGCGATTGCGAGTTCACTGGCGGTGCTGTTTTGACCACTGCATGGGACCGGGCCTTATGTTTTTTTCTTTCCTGCGCGCTGCGCTGTTCGCGATTGTCGCCGTTTCGACCGCGATTGCCACGGGGCCCGCCGGCGCCCAGAGCGACCAAACTCCTGTTCCGTCTGCAGACCAGCCCATGACCGTGGGCGTTTATGTGCACCCGCCCTTTGTCATGGAAGCCGACGGGCAATTTGACGGCATGGCGATCGAGCTTTGGCGGTGGCTGGCCTCCCAGCTCGATCTCGAGAGCGAATATGTCGAGTTCGACACAATCGGCGACCTGGTGGACGCCACGGCGTCCGGGGAGGTGGACGTTGCGGTGACCAACATTACCGTGACGCGGGGACGGGCCGAGCGGATCGATTTCACCCATCCCTGGTTCGACGCCGGCCAGCGCATCATGGTCGACGAATTTTCCGGGGGGAGCTTTTTCGATCTTGTCGCGGGACTCAACGAATCGGGCCATCTGCGCGCCTATGCTTGGATTCTCGTCGTCATTATCGTCGCCACGGTTCTGGTGACGCTGTTCGACCGTCGCTTCGACAAGGATTTTCCCCGCCGCTGGAGGGACGGGCTTGCCGAGGGATTTTACACCGTCATGTCGGTTGCGACTTCGGGCAAACCGCCGGCGCGCAAGAACCTTTTCGGCTGGGCTGGCCGATTCTGGCAGGGGCTCTGGCTGGTCTGCGGCATTGCGGTTCTGGCCTATCTCACCTCATCGGTGACGAGCGTGATGACCACCCTTTCGCTCAACAACCAGATCAATACCGAGGCAGACCTGCCCGGCAGGGTGGTCGGGGTCCAGCCGGGTAGCGTATCGGAGGATTATGCACTCGAGGCCGGGCTCAACATCCGGCCGTTCAGCCATATCGATCAGGCCGTGGAGGCGCTGGTGGCGGGTCGGATCGACGCAATTGTCGGAGATGCGCCGGTGCTCGAATATTACGCGCATACCAACCCGCAACAATCGGTATCCGTTGTCGGCCCGATTTTTGCGCCGGACAAATATGGCTTTGGACTGCCCCAGCGCAGCGAGATGACGCGCCAGCTCTCGGTGGAACTGATCGGCGCACATGAAAGCGGGCTGATCGCTGACCTTAAGACACGCTATTTCGGAGACGAGTCCTAGAGCCTTGTTTTGTGGGGTTTTCGAACCGCAAAACCGTTTCCGCTCTTGCTGGCCACGCTCTAAACCGCGTTTGCGGCGAGGCCCGGAATAGAGCCCGGCTTCAAACCGGCGGGGTCCTGTTCTGCCTGAGCACGGCTCCGGCCAGATAGAGCGAGCCGCAGATGACGATGCGGGCGCCTTCGAAATGGGCGGCGCGCTGCAGGGCGGCGGGGATCGAACGGGCGATGGTGGTGTCGATGCCCCTGGCTTTGGGGAAACCGGCAAGCGCGCGGGCCGGCAGGGCGCCGGTTTCGCCGGGGATGGGGACGGTAAAGACGTGGCTGGCCATATCGGCCAGAGGCGCAAAGAAATTGGCGGCGTCCTTTGAGGCCATCATGCCGCACACCAGAACCAGCGGGGCGGGGCGGGCCTTGTTCATGTCCTTGAGCGCAGCAGCGAGCACCCCGGCACCGGCCGCGTTGTGGCCGCCATCAAGCCAGAGTTCCTGGCCCTCGGCGAGGTAGGACGACAGCGCGCCGCGCAGCGGCATGAGCCGGGCCGGCCAGACCACCGAGCGCAGCCCTGCGCCGAGCTGATCCTCGTTCTCGACAAGGTGGAAATGGCGCATGGCGGCAAGGGCGAGCGCCGCGTTGTCGACCTGGTGGGCGCCGGCCAGGGCCGGCAGGGGCAGGTCGAGCAGCCCATCCTCATCCTGATAGACGAGCTTGCCGCGCTGGGCAAAGCCGTCGAAATCGACCCCGGCGGCAAAGGGGACAACGCCAAGTTTTTTCGCTTCGGCATCGATCACATCCATGGCGTCATCGGGCTGGCGGGCGACGACCAGCGGCGCGCCGCGCTTTACGATGCCGGCCTTGGCCGAAGCGATTTCGGCGATGGTTTCGCCCAGGAACTGGGTGTGATCGGAGGAAATGGGGGTGATGATGGTGCCGTGCGGCTTTTCGATGACGTTGGTCGAATCGAAGCGCCCCCCGAGCCCCACTTCGAGCAGCAGGTAGTCGGCCGGCACGCGCGAGAACAGCAGGAAGGCAGCGGCGGTGGTGATCTCGAAAAAGGTGATCGGCCTGCCGCCATTGGCCGCTTCGCATTCTTCGAGCGCGGCGTTGAGCGCCCGGGCGGAAACGAGTTTTCCGGCCAGCCGGACCCGTTCGCGGAAGGCGACGAGATGGGGGGAGGTATAGACATGGACACGTTTGCCCTGCGCTTCGAGCATGGCGCGCAAGAAGGCTATGGTCGAACCCTTGCCATTGGTGCCGGCCACATGGATGACCGGCGGCAGGCGGTCCTGCGGGCGGCCGATGGCTTCAAGCATGCGCTCGGTGCGCCCAAGCTCGAGATCGATGAGCTTGGGGTGGAGCGTGAGCAGCCGCTTGAGGATCGCGTCGGTGCGGGACACGGCTGACCTATCAATTCAAAGGTTTATTCGGCGTGACCGGCGACGGGGGCATTGGCGAGGAAATCTTCGTCACCATCGCTTTCGGCGGCAAGTGCGGCGTCGCGGGTGGTGACGGTGGCGACCGCGGCCCCGGCAACGGCACGGGCAGCGGGAATGGCCTCGTTGACCGGAGCCCGGGTCAAAAGACCGATCAGCGAACCGATGGTCGAGCGCAGATCATGCCGATGGACGACCATATCGACCATGCCATGATCATAGAGATATTCGGACCGCTGGAAGCCCTTGGGGAGCTTTTCGCGGATGGTCTGCTCGATGACGCGCGGGCCGGCAAAACAGATCAGGGCACCGGGTTCGGCGATCTGGACGTCGCCCAGCATGGCATAGGAGGCCGTGACGCCGCCGGTGGTGGGATTGGTCAACACCACGATATAGGGCAGACCCGCTTCGCGCAGGCGCTGCACGGCAACCGTGGTGCGCGGCATCTGCATGAGCGAGAGAATACCCTCCTGCATGCGGGCACCGCCCGAGGCGGTGAAGATCACGAAGGGGAGCTTTTTTTCCACAGCCAGCTCAAGCCCGGTGATGATGGCGGACCCTGCCGCCATGCCGAGCGAGCCGAGCATGAAATCGCCATCCTGAACGGTGACCACCGCTTCCTGGCCATAGAGCTTGCCGGTGGCGACCACGATCGCATCGTCGCGCCCGGTGGTGTTGCGGGCTTCCTTGAGACGGTCGGTGTAGCGCTTGGTATCGCGGAATTTCAGCGGATCGGCGGCGACCGCGGGCAGGGCGATGGTTGTGTATTGGCCATCGTCAAAAAAGTGACCCAGACGATCGGTTGGCTTGATCTTCATGTGGTAGCCCGAATTGGGCACGACCCACTGATTGGCCTCCAGATCGCGATGGAACACCATTTCCCCGGTTTCGGGGCATTTGACCCACAGATTGTCCTCGACCTCGCGGCGATTGAGGAAGGAGCGAATCTTGGGGCGAACGACGTTGTCGATCCAGTTCATTTTCTCTCGTCTCAGCTTTTCATTCGGGCGGAAAGCGCTGCCCAAGATGTAGGAAGCAATTGTGGCAATACTATCAGCTTCTGGCGCTGCGTGCACCCTGCGCCAACGTGCGGACCAGATTGTGAACAGCCTGTGGAGTGCCCAGGCTGGCGCGGCCGTTTTCGAGCGATTTCTCGATTGCGGAGACCAGTGCGGAACCGACCACGACGCCGTCGGCGTCCTTGCCGATCAGCGCTGCATCCTCGACCGATTTGATGCCGAAGCCCACGGCAACGGGCAGATCGGTGACCGATTTGATGGCTTTGACCGCCGCGCCCACCGCCGCGCGGTTGCTGATTTCGGCGCCGGTGATGCCGGTCATCGAGACATAATAGACAAAGCCCGAGGCGTTGTTGAGCACGGTGGGCAGGCGGTTTGCGTCGGTTGTGGGTGTGGTGAGGCGGACGAAGTTGAGCCCGGCCTTGATCGCGGGGATGCACAATTCGTCATCCTCCTCGGCGGGGAGGTCGACGACGATCAGGCCATCGACGCCCGATTTGACCGCTTCGGCAATGAAATTTTCGACGCCATAGATGTAGATGGGATTGTAGTATCCCATCAAAACGATTGGGGTTTCATCGTCCTTTTCCCGGAAACGGGCGACCATCCGCAGGGTTTTTTCAAGGCTCATGCCGGCGGCAAGGGCACGCTGGCCGGCGAGCTGGATGGCGACCCCATCGGCCATGGGATCGGAGAAGGGCATGCCCAGCTCGATCACATCGGCGCCGGCCTCGGGGAGCCCGGCGAGAATGGCGTCGGCGGTTTCGGGATCGGGATCGCCCGCCATGATGAAGGAGACGAAGGCGGGGCGGTTTTCGGCCCGCGTCTTTTCAAACCGCTTGTCGATGCGCGAGGCGCCCATGAAATCTCCCGGTAGAAATGCCAGTTGTCGCGCGGATAAAGGACAGGTTGGGGGGTCAAGTCAACTCCGGCAACACAAAAGGCACCCGGCGTAAGCGGGGTGCCTTTTTGATGTCGGTCGCGAAAGCGGAAAATTACTTGGAGTTGAACGCGGTATCGAAAGCGTGGCGAGCGAGATCGGACCGGTTCAGACCGCGCGAGCGCAGCGCGTCGTCGGACATGCTGGACAGATCGGAATAAAGGTTCGAAGCATTGCGGGCGCGGCCCACGTCACCGAAAAAACCCGATATGGAAGCGAAAACGCCGTTGCGTGCCATTGTTCAAATCTCCTGAAAGGTGCTTGATTTCTTTAGATTTAAATGCGCTTACCAGGGGCAATAAACAAGAGCTCAATGGGTATTCCAGCCATGCGCAGAACGGAGGGCTGACGGCCAGGGACGCCCGAGACGTCAGCCCCGGTATGCTAGGCCTTGCCCTCGGCCAGCAGCTTTTCGAGGTTGGCCAGGTTTTCCTGCCAGCCCCATTTGGCGCCGCCGATGGCTTGTTTCTGGTTGGGGTTAAAGCCGGTCTGCTCCATGCGCAGACGGGTGCCCGTGGCAGTGGGAGTGAGGGTGAAGACCACGACGCTTTCGAGCGCGTAGGCGGGATCGGAGTGCGGGTGGTTCCAGGTGTAGGACAGGGTCTTTTCGGGCTCTATGGCCAGAACCTCACATTCCACGCCGCCCCAATCGCCGCGCAGGGTGAAATTGTGCCCGATCTCGGGCTTGAAGTCGGTCTTCATCAGCCATTCCTCCATCAGGTGGGGCTGGGTGAGGGCGCGCCAGATCTTTTCGGGCGGGAAGGGGATTTCGCGTTCGACGGTGACGGTGACGGGCTGGGTCATGGCGGTTAATCCGTGGCGGGCTTTTTGGACCGGGCCGGCTTCTTGACGGCGTTGAGCGCGGCGGCGGCAGAGATCAGAGCCTTGAAGGCATCCTCGTCGATTTCTGCGCCTTCATGGATATCGATGGCGCGGCGCATGTTGCCCTCGAGGCTCGAATTGAACAGGCCCTTGGGGTCATCGAGCGAGGCGCCCTTGGCGAAGGTGAGTTTGACGTAGGTCTTGTAGGTTTCGCCGGTGCAGATGATGCCGGCATGAGACCAGACCGGGGTGCCACGCCATTTCCATTCCTCGAGAACTTCGGGAACGGCCTCGTGGATCAGCGCGCGGACACGGGCGAGGGTTTTTCCGCGCCAGTCGCCGAGATCGGCGATGCGGGCATCGATCAGGCGCGTCGCATCGGCCTGGGTGTTTTCACTGGTTTGAGGCGATTTTTTCATAAGGCATACCGTTCAGAGTTTTTCGCCGGGCAGCTTGCTGGCCTGTTCGATCCATGCGGCGAACCGGTCCTCATCGAACCCTTTGTCCTCATAGATATCGAGATAGCGCACTGCCGGATATTTCGAGATGCCGGGCGGGGGTGGATCGAGATCGCTGCCCCTAAAGAAGGTCACCTTCACGTATTTCGTCATGCAGTGGTAGGAGGTGAACCAATAGTCCTTTTCGACCCCGTAAAAGGGCGAGTTCCATTTCACTGCCTTTTCGAGGTTGGGCACCACGCGCTCAATGATGGCATCGAGGCGGCGCCCGATATCGCCCTTCCAGCCCGGCATGGCGTCGAGGTAGGCGGCGACCGGGCCATTGCCATAGCCCTTGGGAATCTGGGGATTTCCGCCGGACAACAGCACCGGCTTGTCGTTGGATTTGCTCATGGGGTCATGCCCTTTCGCCAATGCGCCGCCCGCCGCGCCATTTGACGGCATAGGGTAGCACGAACAGGTAGAGCCCCGTAAAGAGCAACAGAAACAAGGGAATGAGGGCGAGCAGATAGACCCAGAAGGCGGGCTCTTCGCCACCGCCCAGAGCAATGAAATTGACGATGACGCCAAGCGTGAAGGCGATAGCGAGCCAGCGGTGAGCCTGGCGAAACCAAGCGTTGATTTTCATTGATCCATTCTCCTCAACACATCTTCGAGATCGTCGAACCGGCTGTTCCAGAAGCCGGCCATTTGCCGGGTCCAGTCGGCCAGGGGGGCCAAAGCATCGATGCGGGCGCTGTAATGGGTGTGGCGGCCCTCGTGGCGATCGCTGACCAGCCCGGCCTGCCGCAGCACGCCGAGATGCTTTGAGACCACCGGCTGGGACACACCAGCGCCCTGAGTCAACGCGCCGACCGTAAGCTCGCCGTTTTTGCACAGGCGCTCGAACAGGGCCCGGCGGGTCGGGTCGGCGAGAGTGCGAAACAGAACATCGGGGGTGGCGGACATCGATGACATATATCCCGTTGGCTATGGGTCGACGTATAGCTAGATAGGTATGTGTTTGTCAAGCTCCTTGGGCGGTAAGGATATGAAGAGTTAGGTAGCGCGATAAACGCATACCATTTGGGGCATGTGTTTGGAGCGACGCTGAAAGATGGACGGCGAGAATTGACCCCCGGGGCGACAGGGGGCGGTGAGGCGTTTGGGCAAGCGTCGCAAGCGCTGGGGGTACTGGGTCCCGGGTCTTCGCCCGGGATGACGGTGGGGAGGGAGGGGAAGGCGACGTGACACTGCCGGCGCTCAAGGCCCCCTCACCGGCATGCCGGCCTTCTCGCCTAAGGTGAGGGTAAATAATGCTTGCAGCGTTTGAGACAGGCACGGTGGATCGTCGCGGGTTTCCGGGTTCATCCCGAACCGGCCCCTCCTACCTAGGTCATCCCGGGCGAAGACCCGGGATCCAGTAAGCGGCAGGCTTGCGGTTCTGTCTCGGTGCCGAGCATACTGGGCCCCGGCTCAGGGCCGGGGTGACAGCGAGGTGGTTTTGGCAGGCAGGAGCCTTTGCCCCCGAAATGTCGATTGGCCCTAAAGCGCCATGCCCAGATGCTTGCCGACGGATTCGACGTCCTTGTCGCCGCGGCCGGAGAGGCAGAGGACGATGATGTCGTCCTTGGCCATTGTGGGGGCGAGCTTGATCACATGGGCAAGGCCGTGGGCGCTTTCGAGCGCAGGGATGATGCCTTCGAACTTGGTGCAGGCCATGAAGGCGTCGAGCGCCTCTTTGTCGGTTATGGGCACGTAGCTGACCCGGCCGCTGTCGCGCAGGAAGGCGTGTTCGGGGCCGACACCGGGATAGTCCAGACCGGCGGAAATCGAATGGCCCTCGGTGATCTGGCCGTCGGCATCCTGGAGGAGATAGGTGCGGTTGCCATGCAGCACGCCGGGGCGACCGCCGGTCATCGAGGCGGCGTGGCCGTCTTCCACGTCAAGGCCGTGTCCGCCTGCTTCGGTGCCGAAGATTTTCACATTCGGCTCATCGAGAAAATCGTGGAAGGTGCCGATGGCGTTCGAACCGCCGCCGATACAGGCGACCAGCGCATCGGGGAGCCGGCCTTCGGCTTCCAGAATCTGGGTGCGGATTTCCTCGCCGATCACCTTTTGAAAGTCACGCACCATTTCAGGGTAAGGATGCGGGCCGGCCGCCGTGCCGATCAGATAATAGGTGGTGTCGACATTGGTCACCCAGTCACGCAGCGCCTCGTTCATGGCATCCTTGAGCGTGCCGGCACCGGCGGTGACCGGACGGACCTCGGCGCCGAGCATTTTCATGCGCAACACGTTGGGCATCTGGCGCTCGACATCGGTGGCACCCATGAAAATGGTGCAGGGCAGGCCGAACCGGGCGCACACGGTTGCAGTGGCCACACCGTGCTGGCCGGCCCCGGTTTCGGCGATGATCCGGGTCTTGCCCATGCGCTTGGCCAAAAGGATCTGGCCGATGCAGTTGTTGAGCTTGTGGGAGCCCGTGTGGTTGAGGTCTTCGCGCTTGAAATAGATCTTTGCGCCGCCCAGTTCGGCGCTCATGCGCTCGGCGAAATAGAGCGGGGAGGGGCGGCCGGCGAAATGGGTGCGCAAATCGTCCATTTCGGCGAGGAATTTCTCGTCGGCCTGGGCGGCGCGGTAGGCTTTTTCCAGATCGAGGATCAGGGGCATTAAGGTTTCGGCCACGAAGCGCCCACCATAAATGCCGAACTTGCCGTTTTCGTCGGGTCCCTGACGCAGGGAATTGGCGCTTTGCTGGCTCATAGTCGTAAAACCTTACTGTGCCGCCGCCCGGGCGCTGGCGATGAACCGGGAAATCAGCCCGGCGTCCTTTACGCCCTTTTCGCGCTCGACGCCCGAAGAAACGTCGAGGCCGAAGGGTTTTAGGGTTTTGACGGCGCGGGCCACATTGTCGCTGTCAAGACCAGCGGAAAGCATGAAGCGGACCGCAGGGTCAAGACTTTCGAGCAGCGACCAATCGAACACGGTGCCCAGACCGCCTGGACGGGTGGCATTTTTTGGCGGCCGCGCATCGAGGATCAGCCGGTCGGAGACGGGGCGATAAAAGGGGACCTGACGCACGTCGTTTTTATCGCCGATGGGCAGGGCCTTGATGATTTTCAGCCCCGAGCGCTCACGAATATCGGCCACGCGGCCCTTGGGCTCAGACCCATGGAGCTGGAGCCATTGGGCGCCGGCTTCGACAGCGGCGGCGACGGTGTCGTTGTCGGGATCGACAAGCAGGATAACCGTTTCGATGCGGTCACCGGCCTGGGCGACAAGCCCTGCAATCGTATCGAAGGAGATATGGCGCGGGCTTTTTTCGAAATGAACGAACCCTATCATGTCGGCGCCTTGCGCGATGACATGATCGAGGATGTCGGGGGTTTTGACCCCGCAGATCTTGATGATGGGCTGGTCCATCAGACCAATTCGTCCGTGGCGAGCAGCGCGGCATCGGGCTCACGCGCCGGGGCGCGGCGGGAGCGCTCGAGATCGGCCTTGAGCTTTTCGTTTTCGCGGCGCAGGCGGCGTTCGTGCTTGCGGTGCTGGCCTTGCGTGAACCAGACCGAGAGCCCACCGAGCGAAATGCCGATGAACAGCACGGCATAGATCACCAGAAACAGCGGCACGCCGAAGCCGGGTGCGGCCTCGTCGGCGGCAACAAGAGGATTGAAGTTGACGGCGACCGTGTGCCGGTTGGCCAACGCAAAGACCAGGACCAAAAGGCATAAAGGCACGAGAACGAGCCAGCCGACGATGCGTTTGCGCATAGAATTTCAATTCCATCTGTCGCGGCGGCGGACCGAAAGAGCCGCCGGCGCTGCCGGTTACTGGATCCCCGATCATGTCCGCGATGACAACCGGGCAAAGGCCGTCCCTATCACCTTTTCGCAATGGCGGGCGGCTTTTGTAAGGCCGGCTCGCCCTGGGGTCGGTGTCAGCCGCCGTTGAGCCGTTCGCGGATTTCCTTGCCGGCCTTGAATTGCGGCACGTATTTTTCGCCCACGTCGACCTGTTCGCCGGTGCGCGGGTTGCGGCCGACCCGTGCCGGACGGTTCTTGACCGAAAACGCCCCGAAACCGCGCAATTCGACCCGGTCGCCCCGAGCCAGCGCATCGCCGACCTCATCGAGGATGGCGTTGACGATATTTTCGATATCGCGATGGAAAAGATGCGGGTTTTCCGCCGCGAGCGTTTCGATGAGTTCGGATTTTATCATTGTCTGTCGCACGCCCCCCGGCGCAAATTGGGGTGTTTGACACCCTCGGGCTAATTATCTGTGGGCTAGACGTTTTATCGGGCTTGAGGGTGCCAAAGCGAGACCAGCCCGTCAAGCGGCAAGCCGGGCCATCCTGTTTCGCCGAACGCACCGGCCAGCGAACCAAACAGCAGATCGAGCCAGCCAGGGGCGCGCTGGCGCGGCCAGACCGGGACAATATCGAGACCGGGGTCGATTTCCCGCTCGGTCTGCAGCCAGGCGAGCGCCTCGGTCTCGCCGCCTGCGGCATCGATCAGCCCGGCATCGATTGCCATGACGCCCGACAGGATGCGGCCATCGGCCAGGGCGAGGGTATCGGACCGGGTGAGCCCCCGGCGTTCGGCGACCAGATCAACGAAATACCGGTAGGAGGAATCGACGAGTTCAACCAGGGAATCGCGCACTTGGGGGGAGATCGGCTCATCGAAATCGGGTTTGCCCTTGAGGGGGCCCGAGGCGACCTTGTCGAGATCGACGCCGAGCGTTTCAAACAGGCCCGAAGCATCGACGTGCTGGTAATAGACGCCGATGGAGCCGACGATGGAAAGATTGCGCGCATAGATACGATCGGTGGCGATTGCGGCCATATAGGCCGCCGATGCCCCCAATTCGCCAATTGTCGAAACGACGGGTTTTTGTTCGGCCAGGGCGCGCAGGGAGGCATAAAGCTCCTCGCCGCCGGCCGTGGTGCCACCGGGGGAATTGATGGCGACAATGACCGCGGAGACCGAATCGTCTTCGGCGAGGTCCTCGAGCAGGGCTGTGCGTTCGGGATCGGTGGTGATGGTGCCCGAGATGGTGACGCGGGCAATCACATCACCCACCGGAGCCATGAGCGGGTAAAAACGGGCAAAGCCAACCAAAGCGGCGACGGCCAGCACCACGAAAGCGAAAATCCGCCAGCGGCCGCGCGAACGGCGCAGGGCGCGGGTGACGGGGATGGTGTCGACAGGATCGTCTTGAAGCGACATGAGGCGTCCGGATTGATGGTCTCCCGAAGAGGGCTACCGCCAACGGGAGGCGGGTGCAACCATGTAGCGCGCGTCCGGGGCGTAGCTTTTGAGCTTTGCGGCGAGGCGGGGGGCATCGGCCACGGCAAATCCCATGCGGGTCCAGAAGGGCGCCGAGTTATTGACGGCGACAAGACTGAGGGGGCCGAGGGGGGCGGCGCGGGAACTCAGGGTCTGGACAATCCGGCGCGCAGCCCCGCTGCCGCGCGCGACGGGCAACAGGGCCAGATCGTGGATATAAAGCGTGTCGCACGCCTCGGGCAGACGACCCAGGACCGTATTGAGTGCGGGAAGGCTGCCGAAGCGGTAGGGGTGGGCAAGAACATATCCTGCGGGGGCAGCATCGATTTCAAAAAGGAAGCACAAATCCGGCGCGATGGCCTGCCGGTCGGCAAACACCGCGTCGTCCTCGGGGAAATCGGGATGCACCCGTTGGGCGATGGCCGAGACGGCAGCAATGTCGGTGGGGAGAAGCGGGCGCCAGAGACCGTTCACGGCGAACCGACCATTTGAACGATCTGGATGAGATTGCCGCATGTGTCGTCGAGGACGGCCATTTTGACCGGGCCGGCATCTGTGGGCGGCAGGGTGAAGGCGACGCCGAGGGCTGTGAGACGCTCATATTGGGCGCCAATGTCATCGACCTGAAACGAGGTCATCGGGATGCCGTCGGCGACGAGGGCCTGTTTGAACGGCCTTACGGCTGGGTGGCCGGAGGGTTCGAGCAGCAGCTCCACGCCATCGGGCGCGTCGGGACTGACCACGGTGAGCCAGCGGTTTTCGCCATCGACGGGGATGTCGTTCTTTTTGATGAAGCCGAGCTTGCCGGTGTAGAAATCGAGGGCCTTGGCCTGGTCGTCGACAAAGACGGACGTGACGTAGATTTTCATTGGGGGTCCTCCTCCAAGGATTTCAGCCAGCCCGATTTGAGCTGCAGTATGGGATTGGCGTTGAGGCTGTGGAGTTTTGTGGTGCCCTGCCATTCGATTTCGATAAGCCCGGCCTCTTGCAGTGTTGTCAGGTGCCGGGAAAACCCCTGGCGGGTCTGACCGATGCCGTGGTTGGAAACCACGCGGGTGTAAAGCTCGAACAGGGACTGGTGGTCGCGTTTGCCCAGTTCGGTGATGATGTTTCGTCGCGTCGTATCGCCCAGGGCGCGGAACAGGCGGTTGAGGGATTCGTCGTCGGTGGTCATGCCATTTAATGCAACAATATTGTTGCATAGTCAAGCCATGGTTGGGCCCGGCACCGAAATCGACGAGCGACAGGTTGCGGACAGCAACGCGGAGTAGGCTCGATCGTGCGATCGGGAGGTCTTCGATTGCAGTTCAATGAAGCGCCTGGGCTTCCGAGGAGGGGGCTGCCGGCAACTTCATTTCCCAACAGCGCATGCCGGGCAGTCGTCCGGCGGCATCCGATATGGCCCGTCATGAATTCGAGCGGATTCGTGCACGCCGTCATGCTCAACTCAAGGAGGAGAAGATGAGCATTTTGCGTTCCCTGACCATTGCGATGATCGCACCCTGCCTGGCGCTGGCCAGCCATGCCGTTGTTGCCCAGGACGGCCCGACCGTCGGACTGGCGTCCGGCACTGTGCAGGGCGTGGGCGGCGATGTCGTCAGTTTTCTCGGCATCCCCTACGCAACACCCCCGATCGACCAGTTGCGCTGGAGAGCGCCCGAACCGGCGGAACGCTGGGACGGAGTGCTCGAAGCCACCGCGTTCCGGCCGGCCTGCATGCAGCAGGGCGACCGAGTGATGAGCGAAGATTGCCTTTACCTCAATGTTTGGGCGCCGGAAGAGGCACTGGAGGAAGGCTCGAACCTGCCAGTGATCGTATGGGTATTCGGCGGCAGCTTTCACGGGGGTTCGGGGGATATCGACGGCGCGCCACTGGCCAGCAAGGGGGCCATTGTGGTGTCGATGAATTATCGCGTAAGCACCATGGGTTTCATGGCCCATCCGGGGCTTTCGGCCGAGTCGTTGAGCGGCGTCTCGGGCAATTACGGGCTCATGGACGTCACCGAGTCGCTGCGCTGGGTCAAAAACAACATCCATGCCTTTGGCGGCGATCCGGACCGGGTGACGGTGTGGGGGCTGTCGTCGGGCGCCAGCCTTCTGACTGCGCTCATGGCCTCTCCGCTCGCCACCAACCTTTTCGACCAGGCTATCCTTCAAAGCCCTGGCGCCTTGCGCAACTGGCCGGGTCTTGATGACGCCGAAGCTGTCGGCCTGGGACTGGGAGAGGATATCGACACGCTGCGGGCCCTTGCGGCAACGGATATCGAACATATCCGCAATGTGGGTGGCGGCACCGATTTCCGCGACCTTGCTGGCACGCGGGTGATCGGGCCGGCTCTGGACGGTTTCGTCCTGCCCTTCAGCGAACGCCAGGCTTTTATGGAAGGTCGGGCCAATATGGTTCCCATCCTTATCGGATCGGTGACCGATGAGGGGGGCCTCTTCACACGCAACTATCCGATCCAAACCGCTTCTGAGTATGCCGATTACCTTGAGCTGCCCACCATCTTTGGCGATGACGGGGCCGAAGCGCTCGAACTTTATCCGGTGGCATCGGACGATGACATCGGGCGGGCGGTGGCCGACAGCTTTGGTGACAACCAGTTCGTCTATGGCGTCCGGGGCGTGGCGCGAGCTGTCGCGGAAGCGGGGCTGCCGGTATACCGGTATATGTTCACGCGCCAGATCGATGGCGCGGACCCAACCCATGGCTCCGACCTTGCCTATTCCATGGGCAGCCAGGCACTGGAAGCCGCTCCTTATGACGCGTCCGACCTCGCGTTGTCAGAGGCCATTATGCAGGCATGGGTGGATTTCGCCGCAACCGGCAATCCCAACGGCGGTGCCATCTCCGACTGGCCGGCCTATGATCTGGAAAATGAACCTGTGTACGTGCTCGACAGCAAATTCAGCACGGTCAATGCGCCACGCAGCGAGCAGCTCGACTTCATGGAGCGGCGGGCGAGCGTTGCACAATAAGGTCAATATGCCGCCGTGGCCGCATTGATCGCGCGCGGCGGGCTCAGAGAGCGGAGGGCGGCGCAGTATCTTGCGCCGCCCGTTCCGGTTCACGCCCATCACTGTCGAAACTGACGCCCGTGAGCTCTTCGGACACGTCCCAGAGCCGTTCGGCGACCGCGCGGTCGGTGGCCTGGGGCGGAATTTTCGCTGGCGCGGGATGGCCGCGGGTTTCGCTCAATCCGTTCGGGCCGTAATAGGCGCCGGGCTTTGCCTGCGGCGCGGTGGCGGCGTAGAGGGTGGGGAGGGCGCCCTGGGCGGCGGGCTGGAACAGGAACCACAGGGCGGACCGCGTTATGCCGCTAACGCTCATGCGGCCGGGGGCGTTGTGCAGCAGGTCGGTGCGGGAGACACCGGGATGGGCGGCAAAGCCGGATACGCCCCAGCCGCCCGCTTCGGAGCGGCGTTGCAGCTCGAAGGCAAACATCAGGCAGGCGAGCTTGGATTGGCTGTAGGCCTGCATGGGGACGTAGGCGGCCTGCGATTGGAGATCGGCAAGATCGACCCTTCCTTGACGGGCGGCAATGCTGGAGAGGGACACCACGCGCGGGTCAGAACCCCTGGTCAGCAGTGGCATGAGACGGGCCGTCAAAGCGAAATGGCCAAGATAATTGGTGCCGAACTGGAGTTCGAAACCGTCTTCGGTGAGCTGGCGCCGGGGCGGCACCATGACGCCGGCATTGTTGATGAGGATATCGAGGCTGTCGCGCTGCTGGCGCAGCCGGACACCGAAGGCTTCGACCGATTTGAGGTTGGCCAGATCAAGCTGCTCGAAGCTGATATTGGCACCGGAGACCTCGTTCCTGATCCGGTCGAGCGCAGCCTTGCCCTTTTGCGGGTTGCGGCCGGCGAGGATGATTTCAGCGCCGGCGCGCGCCAGGGCCAGCGCGTCCTCGAACCCCAGGCCGCCGGTCCCGGTGATGACGGCCGAGCGGCCGGTGAGAGGGGGGATTTCCAACGCTGTCCATTTTGCCATAAATTCTACCCTTCGATAAAAGATGCACTCGGTGCATATTTATATTGCACTGAGTGCATTTTTTGACAAGGGCAATGTGGTGACGAACGCAAAAGAGCCGCGCGAATCGGGTCTGCGCGAGCAAAAGCGCAAACAGACGCATGCGCGCATTACCGAGGCGGGACTGCGGCTGTTCCGGGCGCAGGGGTATGAGGCGACGACGCTGGACGCCATTGCCGCCGAGGCAGGAATTTCGCGCCGGACCTTTTTTCACTATTTCAAATCCAAGGACGACATTTTGCTCTCGCTGCAAAGCGGGCCGGGGGAGGCGCTAGCTGCGGCATTGGCCGCGCGGCACGAGGGGCTGACGCCGTTTGCGGCGGTGCGCGGGGCGATGCTGGCGCTGGTGGCGCAATACCCGCCCGACGAGTTGATTGCGCTCGACAGGCTGATGCGATCGAGCGAAGCGATCCAGGCGCGCAAACAGGCAAGCTACGCGCGCGACGAGGCGCTGGTTCTCGAAGCGTTGCGGACCCATTGGCCCGAAAAGAGCGACACCCATCTGCGGATGGTTGCCATGCTGGCCATCGGAGTGTCGCGGGTGGCGCTGGATGGATGGAACAAGGATGGCGGGCGACGGCCGCTCGCCGATTTTCTGGCCGAGGGGTTCGATGCCATCGAAGCGGTGGGCGGGCAACAAAGCGGTTGAAATTCTGACCCGCAGCGCTGGGAGAAGGGTGTCGATTAAGACCCCGTTAACCCTATTGGGACCTGATGGGGCCGATTGTGTATTGGCTGATTTGGGGTTGTTGGAGATGAAGCAGGCAGGCGCGCATATCATTGCTGTGGGCAATGAAAAGGGTGGGTCGGGCAAATCGACGACCTCGCTGCATCTGGCGGTCTATCTGCTCCATCTCGGGTTTCGCGTGGGGACCGTCGACGTGGACAGCCGTCAGCAGACGCTGACGCGCTATGTGCGCAACCGGCGAGCCAGCGCTGAGGCGCGTGGGCGCGACGTGCCGATGCCCAAGCACCTTTATATCCCGACGGCCTGGGGGGATTCGATTTCGGAAAACCAGGCGGCCGAGCGCGAGATTTTCGACCGCTCGGTTACGGGATTGCGCAAGGAGGTCGATTTCATCGTGATCGACACGCCGGGGTTCGACTGCAACCTGGCGCGGGCAGCGCTGGAGATTGCCGATACGCTGGTGACCCCGCTCAACGATTCGATGATCGATCTGGACGTTCTGGCCCGCATCGACGAACAGAGCGGGCAGCCGATCCAGACCAGCCCCTATTCGCGAAACGTGCAAAAGGCGCGCGCCGAGCGGCTGGAGCACACGGGCCAGACGATCGACTGGGTGCTGGTACGCAACCGGATTGCGCAACTGGGCTCACGCAACGCCAGCGAGGTGCAGCAGACCATCGAGATGGTCGCCGAGCGGTTGGGGTGCCGGGTGGCCGAGGGGATCGCCGAGCGGGTGATCTTTCGCTCGCTGTTCAAACTGGGCATGACCGTGTTCGACCCGCTGGACGCCGAGACGCTGGGGGCAGCGCCCTCGATGTCGCATGTCAATGCGCGGCAGGAATATCGGCGGCTGGTGGCGGCGATGCGGCTGCCGGTGGGCCTGCCGGTGCCCGAGGCGGACAATGGAGCGACCGCGGCGGGAGTCGAGCGGCGTTCGGCTTAGAGGCTAGGGTCGGCGGCAGGTCGCCGCGTTCTGCGACTGGCCCGTGTGGATCAGGAAATTTTTTGATGCACACTTGATGTTTATGTGCAGCAAACTATAATTTGATGCACATAAACGGGGTTCGACATGGAACCGGTATCTCTGAGCCGCTCGGCGGTGGTGGCCTATCAGGATCTCTTGCGCCTTCATCTCGATGAGCGGGCGGCGAGCCTTATGGGCAGTATCGAGGAGCGGCACCGCAACGGGCGGGTCTATCTTTACGAGCGGTTCCGGATCGGGACCGAGATGGTAAGCCGGTATCTGGGCGAGGACAGGCCGGAGCTGCGGGCGCGGCTGGAAAAGGCCGAAACCCTGAAACAGCAATCGGAGGGGCGCCGGCAGCGGATGAGCCAACTGGCGCGGACGCTGCGGGCAGAAGGGCTTTTGACGACCGACCGGGACACCGGCTCGCTGCTGCTTGCCTTTTCGAGGGCGGGAGTGTTCCGGTTGGGGGGAACGCTGGTGGGCACTTCAGCCTATGGGCTCTATCAGGGCGAACTCGGGGCGCGCATGGATGCCGAGGAGCTGGCGCAGACCGGCGATATCGATATCGCCAGTTTCGGGCGGCTTTCGGTGGCGCTGGACGATACCGTGGAGGAAAGCCCTGCCGACATTCTCAATGTGCTCAAATTCGATCCCGTGCCGGGGATCAACGACCGGCAGGTGTGGCGATGGCGGCAGAGCCATTCGGACGCCATTGTGGAGTTTTTGACGCCCGCCTTCGGGGAGGAAAGCGTCAAGCCGCTGCCCGCCTTGGGGGTGAGCGCGCAGGGGCTCAATTATCTCAACTTCCTGCTTGCCGACCCGATCCAAGCGGTTGCGCTCTACCGCTCGGGGGTTCTGGTGCAGGTTCCGCGGCCGGAACGCTTTGCCATTCACAAGCTCATCGTGGCCGACCGGCGCCAGGGCGGGCCGGACCAGATCAAGGCGCGCAAGGACCGGGCGCAGGCGGCGTTTCTGGTGGCGGTTCTGGCGCAGGACCGGCCCGACGATCTCGCCGAAGCCTATGAGGATGCCCTATCGCGCGGCCCGCGCTGGCGCGAGCGGATCGGGGCGAGCTTGAAGCGGATGCCGGAAACGGCGGGGGTGATGAAGGGATTGGGGTGAGGGGTGATACCCAGGGCCGCAGTCGACGCCATGGTGGGCGTTCACGGGGGAGTTCCAAAAAATCGAAAGCCGACATTCGGCCTGGTGGACTAGCCTCCAATTCCACGAGTCCATTTACTTCGTCGTGCTCCACAGTGCTGCTGCGAGAGCGGGTACGGTCACGTCGCCTCCAGCGGCGGCAGTGTCGATGCTGACGATGCGCCAGAACGTGGTGCCAACCTTGGTGATAAGCATCGATGCGCGCCAGCCTTCGCTGTCGAAGGTGCCGTCCGCGCGCAGAACGCCCGGTGTTTGCGTTTGGGCAAAGTCTCCGAAGGTCATCGTGCCCGCGACGCCAGCCTTGAGTGCCCTGCCGTAGGTTACCAAGTCGGTGACGCCGGCAACCTCATCCTCTGCGCCGAAGATCGCCTGCTTCGTGCCGTCTGCATTGTTGAAGACGTAGACCGTTGCACCTTGGCCATTGTCCTCAGCCGAAGCGGTCCAACCTGCCGGCAACATCACGCGCTTATCGGTGTTTGGGTTGGTCCACTCCATCGTGATGACCGAAGCCGGACTGGGTGGGCTATAGTTAACGGGCTCGGGCCAGACGCTGTACGCGATCCCACCAACGAAGACCAAGGCGCAAAAGAGCATCCCGATGGCGCGACGCCATCCAGGCATATCGTCCTGCTTCACCAGCACGATTCCTTCGTCGTAGCTCGCCGGCAGACCCCTAGTTACACGGCGGTATTGGAAGACGCCGGAGAAGATCGACACGATCGGAATGCCGAAGGCGAGGCCTTGAATCCATACCTTGAGTTCGCGGACGATCTGACCCACCAGACCGAGGTGGCCGGCGAGGTAGGTGAACCGCAGCGCCATTACCGACTTGCCGATCGTTGTGCCGAAGATGCCGGTCACGATTCCGTTGAGGATCAATGCGACCGGCAACAGGAGCAGGTTTTGGACCTGAGCCTGTTGACTCACAAGCTGCAAGTAGAGGCTCGGTTGCAGGTAAGCCAAGGCATAGCCGACGCCCAAGCCTGCAAGATAGCTGGTGATAGTCAGATCCAGTGCCCGAGCGAAATAGCGAGACCAAGGGCTGTTCTGGCTCAGCTCGTGCCGCTCGGCGGCCGGAACGAAAATCGGCTCGCCCCAACCATCGGGTTTCTCGTCTTCGGACGCGACAGGCTCGTCCCTCACGGGTGCCCAAGAATTGCGGGAAATAGGCAAAGGCTTCGGCTCCACCTTCTCAACCACGGGAGCCGCAGCCGAGGGCGCTGGAATGTCCTTCACCATTGGCTCTTGAGGCGGCAACGGTGGCGGTGGGACGCGAAGGTTCTGAAACGGCTTCTGCAGCCGGAGCAATGCCCATTGTTGCATGCCCTCGCTCCAGACGAGAGTGTCGCCATTCAACCGGCCCGATAGAAAAAGGCCGCGAATGGCTTCTTCATTGTGCGGACCATCGGGCGCCCCCTCCGCGGCGAAATACCAGTCGGCCAAGTCGAATCCCCCAATGGCCCAAGTCTTTGCCGAGATTGTGCCACAATTAGGCGGAGCTCGTCACGACCTACTTCATGACACTTGGTCACGGTCCGAAATCACCCACCGCCAACGACTGCTTTTCCCGCTGAATTGACGAAAAGCAGTCAGTCCCCTTCCCACCCCCTTACTGTCACCCGTTTCCACGATCCAATGCGCTCGCTAGCGCTCAATAAGAGAGCTCGCAGTTACTTCTCGATTCTTGTGTCGAACGTGTCGCGGGCTTGCTCCACCGCGTCAAGATTTTGTGCCGCCCATATCCAAACGCCGCAAAAGGCTGCTCCGAGCGACAGTCCCAGGGGCGTCAACTTGTACTCGACCTTTGGCGGAACCACAGGATGGACGGTGCGCTCAACCAAGCCGTCGCGCTCCATGCCCCTCAGGGTCTGCGTGAGCATCTTCTGGCTGACATTGCCAATTTCTCGGGCAAGCTGGGTAAAGCGCAATGTTCCCTTCTCGGCCAGTATTTCCAGCACCAGCATGGTCCACTTATCCGCTACCCGGCCAATCAGTGCGGTCACCAAGGCCTCGATCCGTGGGTCGACATGATCGGGTGGCGTCAGTTCCGATTGACGCTGCGCTTCCGCAATCTGCTCATGAGAGAACTTGGTGATCACCTGCATTTCTTACACTCTCTTTTGGGTAAGTATAGATTTTTTTGGTGCCTTCTTACTGCTGGAGAGCGTAACCACTAATTTGGGCGAAACTCAATGAAAGGCGCCCAAATGAAACTATCTGGCAGAACCATCCTGATCACCGGTGGAAGCAGTGGCATTGGATATGAATTCGCCACCCAGTTGCTCGCCAGGGGCAACCGGGTGATAGTCACCGGACGAAATCAGGCCGCAATGGACAAGGCTAAGGCGCAATTGCCCCAGCTAGAAACGATCCGCAGCGATGTGGACGATGTCGCTGCCATACGCGCACTCTGTGATGACCTTATCACCCGCTTTCCCAAACTCGATACTCTGATCAACAACGCAGGGATCATGCGCATCATCAAGCTCGGCGAGGGCATTGACCTTGATGAGTTGACCGATGAAGTGGACATAAATCTCAATGGCACAATGCGGATGACCGAGCTGCTGCTGCCTCACCTCAAGCGGCATCGCAATGGGCTGATCGTCAATGTGTCCTCGGGACTGGCGTTTGTTCCGATGCCGATCTCACCGGCATATTCGGCAGCAAAGGCTGGTGTACACGCCTACACACGCTGCCTTCGCGCGCAGATGGCAGACACCGCCCTTACGGTTGTGGAACTGGCACCGCCACTGACTGAAACACCGCTCTATCAAGCAGAATTCTCGCGCAGGATGAATGGGCAGCGCGGCATGCCTGTCGTGACTTTGGTGAAAAAGGCCATAGCTGGCATCGAAGCGGGCAAAACGGAGATCCGTCCGGGTCAAGCCAACGCCTTAAAGATTGCAAGCAGGATCGCCCCGGGCCTGATATTTCGAGCTCTGAGCCGGGTTACTTAAAAGGACCTCGGCTGGCAGCTTCTCGCTTCAGCGATGACGACTTGTTGTTTGATTTCCAGCTCGGCGGCGGTCCGTGCCGGGACCGCGCATGGCTGACGCGATGATTTCGGCGCCCTCAAGTTTGGCATCGGCGTTGCCGCTCCATGAGCATTTGGATTGCGGTCGACGCAATTGATCGAAGCGGCTTTGGGTGGCTATCGCCTGAGGCTTTCGGGGGTCATTCCTGTCCATCGACGAAAAGCCCGATAAAACGAGTTGGGCTCGTCAAAGCCGAGCAAAAACGAAATTTCTGCGGCCGGTAGCTTGGTTTTGGACAGGTAGTGGCGGGCCAGCTTTTCGCGAACTTCCTGCACAACAGCTTGGAAACTCGTGCCTTCTGCCGCCATGTTTCGCTGCAGGGTACGCTTGCTCAGGCCTAACCGCCTTGCGACAGTCTCCATGTCCAAAGTTCCACTTGGGATCGTCTCGTTCAGAACTGCCCGCACGCGGGTCGAAAAACCCGCCAGTTCCTGTAGGTTAGACAGGCGCGTACGCAGCTCGGGCTCATATGTATCCCATAGCCAGTCATTGCCTGTGACGAACGGGTGTATGGCGTCAGACCCGCTGAACGAGACCGCGTGAGTGTCACTTGGTGATATGGGAATACGCAGGAACTCTTCGTAAGCCCATGCATCGGTTGGGCAGACGGACGTGGTCACTGCCAGCGGGCGGATCGGGTGGCGCGTGCCCATTCGCGCCAAGGCCACGACGAACAGTAATTCCATCAATACCAGGGAATCCGGTGGCCGATGCGGCGTATCGAGCCACCTGAACTCGACAGTCACACGATCTTGGTTCTCGGTGATCACGAGGTCCATGGGGCCGATCAGCTTCTTATACTTGGCAACGCGCTGTAGAGCGGTGACCAGATTGGGGCTGCAGAGCGCGGCGAACAGTAAGGGCGAAAACGTCTCTGCCTTGATGGCGTCGAGAACGCGAATGGGCAATGGCGCCCCGGTCGTCGCGCACTCTATCGCATTCCACAGGCGATAATATTCCGCCGATGACAGGCGAACGGTCGGGTTGAGAAGCAGATCATCGGGCAAGCCCGCCTGGCGCAGGACATCGGCAGCGGGAATGCCGAGATCCTTGAGCAGGGTGCGCCAGGTGGTGTCGAGGGCATAGCTCTGGTCTGGGATTGTCGATCGTCCCGGCAAGAATGTTACCCTCATACGATTGGGATGGCTCAGGCGAGACCGAATTGCTGCTTCATGCCCGCATAGAATGCATCATCGTCGGTTGCTCGTCGCTGGGCAAGCATGGACACGGCATCGGGTCCGGCTTCGAAGCACAGGCGGTCTGAACTATCGATGGCAGCGGCATAGACGATCTCGGCAATCGCTTCGGGTGTCGAGCCCTGTTCGAGCATCGGGCCGAGCAGGTCGAACAACGACTGGGCCAAGGGCTGGTACTCGCTCATTGTCGCGTCGTTGTTCAATTCGAAAGAGCGGCCGGCAAATTCGGTGCGCATGCCGCCGGGCTCGACCACTTTTACACGAGCGCCGATGGCAGACAGCTCATATTGAAGAGCTTCGGAAATGCCTTCGACAGCGAATTTCGTGCCATGATAGAGGCTGCCAAGTGGAAAGGCCAAGCGACCGCCCACCGAAGAGATGTTGACGATCGTCCCCCGGCGATTGGTGCGAAAAGTCGGCAAGACCGCACGTGTCGTGGCCAGCAGGCCCAAAACATTAACTTCGAACTGTCGGCGGATACTGTCGATCGGCGTGGCTTCCAGCGGCCCGTAAGCTCCATAGCCGGCGTTGTTGATCAAAACATCCAAAGCGCCGAAACGATCCAGAGCTGCCTCCACCGCGCTGTCGATGGACGCGGGGTCCTGCACGTCGAGCCGAGTGACGATGGTCCGATCAAGCTGGTTGAGTTCGGTCTCGCGATCGGGACCACGCATGGTGGCGACGACGTTCCAACCCTTGGCGTGGAAAAATTTGGCTGTTTGCCGTCCGAGGCCGCTCGAGGCTCCGGTGATGAGGACGGTTTTGCTCATGCTAGATCTCCATTTCGATACCGCCTTCTAGCTGCGGACCATCGCGTAAGCAGTTGCAGGAGGCGCCAAATGACTATCTGAGAACGCCAATGCCAATGAAGATGCCTGCAGGAGGAAGTGAGTAAAGTGGTTACCACCCAACAGGGCTTTCTGAATCCATCCTGTCATTGGCATGCTGGTAACCCAAGCGAACTGGAAGCTTTCAGGACGTCGTTGGAGCCCTCAGAAAGGCTGGGATGGCGGCCCGTTGCCGTCGAAGCACGACAGCCACCTGAATGGCAGCTTTCCTAGTTCTGCTGGTAAAAAGCGGTCAGGCAGGAAACCACCCGATTACGGACAGACCCCCAACTAAAAAGGGCCCGCGCTTTCGCGCGAGCCCCATAAAGGTCAAACACACTACGTGTGTTACTTCTTGTCCTGGCCCTTGAGGGCTGCGCCAAGGATGTCGCCGAGGGAGGCGCCGGAGTCCGAGGAACCGTACTGAGCGACGGCTTCTTTTTCTTCGGCAATTTCCAGGGCCTTGATCGAAAGGCCGATGCGGCGGGTCTTCTTGTCGAACTGGGTGATGCGGGCATCGACCTTTTCGCCGACGGCGAAGCGTTCGGGGCGCTGGTCTTCACGGTCGCGGCTCAGATCGGAGCGGCGGATGAAGGCGCTGAGGTCGGTTTCGGAAATCCGCACCTCGAGGCCACCATCGGTAACGGCGGTGACTTCGGTGGTAACGATCGCACCCTTGCGCAGGCCATCGGAGCCGGCAGCGGCATCGGCCATTGCATCGGAGCCAAGCTGCTTGATGCCGAGGGAAATGCGTTCCTTGTCGATATCGACGTCGAGAACCCTGGCCTTGACGATATCGCCACGGTTGTAATCCTCAAGCGCTTCTTCGCCCGGACGGTTCCAGTCGAGATCGGAGAGGTGGACCATGCCGTCCACATCGCCATCGAGGCCGATGAACAGGCCGAATTCGGTCTTGTTCTTGACTTCGCCTTCGATCTCGGCGCCGATCGGGAACTTATCGGCAAAGCTTTCCCACGGATTGGCGAGGGTCTGCTTGAGGCCGAGCGAGATGCGGCGCTTTTCGGGATCGACTTCGAGAACGACCACTTCGACTTCCTGGGAGGTCGAGACGATCTTGCCCGGATGGACGTTTTTTTTGGTCCAGCTCATTTCCGAAACGTGGATCAGGCCTTCGATGCCCGGCTCGAGTTCGACGAACGCACCGTAATCGGTGATGTTGGTCACGCGGCCAGTGAACTTGGCTTCCACCGGATACTTGGCGGCAATGCCTTCCCAGGGGTCGGCCTGGAGCTGCTTCATGCCCAGCGAAATACGATGGCTTTCCTGATTGACGCGGATGATCTGGACCTTGATCGTCTCGCCGATCGCCAGGACTTCGTTGGGGTGATTGACGCGGCGCCATGCGATGTCGGTGACGTGGAGGAGGCCATCGATGCCCCCCAGATCAACGAACGCACCGTAATCGGTGATGTTCTTGACGACGCCTTCGACCACCTGGCCCTCTTCGAGCTGCTGGACGATTTCCGAACGCTGTTCGGCGCGGCTCTCTTCGAGAATGGCGCGGCGCGAGACAACGATATTGCCGCGGCGCTTGTCCATTTTCAGGATCTGGAAGGGCTGCGGCACGTTCATCAGGGGAGCGATGTCGCGGATGGGGCGGATATCGACCTGGGAGCGCGGCAGGAAGGCCACGGCACCATCGAGATCGACGGTGAAGCCGCCCTTGACCTGGTTGAAGATCTGGCCTTCGACCTTTTCGCCCTTGTCGTAAAGGACTTCGAGGCGGACCCAGCTTTCTTCGCGGCGGGCCTTCTCACGGGAGAGGACAGCCTCGCCCATCGCGTTTTCGACGCGGTCGACATAGACTTCGACTTCCGAGCCAACGGCAATGGTGCCGTCGCGGCCGGCGGCGCCGAATTCCTTCATCGGCACGCGGCCTTCGGTCTTCAATCCCACGTCGATGATGGCGAGGTCTTTTTCGATTGCGACGACCTTGCCTTTGACAACGGTGCCCTCGACGGGATCGATGTCCTGAAAGCTCTCAAAAAGGAGCTGTTCGAAATCTTCTGCAGATGCGGTCTGGTTAGCCATTAAAACTCCATTCCGAGCGGGTGCGCGGAACATTTGGTTGGTGTTGATGATGTGGATAGTCGTGCCGATATAGCCAACGGCGTTCCCACCCCAGATGGGGTTTGGAGCGCTGATTTTCAAACCGGCGAATACTGACAGGGCAGGTGAACCCTTAAGGCGGGTTCGGGTGCGAAAGATTTGTGGCCCAACGCCGCAAGTTTGGATTTTGCCCTGGCTCTTTAAGAGCGGGCCGACTTGCGGGCGATAGCCGCCTCCACTTGCGCGATGGCTGCCGTAATGGCGGCTTCTATATCCAAATTGGTCGTATCGAGCAAGACCGCATCGTCAGCGGGGTGAAATCCGCCATGGGGGGCGGCGGCATCGCGCGCGTCGCGGGCCTTGATATCGGCAAGGAGCTTGTCGCGATCGACGCTCTGGCCGCGCGCTTGAAGCTGACGGGCGCGGCGCTCGGCGCGAACCTGGGGATCGGCGACGATGAAGAGCTTGGCGTCGGCCTCGGGGGCGATTGTGGTGCCGATATCGCGGCCATCGAGCACGGCGCCGAGCGGCTGGGTGGCGAAATCGCGCTGGAAAGCAAAGAGAGCTTTGCGTACGCCGGGGAAGACGGCGATCTTTGAGGCCAGAACGCCCACTTCGGCACCGAGCAGGAATTCAGGATCGATGGCGGCAGAATCGAGGTCCTGGGCGGCCTTTGTCGCCCGTGCCTCGATATCGGGGGCATCGATATGGGCTTTGACCGCCAGCCCGACGGCGCGGTAGAGCAGGCCCGTATCGAGATGGGGCAGGTTGAAGTGCCGGCCCAGCGCGGCGGCGATGGTGCCCTTGCCCGAGGCCGCCGGTCCATCCACCGCGATAATCATGCGGCGTCCTCGCTTTGGGAAAATCCGGCGCCAAGGCGGGTGAAATCGGGCTCGAAGCTGGGGAACGAGGTCGCGATCATCCGGTCGTCATCGACGGTGACGGGCTTTTCGGCGGCCAAGCCCATGACCAGAAAGCTCATGGCGATGCGATGATCGAGGTGGGTTGCCACGGTGCCACCGCCAGGGACGGCGCCCTTGCCGGTGACGGTGAGGAAATCTTGGCCCTCCTCGCAGACAACGCCATTGGCCTCGAGCCCGCGGGCGACGGCGGCGAGGCGGTCGGATTCTTTCACCCGCAACTCCTCGAGCCCTGCCATGTGGGTGACGCCTTGGGCAAAAGAGGCTGCAACGGCGAGGACCGGGTATTCATCGATCATTGAGGGGGCGCGGGAGGCGGGGACGGAGACGCCCTTCAAGCGCGAATGTTTCACCCGCAGATCGGCGATGTCCTCGCCGCCCGAGACGCGGCGGTTTTCGATTGCGATGTCGCCGCCCATTTCAATGAGCGTGTCGATCAGGCCGGTGCGGGTGGGGTTCATCAGAACGTTTTCGATGGTGACTTCCGAGCCCGGCACGATGAGGGCTGCCACGAGCGGGAAGCCGGCCGAGGAGGGATCGCCAGGGACGATCAATTCCTGCGCCCTCAGATCGGGCAGGCCGGCAACAGTGATAGTGCGCACGCCATCGGCATCGGTTGCGATGGCAATATCGGCGCCGAAGCCTTCGAGCATCTTTTCGGTGTGATCTCGGGTCATGATCGGCTCGATCACCGTGGTCGTGCCGGGGATGACGAGGCCGGCCAAAAGCACGCAGGATTTGACCTGGGCGGAGGCCATGGGCACACGGTAATGCACCGGCACGGGATCGGTGGGGCCCTTGAGTGCGATGGGCAGGCGGTTTTCGTGGTGCTCGACGACTTCGACGCCGATGGCGCGCAGCGGATCGAGCACGCGGGCCATGGGCCGGGCCGAAAGCGAGGTATCGCCCACAAAGCGGGTAACGAAGGGATAGGCGCCGACAAGGCCCATGGTGAGCCGCACGCCGGTGCCGGCATTGCCGAAATCGAGATCGGCCTGGGGGGCGAGAAAGCCGCCGACGCCGAGCCCGTCGATCTGCCAGGTCTCGCCGATCTTTTCGACCTTAGCGCCGAGCGCCTGCATGGCGCGGCCGGTGGCCAGCACATCCTCGCCTTCAAGCAGGCCGGTGACATTTGTGCGGCCCAAGGCCATGGCGCCGAACATCATGGCGCGATGGGAAATCGACTTGTCGCCGGGCACCCTTATGGACCCGGAAAGGGCACCGGCATTGTGGCTGGCGCGCGGACGGGGCGGGAGGGCGTGGGACATGGCAAACGGACCGGGACTGGAAAGGGTAAAAACGAGGTCGGGCTTAGCATGATCGCTTCTGCCTGCCAATTGCGGCGGCGCCGGTAACATTTTGCGTTTGACAGCAGCGAAAATTTCACGCTAACCGAACCCCAACGTGGCCGCCCTTATTGAGAGAGGGTGTTGCGCCCGCACTTTATGCCTGTTGCGCCCCTCTATGAAAACCCGGTAGCGTTTTTCCGGGGCGCTCGAAATACCAACCCTACAGCAGCAGATGAATGGGGAATTGCCTTGGCCAGTGACGAACGCGGTACCAAGCGGACATGCCCGGTGACGGGCAAGAAATTTTACGATTTGGGCAAGGACCCGGTGGTCTCGCCCTATACCGGCAAATCCTATCCCGTGAGCTTTTTCGAAGCCGCTCAGGAAAAGTCTGCCGCCAAGTTCGGCGCCAAGGAGCGCAAGGCGGACAAGGTTGTGGAGGAGGCCGAGGTCGAGGAAGCCGACGTCGATGTCGCCGCCAAGGAAGCGGGCGCCGAGGTCATTTCGCTCAATGACGCGGAAACCAATACCGACGACGACGATGATGACGACAACGAGGACGATATCCCCGAAGTCGAAGACGTCGAAGTCGACGAAGAATTGGGCGGGGATGACGACGACACCTTCCTCGAAGAAGACGACGACGATGACGATATCGGCATCGAAGTGGATGTGGACGACGACGAGCGGTAGAGGTTTCTCTGTTTCACGGCGCGCACCGCTTCGGGCATGACGCGCTAAAACCGCGCTATGCCCTTAGCTGCGCCTGCGACGGCGCGGCGAACGATCGCCCCAGCCCGCGAGCATAGCTCGCTTGGGCGTTCTGCCTTCAAATCGATCCACCGGATCGATTTGCCCCGCAAAGCGGTCAGGCAAAACTCCTCACCTAAGGCTCGTCCATGTGACCCACGGACTTGCCGTGCAGGGTAGACAGGGCTTTTAGGGGCTGCATGAAAAATTTGCGACGCCGGACAATATTTGCTCTTGCGTCGCAAAACACTTCTCACTAGGTTCCGCCCGTTCGCTCGGGCCACCCGAGGAACCACCCGGACGGCGCGTTTTGCGCCACCCAACGATGGGGCCATAGCTCAGCTGGGAGAGCGCCTGCATGGCATGCAGGAGGTCAGCGGTTCGATCCCGCTTGGCTCCACCATTCTTCCCTCGATGTTCGTGCTTTTCGCAAGCCTTCGTGCCACGAATGGTCTTGTTTGGCCTCACGGGCCGCACCGCGCACGGCATGACGCGCGCTGGCCCTCCGGCCGGGCGGCGAACGATCGCCGGGGGCCTCGGCTTCGCCTCGTCCAGTCTTCCCTCGATGTTCGTGCTTTTCGCAAGCCTTCTTCGTGCCGCGAATGGTCTTGTTTGGCCTCGCCCAGGGCTCGTCCAGCCCACCCACCGGCTTCACTGACACCATCACTTGCGCGGAAAACGCCTCTCGGTAGAGTTGGGGAAAAGAGGAGTCGTCATGCCGCCTGTCATTCCCGATCCGGAAAAAATCCGTCCGTTTGCCGATTTCGAGAGCTTTTATGGCTGGCTGGCCCAGCATGGAGGCGCGTGGGACGAGGTTTGGGTGCAGTTTTTCAAGAAGGGGTCGGGGGTCGAGACGATCGGTTACGAGGAGGCGGTGCGCGCCGGGTTGTGCTGGGGATGGATCGACGGGATCAAGAAAAAGCACGACGAAAAATCGTATCTCCTGCGCTTTACGCCACGGCGGAAAAAGTCGATCTGGAGCCTGATCAATACACGTCATGCCGAACGCCTGATCGAAGAGGGTCTGATGCGTGAGCCGGGGCTGGCGCAGGTTGAGGCGGCAAAGGCGGATGGGCGCTGGGACGCTGCCTATTCGTCGGGGGCCGAGTTCACCATGCCCGAGGATTTTGTCGCGGCGGTGCGAGCCAACCCCGAGGCGCTTGCGGTTTATGAAACGCTCAACCGCGCCAATCTCTATGCACTGATGTTCCGGATCAACGGGGTCAAAAAGGCGGAAACGCGGGCCCGCAATATCGAAAAATTCGTCGCCATGCTGGCGCGGGGGAAACGCTGCATCCCAATGGGAGAGCGAAGGCGTAATGCCAAGATTTGAGCCTTATTGAACCAGGGCGGCATTGCGGCAATCGAAGCTGTGGACGGCGACGTCGACTTCGCCCAGGCCGATGCCCAGGGCGTCGAACAGCACGATCAGGACCTCATCGAGAACGATGGCGACAGGGTCAAGCAGCGTTTCGACGGCGTCGAGCGCACCCGAAAGCAGGGAACCGAGCAGGTTGATCGAAAGAACCTCCAGTTCAAGATCGAGATTGCCGATCAGTGAGCCGGTCAGGCTTGAAACGGGAGTGCGGGTGGTTGCCGTGCGGATGGTGTCGTTGGCGGCGTCGTGCGCCGTGAAATAAAGCGGGACGGGGCTTGTCTGGCTCATTGAAACATCGGCGCGGGCGTTGACTCGGGCGATGCCGCCCAGAAGCGAAACGATGGGGGTCTTGGCGATCTCGAGCGGGCTTTTTGTATCCAGAAACGCCGATTGGGGCGTGTTGCCTATGGCCAGCCGCAGCACGCCGGGGCTTGCATCGATGGTGGCGGTGCCCTGATCGGGGCGACCGGGGGGACAGGACAGGGACGCCATGCGCGCCTCGGCGGGGGCAAGCTCGGCATAAACGGGCAAGGTGATGTCGAGCAGGCCCAGCCCGCCGCCATTGCCCAGAACCGAGACGTCGAGACGAAGCCTGGTCTGGGCGGTGCGCAGATAATCGCCCTCGCCCGAGAGCGTGAACCAGCCGGTGACCGGCGGTTCGCCCACAACCAGTGCCACATCGATGCCGGCAATGCCGGGCACGCCTGCACCAAGTTCGAGGCCGATATGGCGGTTGCCATCAGCGACCAGAGCGGCGGCCGACAAAAGGCCCAACGCATCGACGCTGGCCTCGACCGCTGCCGAAGTGCCAAGCGCCAGCCCCGCCAGCCCGTCGGCGACGATCAGGCGTGCCATGTCCACGCTGAGTGTTTCGTCGACCAGCCCGGCCAGGTGCACAAGGACCGCATTTCCCCCCGAAGCCGAGGCGATGGCGGCGGCGATGGCGCCAAGGGAGATATCGGCATTGAGGAGTTCGGAGTAGGTGCCGACCTCCAGATCCACCTCTCCGGACAGGGCGTCAAGGAAATCGAGGAGCGAAATATCGACATCGGCGATGGCGTTATAGTCGAGCAGCGAAAGCGACAACTCGGTGCCCAACAGGCCACCCAGCACGGCGTTGAGGACGCCGCCATTGAGGCTGGCGAGGCGTGAGCCGATGGACCAGCCGGCCATGGGGGTGGCGCTGGCGGTGGCCACGACACCGATGAGAGGCGGCGGAAAGCCGAAAAGCGACGCGAAATGGACGGTGCCCTCGCGCCGCAGGGTGACGCGAGCCGCATTTATGGGGCCGGTATCGGGAGCAAAACGCTCGGCGGGCGCAAGAGAGGGATCGGGAGCGTAGTGACCGGTCTGAACGATGATCGTTTCGGGGAGGGGATCGTATCCGGCGTCGCGCAGGCTCAGGCGCACCTGTTGGGCGGCGTTGGCCGGGTCGCCTGCGGCGTGGATGGCAGCCAGATCGGCGACCGATTGCAGGCGGCGTTTTTCGAGATGGAGGGAGGCCTCATCGATTGCAAAGGCGGCAAGGCCGAGCAGGACAGGCGCGCCGGCAGCGAACAGGGTGACCACATTGGCCCTGACATCGACGAGGAAGCGGGCGATCGGGCCCATCGATCACACCCCACCATTGCGGATGGTGGAGGCAAAGACGATGGTTTTGCCGGGGAGGGGCAGCGGGGGGTGGAGATTCCAGATGGGCAGCGCCGAGGCATCATAGCTGACGCTGACCAGGAACTGGTCGGGATCGGACGGGCTGGGGGCGGCCGCTATGGTCAAGAGATCGGGGTCGATCAGCACATAAGAGCCGCCATTGTTGGCGAGGAAGGCCGTGGCGAGGGCGGTGCGCTCAGCTCCCGAGAGCCCGGCCACCGCCGCGCGGGCCGCATCGGCGGCCAGTTGCTGGACCGAGTGGGCGGCGCCAAAATAAATGCCATAGCCGATGGCGCCGAACAAAAGCAGCAGGAAGATGGGCGCGATCAGGGCAAATTCGACGGCGGAGGTGCCCGCCTGGTCCTGCCAGGTGCACGCCAGGAACCGACGGCGGCCGTTTGGCATGAAATCCCCCTTTGTGCCGGTCATCGGGGGAAAAAATACGGGGCAAAACGCTACCAAGTTCTCTTTGGCGGCCTATGGGCGTTGACCATGCGTATATCTACGGCCCGCAGCAAAAAACCGGCACCTTGGGCAAGGCGCCGGTCGAGATATCGCATTATGAAAATCGTTTTACCGTCGGACGGCCCTGACGAGCGCGATGAGAATACACGCGCCGATCAGACCGGCGATCAGGTAACCGAACCAGCCGCCGAACGAAACACCGATCAGGCCGAACAAAAAGCTGGCAATCGCCGCGCCGACGATGCCGAGAACGATGTTGAGAAAGATTCCCGTGCCGGTCTTCATGATGGCCGAGGCTATCCAGCCGGCCAGACCGCCGATGATGATGGCTGCAATCCAGCCGACTCCCATTTCGTCCATTTTAACCCCACAACAGCATTGTTAATGATCGTCCCCAAAAGGACGTTCTTATAACGCGCAAAGGGGCGAACTGGTTGCGTTGGGCCTATGACGGCTTGTGCATCATTGCATGGAAACCGGCAACTAGCGTATCGAACGCGGCGCGGACGCGGGGTACGCGGGCCAGGTTTTCGTGGGTTACGATCCAGGTGCCCATTTGCACTGGCGCGTAATCGGGCAGGATGCGCACAAGGCGCGGGTCGGCCTCGCACAGCGGGACCTGTGCCACGGCGATGCCCACGCCGGCCCGGGCTGCGGCGATCTGGGCGGGATGGCTGTCGGTGCGCAGCACCATGCGGTTGAGCGCAAAGGTCAGCCCCAGGCGCCGGGCAAATTCAAGATCAAGCGGATCGCGGTCGGGCCCGATCATGTCATGGTTGGCCAGATCCTCGAGCGTTTCGGGCCGGCCGCGCCGCGCCACATAGGCGTGACTGGCAAACATGCCCAAAGGGATGGTCGCGACCTTGCGGGCCAGAAGCGCCTGCTGGTCCGGCGCGACGGTGCGGACGGCAAGATCGACCTCCTGGCTCAACAGATCGGCCCGCTGATTGGACAATGACAACTCGATGCGAATGGCAGGGTGTGACACCCTGAGGGTCTCGAGCATCGCCGGAATGACTTCGATTCCCATAAATTCGGGCACGCTCAGCCGCACGATGCCGGCGATTTCTCCAAAGGGTGCCGAAGCACGGCGCGTAAAGACATCCGATGCAATGGCCATGGCATGAGCCGGTTCGCGCAGGGCTTCCGCCGCCTCGGTGGGCGTGAGCCCGGTCATCGAGCGGGTGAACAGTACGGTGCCCAGATCGGCCTCGAGCGCCTCGATGCGGCTGCGCACCGTGGGATGGGACAGGCCAAGCCGTCGCGCCGCACCCGAAAGGCTGCCTTGCTCAAGCACGGCAAGAAAGATGCGCTGGTCGTCCCAGTTGATCGTCTGCTTCATAAGTTTTTTGTAGGCGATACTCCAAGTTTTGCCAATATATTTTTAGGCCTGCCGAGCCCATCTTTCGTCCATCGCAAACGCAGACAAAGGATTTCGATCATGGATACGGAAAAAAGGACGGCATTGGTTCTGGGGGCCACGGGCGGGGTGGGCGGCGCCATCGCCACAGCCCTGATCGGCAACAGCTGGACGGTGCGCGGGCTGGCGCGGAACCTCGATGCGGCGCGGCGCAGCGGGGTGGCTGGAATCGACTGGGTGGCCGGCGATGCCATGAACCGGGCGGATGTGATCGGCGCGGCGCAAGGGGTTTCCACCATCGTGCACGCGGTCAACCCGCCAGGCTACAGAAACTGGGGCGAGCTGGTGCTGCCGATGATCGACAACACCATCGCCGCGGCGCGGGATGTGGGGGCGCGGGTGGTGCTGCCGGGCACTGTCTATAATTTCGATCCGGCGCACACACCGGTGCTGAGCGAGACAAGCCCGCAGACCCCGAAAAGCTTCAAGGGCCGTATCCGTGCCGAGCTCGAGGCCCGGCTGGAGCGGGCGGCTCCTGAGGTGGAAAGCCTTATTCTGCGGGCCGGGGACTTTTTCGGGCCGGGTGCCCGATCGAGCTGGTTCGCCCAGGGCATGGTGGCGGCCGGCAAGCCGGTGCGGCGGATCGTCAAGATTGCCCGTGGGGCCGGGCACAGCTGGGCGTATCTGCCCGACCTTGCCCAGGCGTTTGCGCAGGTGCTCGAACGCCCTGAGGCCTTGCGCCCGTTCGAGCGGCTGCAGTTCGAGGGTATTTACGATGAGAGCGGGACGGTGATGATCGAGGCCATCGAGCGGCAGGTGGGACGCAAGCTGCCGGTCTATCGCTTTCCCTGGTGGGCGATGCACCTTCTGGCACCGTTCGGGGGATTTGCGCGCGAGGCGGCCGATATCGCGGCGGTCTGGCGCCATCCGATGCGGATGGACAACACACGGCTTGTCGAACTGCTCGGCGCCGAGCCGCGCACGCCGCTCGACACCGCCATGCACCAATCGCTCGTGGCAATGGGGTGCATTGAGCCGAAAGCTGCTCAGGTTGGCATGCCCGGCCTTACCCTATCGCTTTAACAGCGGCTCGATGTGGTCTTCAAACAGGTCTGGCGGGTTGGCGCCGGGTCGCGGGGCGTAGGTTTTTTCGGCGGCAAGCGAGATGTCGAGAAAACGGCCCATGCCCACAAGGCCGGTCGGGTCGGCCAGGGGGTAGCGCCCCTCGGCCAGCCCCTTGCGCATAATGGTCTTGGACGCGACCATCCTTTGGGTGACGTCGGGGCCGTTGGAGATCGAAACGGGCATCTTCACGTAATCGTGCAATGGCGCGCCCACATGAAAGCATGCCGGCACGCTGGCGAAGATTTTTAGCAGGAATTCGAGATCGGTCATGGAGCGTTGGGCGGTCGAATAGCGCGGATCGGCCCGGCGGCGGTCATAGACCAGCATGGAATCCATGGAAAAATTGGTGAATTTGTACTCCCCGGGCGTCAGCAGCCGGTTTTCGCCCTTGCCCACATGGCGCAGATGGGTGCCATCGGGTGTTGTGACGTCAAGCGCGCAGGACACCAGCCCGTACTGGATGGCCAGCGGCACCATGATCTCGAGCTTTTCGGGCTTGAAGGCATCATCGGCGTCCAGAATGGCCGCGATTTCATAGCGGGCGGCATCCAGGCCGACATTGCGCGCCGGGCACGAGCCCGCACCGATCAGGCCCGAAGAGAAAAAGCGCAGCCGCGGATCGGCAACGCCGGACCGCCCGAGAACGGCCTCGTAATCTTGCCCGTCGTCGGCGACCACGATCAATTCGAAATGCACATGGGACTGGGCCAGCGCCGAGGCGACGGCGCGGGCGATGGTGTCGTGCGCCTTGTAGGCGGGCATGACGATGGAAACGGCAAGTTTCTTAAGCATCGAAAAGCTCTCTTGAACGGGCTGCCGTGCGCCCCATATCATAGCCAAGCGACGATGAAGCCTGAAGCAGGTTCAAAGTTGCGATGTTGCTTGTTATCAAGGACATGAACGACCGATGACACGGGTATCGCTGTTTTCCGCCCCTTTTCTTCTGGGCTTTGATGCGTTCGAAGAGCGTTTCGACCGGCTTGCACGGGCCTCCGAAGGCTATCCCCCCTACAATATCGAGCGGATGACCGCCGAAGCCGGGGATGAGACCTATTCGATCGCCATTGCGGTCGCCGGATTTTCGCGTAACGATCTGGAAGTGATTGGAGAGGATAATCAGCTGATCGTGCGGGGCCGGCAGACTGAAGACGGTGCGCGCCAATATCTGCATCGCGGCATCGCCGCACGGCAGTTTCAGCGCACTTTCCTGCTTGCCGACGGCATGAGGATAGAGGGTGCCGAACTGAAAGACGGCCTCCTCGTTATCACCGTATACCGGCCCGTCACCGAGACCGTGACCCGCCGTATCGAGATCCGTTCGGTCGAGTAGAGAGGTATGCGTTATGAACAAGCCCATTGAAAAGACAGCGTTCACTGACGCCCATCTGGGTGTCGAGGCCGAACCGCTCAAGACGCTGACCGCCGCACAGTTCGCAGCACTGGGCGCCGGGGACATCGTGTTCCGCAAGCAGATGGACGCGGGCGAACTGGCCGAGTTCATCCCCCAGGCCGCCATGGCGCCTGCCGAACAACGCCTGGAATTGCTCATGAGTGCCGACGGCGCTCCCGTTCTGATCGCCGACACCGAAGAAGCGATCATGGACTGGATCGACGGCCACGAGGTGCAGTTGGCGACATTGCATTAGCCATGAATGAGCCTGCCAAGAGCGCGCCGGTGCTGCGTGTCGCCCGCCCAACCGACAACATCGACGCGCTCCTGCATTTCTATCGCGAGGGGATGGGATTTGAACTTTTATCCCGTTTCGAGGGACATAACGGATTCGATGGCATAATCCTGGGCGGATCTGGCGCGCCCTATCACCTCGAATTTACCCGCGCGCATGGCCATAGGGCCGGACGCGCGCCGACCGAGGACAATCTTCTGGTCTTTTACCTGCCAGACGAAACCGCCTATGAGCAGGCGCGCGACCGCATGGAAGCTGTGGGCTATGCGCCGGTCAAATCCTTCAACCCATGGTGGGACGCCGAAGGCGTGACGTTTGAGGATCCTGACGGCTACCGCGTCGTATTCTATAACGACAGCTGGAAGCGCTAAACGAAAAAGGGCCGTCCCGCATGGGATGGCCCTTTTTGGTATCACGCAGGTTGGCCGGGCTTTTGTGCCTGAAAACTGTTATCCATGCTCAAGAAGCGCTGTGGAGGGAGCCATGAAGCGGATTGGATTTGCGGTGATGGCTATGCTTTTGGGTATGGCCGGGGCGTCGGCCCAGACCATCGAGAGCGTCTATACCGATTTCGACGCAACCCGGTGCGTCATGTTTGCGCCGGGCGAGGCGGACACGGGAATACCGCGGCAGGCGGTTTGCCCCGGTTATGGCGGCTATCCTGTGTTGCTCCAGACAATGGGGGACAATCACAGCCTTTATTTCGGGTTTCCCCCGCAGGGCGATCTGGTCTCACGCTGGGCAAGCTTTGTCGATACGGGCACGCCGCACGATGTGATCGAATGGCGGGTGTTGAGCGAGGGGGAGCGGCAGATCCCATTGGCCACCATACAGCGCTGGTTCGTGGCCGCGCCCGAGCGGGACGCGCCCGTCGAGGTGCTGCTCGTCCAGAAGGTGGGGCTGATCGAAGTCTGGCAGGGGTGCATCGTGGGTTATGTGGTGGCAACCGGCAATCCGGGCGCCAATGAGACGGCGCGCAAGGTCGCCGATACGCTGGCGCGCGAGCCGGAATGCCGGGCCATAGAGCCGGTGATCGAAGAGGGAACGGTGCCGCTGCCTGAACACATGCTCTACGGCTACTAGAGCTTGTCCAGCAAAGGTGGAAGCGGTTTTGCTGGACAAGCTCCAGGGCGGCAGATGCCTCACGCCGAAATCGAAAGGCCGCCCCAAAGGGCGGCCTTATCGGTATCACGTGCCAAAGCGCGGAGATCAGGCCGCGTTGATGGCTTCGGACGGCGTGGTGAGAATATCGCGCAACTTGGTTCCGTCCTTGGTGGCGCGGAGGCGGTCGACCACACCATCGGCACGCAACAGGCGCGCGACGCGACTGAGGGCCTTGAGATGATCGGCGCCCGAGCCTTCGGGGGCTAGGAGCATCATGACAAGATCCACAGGCTGATCGTCGACCGCATCGAAATCGATGGGTTGGGCAAGGCGGGCGAAGACCGCCGTGACGCAGGGCAGGCCCTTGATCTTGCCGTGGGGGATGGCGATGCCATTGCCCAGGCCGGTCGATCCCAGCTGTTCGCGGTTCTGCAGGGTCTCGAAGATCACCTGCGAATCGATACCGACAAGTTCAGACGCACGATCAGCCAGAAGTTGAAGGAGCTGGCGTTTGCTCGCGACCTTAGCGCAGGCAATGATCGAATCCTGCGACAGGATGTCAGCAAGTTCCATTTAACAAACCTTTTGGGTGACGTTTCTCTTTATGACCGCTGACAATCTCGTCTCAAGCCCACGCCTTTTCCATCGTCCAATACAATGGTCGGCGGGCGGTGTGTCCGGCGCGCTTCCGGACCGAAAGGGCGGCATGCGCCCTTTGCCGGAAACGCGCCAATGCGTGTCATGTTTGCGACAAGGCCGGATCGATCCATCCAATGTTCCCGTCGGCCCGGCGGTAAACCACATTCATGCCCCCATGTCCAGCGTGCCGGAAGACAATTACATCGGACTGTGACAGATCGAGCTCCATGACGGCCTCGCCCACGCTCATGGTGCGCAGATTGGAGGTCGCCTCGGCTATGACGGGGGGTGCGAAATCCTCGTCGAGTTCGATATCGTCATCGGGCGCGGCCAGCACATAGGCCGAATAGCCATCGCCTGCCCCATTGCCGTTGGCGCTGCGCCTGTGGTTCTTGAGCTTGCGCTTGTAGCGCCGCAGGCGCTTTTCGATGTGGGTGGCCATATCCTCATAGGCCGCTATGGCATCGTTGGCAGAGGCTGTCGCCTGCAGGACGACGCCGGTATCGAGATGAATCATGCAATCGGCCTTGAACCCGATGCCTTCGGGCTCGAGGGTCAGATGACCGTCATATCCTCCATCGAAATATTTGCCGACCACGGCATCGATCCGATCGGTGGCGGTGCCGCGGAGCGTTTCTCCCACGTCCATGTTTTTGCCAGATACGCGCAAGCTCATGATGGCCTCTTGGTCTGGTTTCGGATGCCCGGCACTGGAGCCAACCTCATCTGTACCCAAGCTCTGACGGGCACTGTGGAGTCTAGACCCCTTGGCTGACCCTTGGCAATCAGAACCGGGCCGGCGCCATCACTTTCGAGTGGTGGCGGTGGATAACACCGAGCCCGCAGCCGACGTTCCCGGGGCAAGGAATTTTTCAATATATTCTTTGTTTTCAAAGGTTTGAAGATCGGTGCCGCTGGCATGAAAGCGGCAGGCCGGGAGCGTTCTTGTGTCGGGGTGCCCCGACCGGTATAGTCCGGCCCAACAATGGCAATTCCAAACGCTAAAAGAGCCAATGACTGCAACGATTAGGGCCGAGGCGCATCCCTCACGCGGCCCCTGCCTTATGGCCGTGCTGCGCATGGCCGGGCTGCGGCCCACCCGCCAGCGGCTCGCGCTGGCCGAGCTTCTGTTTTCCGGTCCGCACCGGCACGTCAACGCCGAGCAGCTCCATTCGGAGGCCGAGGGCGCGGGCGTTTCGGTTTCGCTGGCCACGATCTACAATTCGCTGCACCAGTTCCGCCAGGCCGGGCTGTTGCGCGAGATTTCAGTGGATGCGGCGCGGTCTTATTTCGATACCGACACAACCGACCACCATCACTTCTTTATCGAGGATGAGCAGCGGATCGAGGACATTCCGTCCGATTCGATCAAGATCGCCGGCATTCCCGATGCGCCCGAGGGCATGAAAGTGACCCATGTGGATGTGATCGTTCGGGTCAAGCGCACCCAATAGGGTCTTGTGGGCATGAGGTGGTTGGGCTCCGGCCCCCCACAATTGTCTCAGTCGAAGACTTCGCCTTCATAGACACCCCAGAGCGTCTGCTGGGCGACAAAACCCTGATATGAGCTCGTGCGGCCATCGAGGCCGGTGTGGTTGAGGCGGATTTCGCAGGCCGTGCCGGTACAGGTGCGCACCGAGACCAGCATTTTTGGAGAAAGCCAGGCGCGGACGGCCGATTCGGGGCTGGCGGATACGCGCAGGGCAATTGGACCCTCAGCCTGCCAGGGAGCGACAAGGGCCGTCCTGTCGCCGACAACCAGGTTCTGGTGAACCCAGCCCTCATCGCCCTCCACATCGCGAATACGGCGCCATGTGTCGAATTCGGCCGTGATTTCGACGGGAACCCCGGGGCGCAGAAAGGTAAAGGCAATATCATAATTGGTGCCCGGCCCGACGCGGACATTGGTGGGGGCGTTGCGCATGGAAACAAAGCGCGGGATGGGCAGGCCGCTGGAGGCGCCAACCTGCGCATTCTGGGCGAGGAGCGGGGTGACCGAAAACGCCGGGGCGCCAAGGGCCAGAGCCAACACCAAAAGCAGGCGAAGGGAGATGAAAGGGCGCACGATTTTACTCATTGAACAGGCTGAACGCTGCGCCGGCGTGCGCGGCAGGACTTTGCAGCACGGCGCTTTTTCCCTAACAGTAATCGCGCGATCTTAATGCGCGCTGAAAATCATAGAGAACCGGTGCCGGAGCTAGTCTGCAATAATGGTGATCGTGTGACCCGGGACCGGGCCAAAATCGTCGTTTCCCGCCGCCTGCCCGAGCCGGTCGAGGCGCGCATGGCGGCGCTGTTCGACGTCACATTCAACCAGAGCGACGCTCCACTCGATTCGACGGCTCTCCTGAGCGCGCTCAAGGGGGCCGAGGTTCTGGTCTCATCGATCACCGACCGCATCGATTCGGATTTCATCGCCCAGATGCCTGCGGGCGTCAAACTGATCGCCCAGTTCGGCAACGGATTCGACAACATCAACATCGAAGCGGCCCATGCGGCGGGAGTAACCGTAACCAACACGCCCTCGGTTCTGACCGAGGACACCGCCGACATGGCGATGGCGCTGATGCTGTGCGTGCCGCGCCGGGTGACCGAGGGCGCTCGGGTGCTGCTCAAGGACGGAACATGGCCGGGCTGGTCGCCGACCTGGATGCTGGGCCGGCGGCTGGGCGGCAAGGCGCTGGGGATCGTGGGGCTGGGTCGGATCGGCACCGCGGTGGCACGGCGGGCGAGGGCGTTCGGACTTTCCATCCATTATTGCGGGCGGACTCGAAAAGCCCCCCAGATCGAGGAATCGCTGAGGGCGACCTATTGGGCCTCGCTCGACAAGATGGTCGAGCATGTCGATATCATTTCGCTGCACACGCCCCATACGCGCGATACCGTCGACATCCTTTCAGCGGACCGGATGAAACGGCTCAAGCCCGGGGCGTTCGTGGTCAACATCTCCCGTCCCGAACTGGTGGACGAGGACGCGCTGGCCGATCTTGTGGCTTCAGGGCACCTTTCGGGTGCGGCGCTGGATGTTTTCGAGCACAAGAGGGGGGTGAACCCCAAGCTGCTCGAATTGGCGCGGGCCGACAAGGTGATGCTGACCCCGCATATGGGCTCGGCAACGCTCGAAGCGCGGATCGAGATGGGCGAGACGGTGATCGTCAATATCCGCACCTTTCTCGACGGCCACACGCCACCGCATCGCGTTTTGCCCGAGGGGCGGTCGCAGCTTTAAGTCCCGCCCTAGAGATAAGCTGTGACTGAAGGCGCCTGCATTTGCCGGTCGTGCAGGCCGTCCTCGTAGAGGATCGGGGTGGCATCGAGTTCTTCGGGCGTCACATCGTCAAGAGTCGAGACGTTGACGGCGTGGAACCAGCCGTTGAAGGGCTCGAATTCGAGATAGCCGCGCGAGAAAACCTGCGTGCCGCATTTCGTGCAGAACATGTGATCAATGGTGCCCTGTGGCCATGAGGACGGGTCGGCAGCGTAGTGGCCGATACGGGCTTCACCCTCGGTCACGATGACCGAATCGCCATAGACGAAGGCTTTGCGATAGCCGGTCTTGAAGCAATAGGTACAATTGCATTTGCGGATTCCCTCATCGAGATCGATGGGGGCGGTAAAACGGATGGCACCGCAATGGCACGAGCCGGAATGGGTCTTTTTCATTTCGGTGCCTCGGTGAAAAAGGCGGTGATGACCGGTGCGATGGCTTCCGGTTGGGGGCCATGGCCCTGATCGGGCAGGGTTTTCCGCATTGCGTTGGGCAGCGCTGCGGCGGCGATGTCAGCGGCGGCGGCCATGAAATCGAAACTCTTGTCGCCATTGACGACGAGCACAGGCTGGGCGATGCCGCGCCAGCGGGCTTTCATGTCGGTCTTTGTGGCTTCGGCCAAGATGCGGAAATCGTGGGCGATGGTGGTTCCGACAGCAGCGTAGGCCTCCCATTGCGGGCTCTGCTTGAACCCCTGGACGTGCTCGGGGGGCGTGCCAACCGAAAGCATGAAGTCCTCCATGGCGCCGGCCCCGTCGCCGTGGGCCTTGAAGGCTTCCATCCGGGCAAGGTCGGCTAATGCCTCGTCTCTGGATTGCGCGGAGTTTATGGGCGGTTCGTAGCAGATGACCCGCGTGACCTGGCGCGGAAGCGACGCGGCGGCCTCTAGCGCCAGGACGGCACCCGAACTCATGCCAAACAGCATGGCAGTGCCGCCAAGCGCATCGATCAGAGCCTGGATGTCTTCGATCTCGCGGTTGACGGCGTAAGGCTCCGTGTTGCCGCTTTCCCCGCGCCCGCGGCGGTCGTAGAGCACGGACGTGAAACGCTGGGCGAGGAGATCGGCCAGCCTGGGGGTATCGGCATCGACGGCGCGATACTGGGTCGCGCCAGCGACAATGATCACGAGCGGGCCGGTGCCACGGGTCTCATAGCCGATGGATGTGCCGTCGGCGGAGGTGACGTGGGGCATGGTCAGGCTCCCGACTTTTGCGCCGCGAGTTCGGCTTCAACCTTCTTGTGTTGCTCATAGCCTTCGCCTTCGGTGGCGAAATCTTCAAGCTCGTGCATCTGGCGGATTTCGAAACGGTCCTGGCCGTGGGCGATGGGGCATTTTGCGACCCAGTCGATGGCCTCCTGCAGCGAAGAACAGTTCCAGATCCAGAACCCGGCGATCACTTCCTTGATCTCGGTGAAGGGGCCGTCGGTGACGATGGGCTTTCCATCAGCGACCTGAACGCGAGCGCCTTTTGACGTCGACATCAGGCCCGCGCCATCGACCATGATACCGGCCTTGACCAGATCCTCGTTGTATTTGCCCATTTCGAGCAGCAGGCCCTCCTGGGGCTCGACGTCGGCCTCGCTGTCGGCGGAGGCCTTTATCATCACCATGAAGCGCATTTTTCTCTCCCTTGGATGCGTGTCTGTTGCCAGGACGTTGCCCAACACGCCCTGCCGACATCTCATCACGATTTTTTTGCTCGCGACATGAAAAAACCCGGCGCTCCTTTCGGGGCGTCGGGCTGATCGCTTGGGAGAAACGCTGGCCGATTATTCGGCGGCTTCGTCTTCCTTGGCCTTTTCCTTGCCGGTCTCCTGATCAATGACCTTCATGGAAAGGCGAACCTTGCCGCGCTCGTCGAAGCCTAAAAGCTTGACCCAGACCTTGTCGCCTTCCTTGACGACGTCGGTGGTCTTGCCCACGCGCTCTTCGGCGAGCTGGGAGATGTGCACGAGGCCGTCCTTTGCACCAAAGAAGTTCACGAACGCGCCGAAATCGGCGGTCTTGACCACGGTGCCCTGATAGACTTCGCCCACTTCGGGTTCGTCGGTGATCGACTTGATCCACTTGATGGCCGCATCGATCTGCTTGCCGTCCGAGGACGAGACCTTGACGGTGCCATCGTCTTCGATGTTGATCTTGGCGCCGGTCTTTTCGACGATCTCACGGATCACCTTGCCGCCGGTGCCGATCACTTCACGGATCTTGTCGGTCGGGATTTTGAGCGTTTCGATGCGCGGGGCGAACTCGCCCACTTCCGAACGGGCCGTGTCGATGGCCTTGGCCATTTCCTCGAGGATGTGCTTGCGCCCATCCTTGGCCTGGCCCAGAGCGATCTTCATGATCTCTTCGGTGATGCCGGCAATCTTGATGTCCATCTGCAGGCTGGTCACGCCGTCATGGGTGCCCGCAACCTTGAAGTCCATGTCGCCGAGGTGATCTTCGTCACCCAGGATATCGGACAGCACGGCGAATTTTTCGCCTTCCAGGATCAGGCCCATGGCGATGCCGGCGACGGCTTTCTTCATGGGAACGCCCGCATCCATCAGCGCCAGCGAGGTGCCGCACACGGTTGCCATGGAAGACGAACCGTTGGATTCGGTGATTTCGGAAACCACACGCAGGGTGTAGGGGAATTCCTCGGCCGAGGGGCGGACCGGGTTGATGGCGCGCCAGGCAAGCTTGCCGTGGCCGATTTCGCGGCGTCCGGGCGAACCCATGCGGCCAGCTTCACCGACCGAATAGGGCGGGAAGTTGTAGTGGAGCAGGAAGTTCTGCTTGTAGGTACCTTCGAGCGAATCGATGAACTGCTCATCGTCCGCCGTACCCAGCGTCGCAACGACCAGCGCCTGGGTTTCACCGCGAGTGAAGATGGCCGAACCGTGAGTGCGGGGCAGGACGCCGACTTCGGACACGATCGGGCGGACCGTTTCGAGGTCGCGACCGTCAATCCGGGTCTTGGTGTCGAGAATGTTCCAGCGCACGACCTTGGCCTGGAGCGACTTGAACACCGCGCCGACCTGTTCGGGGGTGTAGGCCGCTTCGCCCTCTTCGGGGATGAAGTGAGCCTTGACCTTGGCCTTGACCGCGTCGACGGCGTCGTAGCGCACCATCTTGTCGGTGTTCTTGTAGGCGTCACGCAGATCGCTTTCGATCAGCGCGAGCATTTCGGTTTCGAGCGCGCTCATATCGGCGGGTTCGAATTCGCGGGGCTCCTTGGCGGCCAGTTCGGCGAGCTTGATGATCGCATCGATCACCTTCTGGCTCTGCTGGTGGCCAAACATGACGGCGCCGAGCATGACGTCCTCGGAGAGCTCCTTGGCTTCCGATTCCACCATCAGGACGGCGTCGGCAGTGCCAGCCATCACGAGGTCGAGCTTGGAATCATCGCGACGGTCGATGGGCAGGTTCAAAACATACTCGCCATCGACATAACCGACGCGGGCCGCGCCGATGGGGCCCATGAAGGGCACGCCCGAAATGGTGAGCGCCGCTGAAGCCGCGACCATGGCGAGCACGTCGGGCTGATTTTCCATGTCGTGCTGAAGCACGGTGATGATGACCTGGGTCTCGTTCTTGTACCCGGCGGGGAACAGGGGGCGGATCGGGCGATCGATCAGGCGCGAGGTCAGCGTCTCGGCCTCGGTGGGGCGGCCTTCACGCTTGAAATAGCCACCCGGGATCTTGCCGGCGGCAAAATACTTTTCCTGGTAGTTGACGGTCAGCGGGAAGAAATCGATGCCGGCCTTTGGCGTCTTGGCGGAAACGACGGTGGCCAGAACCACGGTTTCGCCCAGGGTGGCGAGCACGGCGCCATCGGCCTGACGCGCGATCTTGCCGGTTTCGAGCGTGAGGGGTTGTCCGCCCCAGTCGAGCTCGACTTTGTGGTGGTCGAAATTGAGTGTCATGAGACATTCCTTCTTGTGCGAGGAGCCGCCGACGCGCTTCCAAGCGGCATCGGGCGGATCGCGTCGCAGGTGGCGCCAGAGGCGTCCCTCAAGTTCCGGAACATGGACAAGACGGCGAGAGGCTCAAGCTTCCGTTGAGAAGTGACCGGAGCCTCCGGCGATCCTGCCATGCCCCCAAAGGGCGCTTCCGGCAGTTTGCGCTTGCCGGCCCCATTGCCGGCAGGCGATACGACAAGGGGTCAGCAAATGGCGCCGACCCCCCGTCAATTGCTCTAGCGGCGGATGCCGAGCCGTTCGATCAGGCTCTGGTACCGCGCTTGGTCGCCGCGCTTGACATAGTCGAGAAGCGAACGGCGGGTCGCAACCATTTTCAGAAGACCGCGGCGCGAGTGATTGTCCTTGCCGTGGCTCTTGAAATGTTCGGTGAGGTTGGTGATCCGCTCGGTCAGGATGGCGACCTGAACTTCCGGAGACCCGGTATCGCCAGCCTTCGTTGCATAATCCTTGATCAGCTCAGCCTTGCGCTCAGCAGTAATCGACATCGTAAAATCCCTTTCAAAACAAGGAGTTGCGTGACGCCAATACCGGGATGCCGTCCAGGAATGGCCATTTTATGCACAAAGGGAAACCCTTTTGCTGGCGCCCATATAGGGTATCGGGGGGCAAATGAGAAGTTTTTTCTCGTTTACGGGCCGATCAGAGTCCCGCTTCAGGCTCGTCGGTATCGGGGGTGTCACGGTCGGGGTCGATCTGTTCGAGCGGGATGGAAAACGTCCATTCGATGCCGTCCTCGTGCACGGTGCGCTCGACATCGGCCTTGAGCGCGCCGGCAACCATGGTCTGAAGCACGACGGTGCCGAACCCCTTGTGATCGGCAGGCGGGGTGAAACCGGGCACGGTTTCGCGCCAGACCAGTTGCAACCTGTCCCCGCCGGCCCGGTTCCAGTTGACGGTGAGCTTGCCGCCATCGCGAGAAAACGCGCCGTATTTGGAGGCGTTGGTGGCCAGTTCATGGGCAGCCATGCCCAGAACCTGTGCCGCCTGGACGTTGAGATAGACATTGACCCCGGTCTTGACCACGCGCGAGGGATCTTCTGGACGGAAAGGATCGATCTGGGTGCGAAAGAGATCGCGCAACCCGATCCCCTGGGTGCCATGGGTCAAAAGCAGATCGGTGGACCGGGCCAGGCCGTAAAGCCGGTTCTGGAAGTTCTCGACGAATTTTTCCACATCGGCGGCGCCGCGCGCCGTCTGCTTGGCCATGGCCGAAATGACGGTGAGCTGGTTTTTGGAGCGATGCGCCACCTCGCGCATCAAAAACCGCGATTCGGTCTCGGCCTGGCGCCGCTTGGCCCCGGCGTCGGCCAGTGCCTCAGACACGGTTGCCAGTTCCTGAACCGGGTAGGGAATGGCGACGATCTCCTGGCCGGCGCCCATGGCACGGGCCTGACGGGCGAGCCCGCGCACAGAGGAGGCAATCTGACGGCCGACGAGTGATGCGGCAAAACCGGCCAGCACGACAATGACCAGCGCCCCGGCCAGAAGCCACAAAAGCGTTGTGCGCAGAGGCTCGGTGACCATCGAAGAGGGTGCCCAGGCGACCACATACCATCCGGTCAGAATCGAATACTGGGTGATGGTCTTGTAGTCCTCGCCGGAGATTGTTGTGTCGATCCATCGTGTTCCGCCGGCGTCCTCGCGCAACGGAATGAACAGGGGTTCGCCGATACGGGCCGCGTCCTCGGAGGCCGCAAGGACCGTATTGTTGGAATCGACAAGCGCCACATGCCAGCCCTGGGGCAGTTCGCGCGTGAGCAGGGCGTTGGAAAGGGACGAGGCATTCTGGGTGAGAATGGCGAGTTGGGGCGGGATGATGCCGGGGCGCTGGCGCACCACGTTGAACACATATTCCTGTGCGGTCTGACCGAAAAAGATGTCCGACACCACAGCATCAGGCGTTTCGAGGGCCCGACGTACGGATTGACGTTCGGTTACCTGAGTCAGCGGCGCGCCGTATTCGACACGGGTGTTGAGCAACTGGTTGAACTGATCGTCGGCAATGATGAAATACGAGCCCGTGCCGGCCAGCGCCGTCTGGGCGTGCTCGTGAAATTCGGCCAGATTGCCCGCATTGAGCGCCTCGATGCTCATGAGCACCCTTTGTGTGGTGATCATGCCCGCAATCTCGCGCTCGACCGACTGGAGGACCGAGCGGGCCGTTGCAACGGTAAAGGTCTGGACAGTTTCTTCCTGGGCAACGTTGTGGCGAGCCAAAAGCACCGCGGTGAACGCCGTGGCGGGCAGGACGACGAAGGCAACCAGAAAGGCGAGATAGAAGATAATCGGAATTGAAAGCGGACCGCTACGCGGCGTTTTCCGCTCCTCGGATTCGGCCGGATGGCTCTCGTTCTGCGGGGCGGATTGAGACATTGTCGAGTGGCCGATCCTTATGGACCCGCAAACCTTTAGCCTGTCACAGAGAGAGGGTAAAGAGCCCCCGCGCGGGCCCCGATCCCCTCAGCCCAGAATAACCCGCCTGGGTTTGAACTGGCCCGCCTGGACAAAGCCGAGCGCCACCGCCTCGCCCTTGAGCGATGCCCATGCCTCGTCAAGGGCGATGGGGGCGTCGCGGCCGGTCAACAGCACCGGGTTTCCCAGCCTTATGGTTGCGGCCTGTCGGGCATCGAGACGGATTTCGGGCAGATCGGCCAGCCCGGCGGCAATGGGCAGCAGCAAGCCATCGCGGGCCGGAAGCTCTACGGATTCGATCGTTTCGAGGGTAACGGCGTCAGCATCGGAGAAATTGCCCACCCGGGCGCGGTGCAAAGCGCCGACATGGCCCCTGGTTCCGAGCGCCTCGGCAATGTCGCGGGCCAGGGCGCGAACATAGGTGCCCTTGGAACAGGTGACCGAGAGTTTGCTGCGCTCGGGGGCGTGCGCGATCACTTCGAGGGCGTCGATTTCGACCTCGCGGGACGGCATTTCGAGGGTGTGGCCGGCGCGGGCCAGATCATAGGCGCGCTCGCCGCCGATCCTGATGGCCGAAAAGGCGGGCGGGATCTGGGTGATCAATCCGATAAACCGCGGCAGGACGGCCTCGAGCGCTTGTTCGGTGGGGCGAACTTCGGAGTTGGCGATCACTTCGCCTTCGATATCGTCGGTTGAGGTGGCCTGGCCCCAGACGATATCGAAATGATAGACCTTGGTGCCGTCCTGGACGATGGGCACGGTCTTTGTGGCCTCACCGAAAGCAATGGGAAGGATGCCGGTGGCCAGCGGATCGAGCGTGCCGGCGTGACCGGCTTTTTTGGCGCCATAGAGCCAGCGCAGCTTGCCTACCGCTTCGGTGGAGCTCATGTCATAGGGCTTGTTGAACACAAGCCAGCCGGACAGGTCGCGCTTGACGCGCTTTTTTTGAGCTTGGCTCACTGCACGTCCTTTATTCAGTCTTCGCTGTCGTCGTCGCTCGCCAGATCGCGCTGCACGCGTTCCGAGCGCAAGATCGCGTCGATGCGGCCATATTCGTCGAACGTCTTGTCGACGAAAAAGCGGAACTGGGGCGCGTATTTCAGATCGAGCGCCGGGGTGACGCGGCCACGGATGAACTTGGCGTGGGTATTGAGCGCGGACACCACGTCCTCGGCATTTTCCCCGCCAAGGGGCATGACATAGACATTGGCGAGCTTGAGATCGGGTGTCATGCGCACTTCGGGAACCGTGACGGTAACGGTTTCGAGCAGCGGATCGATGATCTCGTTGCGCGAGAGCAGAGCCGCGATCTCGTGGCGCACACGTTCGCCGACGCGAAGCATGCGCTGGGAGGGAGCCGATGTTGATGCCTTTTTGACCATCCGCGCGAGATAGGGTGCAATTGGCTGCGCGTCAATCGTCACGTTGGCGCAATATGGCCGCATGGCCCTCGCGATAGGTGGGATATTTGAGGCTGTAGCCGAGCGCGGACTTGATCCTGGCGTTGGAAACGCGGCGGTTTCCCGCATAAAAGGTGCGGGCCATAGGCGAGAGATCGGCGTCCTCAAAGGCGATTTCGGGCGGTGGAGCCATGGCGAGCAATCGGGCGGCGTCGGCGATCACGTCCTGGGGCGGGGCCGGCTCGTCGTCGCAGACGTTGAAGATGCCATCGAGGCGCTGGGTGGCGGCAAGGGCGGTGATGGCCCCGATATCGTGAACATGGATGCGGTTGAAGACCTGGCCGGGCTTGACGATTCGGCGCGCCGTGCCCGATCTGAGTTTTTCAAATGGCGAGCGCGTCGGGCCGTAGATGCCGGCGAGACGGAGAATGGCGAGCGGGATCGACTTTTCTTCGGCCAGCGCCTGCCAGCCTGCTTCGGCATCGAGCCGATAGCGGTTACGGGCCGAGAGCGGTTCGGTGGGCGCGGTTTCGTCGATCCACTCCCCCTTGGCGTCGCCATAAACGCCGATTGTGGAAAAATAGCCGATCCATTTGAGATTGGGGGCGGCGCGCAGGTCGGGCGCGTGTTGGGCAAGGACCGGATCGCCATTGGGGCCGGGGGAAATCGAGACCAGAAGATGGGTCGCTGCCTCCAGCGCGGGCTGCAGGGCAGGAGCGGGCGCGGTGCCGTCAAAAATCTGGGCGGCGATGCCCTTTCGGGTCAGGTCGTCGGCTTTTTCGGCGGAACGGGTTGTGGCCGTCACCGAGACATCGCAACCCGAGCGCAGGGCAGTGATTGCTGCCTGCGCTGAATAGCCGGCGCCGAAGACGAATATGTTCAATGGCTCCATTCGGCTCTGACCTCCGGATCGGGTTCGGTTGCAAGTGATCTGGCCCGCTGGGCGTCTGCCTCGCCCTCCCCGGTCAGCTGCCGCAGGGCCCAGATGGCCATGCCACGCACCAGCGGGCTGTCATGGGCGATCAGCCGCTCGATGGCGGCAAGATACGCCGTGTCGCCCGAATTGCCCGCCGCAACGAGGCAATTGCGCAAAAAACGGTCCGAGCCGAGGCGCTTGACGGGTGTCTGGGCGAAAAAATCGCGGAATGCTGCATCGCTCAGAGCGAGCATGTCGCTCAAGCCGGCATTGCGGATGGATTGGCGGGCCGAGAGTTTGGCGTCGCGGGTGGCGCTGGCGAACTTGTTCCATGGGCAGACCGCGAGACAATCGTCGCAGCCGAAGACGCGATTGCCCATGGGTTTGCGGAATTCGACAGGGATCTGGCCCTTATGCTCGACCGAATAATAGGCAAGGCATTTGCGGGCATCGAGGCGGAATGGGGCGGGGAAGGCATCTGTGGGGCAGATGTCGAGGCATTTGGTGCAGGTGCCGCATTTTTCCTCTGCCGGTGTGCTGGCGGGCAGATCGGCCGAAGTGAAAATCGCCCCCAGAAACAGCCACGAGCCCGCATCGCGCGAGAGCAACACCGTGTGCTTGCCCTGCCAACCCAAGCCCGCGGCTTCGGCGAGGGGCTTTTCCATCACCGGTGCGGTATCGACGAACACTTTGACCTCGGCGCCGGTGCGGCGGGCGAGAAGGCCTGCGAGATCCTTGAGGCGACCCTTGATGACGTCATGGTAGTCGCGCATCTGGGCGTAGACCGAGACGTTGGCGAGGGAAGTGTCGGCGAGACGGTCGAGCGGGTTTTCCTCCGGGCCGTAATTGGCGCCCACCATGATAACCGATTTCACATCGGGCCAGAGTGCGGCAGGGGATTTGCGGCGCTCCTCGGTGTCGGCCATCCAGTCCATATCGGCGTGCCAGCCGCTTTGTAGCGCCGATTGCAGCTTTTGCGGCAGGTCGGGGCGGGCATCGGCAGGCGCGATGCCGAAACCGGCAAAGCCCAGTTCGGCAGCGCGGGCGCGCAGTTCGGCAACTATGCTGTCGCCCTTAGCACTCAAAAATCGAGGTCCGCGTAGCTCGTCGAGGCCGGCATGCCCACGATGCGGTCGCCCAGCAGTGGACGGAAAGCGGGGCGCGATTTGATGCGGGCGTACCAATCCTTGATTTCGCCGGCCTTTTCCCAGGCGATGTCGCCCATATAATCGAGCACGGAAATATGGGCGGCGAGTGCAAAATCGGCCAGAGTCAGCGTATCGCCGGCCAGCCAGCGGCGAGTGGCCAGAACCCAGGAAAAATAGGCAAGGTGTTCGGTGAGGTTGGCCTTGGCGATGCGGATGACCGAAGGCTCGGGAGCGCCAGAGCGCAGATCGCGCTTTATGAGCTTTTCCTCGAGAAGATAGGCGGTCACTTCAGGGCCGAGCTTTAACAGAACCCATTCGAGCAGGCGCCAGACTTCGATCTTTTCGCCTGCATTTTCGGGCAACAGGGCCTCGATATGGCCTTCGGGGCCGAAATTGTCCTCGATATGGGCGATGGTGGCCAGAATGCCGACAATAGGCGGAAACGGCTCGTCGAGCATGACGGGGACGGATGCCGCGGGGTTGATTTCAAGAAAATCGGGATCGCGCCGCCAGGGCGCCACGTCGACCAGACCGACATCGACACCGTATTCGGCAAGCATGAGGCGGATGAGCCGGCTTGAGGGATCGAGCTTATGATGCAAAAGCTGGGGCATGGACCAATCATAAAAATGTTGCGGCACCCGATCCAGGTGGAAGCCGGAGGGCCGCAAACCTCAACACGCGATTAGGCCGCGTAAACTGAGGGCCAATCAAGGTGTTTTTGTGCCCAAGCCGCCAAGCCTGCGCGCATTTTTCCTTAACCGGTCAACGATCGGTTAACCGCAACCGGGTCCAGCGAGCCAATCAGCCATTGACCAGCGGATTGATGTGCCGGTCGAATTCGCCATGCTTGCGGAAGCGCCACATATAGGTGGGGAGGATGGCGTCCATTGTGGTGGGCGCGATGCCGAACGCTTCAAGGGTTCGTTTCTGCTTTATCGCTTCGGGCGAGACGACATTGTCGATGCCGAGCTGGATGACCTGATCAGGGGTCAGGAGCGGCCTGGGCAGGAGCGAAAGAACGCTGGCGACCGGCTTTGCGACAAATTCGGGCAAGGGCAGGACAACCCGCTTGCGGCGGGTCTGTTCGAGCACGCGCTCGATCACCTGTTCCATGGTGACGATTTCAGGGCCGCCCAGCTCATAGACCTTGCCGGTCTTGACGGCGCCCTGGGAAGCGAGAGCGATGGCCTCGGCGACGTCGGCTACGTAAACGGGCTGGAATTTTGTATCACGCCCGATCAGCGGCATAATCGGGGACATGCGGGCGATAAAGCCGAACAGGTTGAAAAACCCGTCCTCGGCCCCGAACACCAGGGACGGCCGAATGACAATGGCCTCGGGGAAAGCCTTGAAAACTTCGTCCTCGCCCAGCGCCTTGGCGCGCTGATAGGCCGAGGGCGATTGGGTATCGGCCCCTATGGCCGACATGTGAATGAGGGTGGGCACGCCGGCGTCGCGGGCCGCTTCCGCAACGGCCTTGGCGCCCTGGGTCTGGACGGCGCGGAAGCGCTGCTTGCCCTTTTCGAAAAGAATGCCGACCAGATTGATGACCACGTCGGACCCGCGCACGGCGGAAGCGACCGATTCGGGATAGCGCAGATTGGCCTGGACCGGCTGGATCTGACCGGGGAAACCGAACATGCGCACATGGCCGGCCAGATCGGGGCGCCTGACGGCCACCCTTACCGAATACCCACGCCGCGCCAGATCCTGGGTGAGCTGGGAGCCGATAAAGCCCGAGCCACCGAAGATCGTCGCGATTTTTCTTGTCTTTTCGGTCATGAGAAGGATCCCGCCGCCAAAACGAACGCCTGTGAAGATGGCCCGTTCTAGCCCCGGTGGCTTGCCCATTGCAATCGGTTTGCGACGCGATACGGCTGCATGGGCAAAGGGGATTGACTCTTCAATCCATATGTTCTTGATTTGTTCTTATATTTTCGAGGAGAGTAACAGTGGGTGAACAAACCGAAATTGCTGTTTATGAAGGCAGTTGCCAGTGCGGTGCCGTCCGCTTTACCGCCCGCACACGGCTCGAGGCGCCGTTTCAATGCAATTGCTCGCGCTGCCGGAGGCTGAACGCGGTCATGCATTCGGTGCGGGGGGATGATTTCACGCTTTTGAGTGGCAGCGAGGCGCTGAAAATCTACAGGTTCAATTCCCACACCATCGCGCATCAGTTCTGCACCCAATGCGGTATCCAGCCTTTTGCATCTGGAAGCGATCGGGAGGGCAACACGATCCATGTCATAAACGTGCACTGTCTCGATGAGCCGCGTTATGACAGGAACGCCGTAAGCCACTTCAACGGGTCCGATTTCTGAGCCGCGGCCCGCCGCGCATAAATTGCTGTCGGGCCGGTGCAAGCTGCATTGACAAAGCCCAAAGGGCACTCTAAAGCGTGCCCCCGTTGCCCAGATGGCGGAATTGGTAGACGCGCTAGCTTCAGGTGCTAGTTCCCGAAAGGGAGTGGAAGTTCGAGTCTTCTTCTGGGCACCATCGTTTTTTTTCGGCCTTGCCGAACTTTCCAGAAATATCGGGTTTTATCGGCCGTCCCCTGTTGCCAGGGGAGGCGGGGCGCGATTGGTCGCAGCCCTGCCTTGGGCTGGAAGGTCTAGGCAAAACGCTGCGGGGTGTGGCATCTAGGGAAACCTTTGCCTCTCCCCGGAGTTATGAGACGACATGAGCGTTCGACTGCACAAGGGCGATCTGCCCGACCTTTCCCGCTACACCGGACGGCAGGTGGCGATCGATACCGAGACGATGGGGCTCAACCCGATGCGCGACCGGCTGTGCGTCGTGCAGCTTTCGCCCGGTGACGGCACTGCCGATGTGGTCCAGATCCTGCCCGGGCAGACCGAGGCACCCAACCTTGCGGCGCTTTTGGCCGATGAGACCAAGACAAAACTGTTTCATTTCGCCCGGTTCGACATGGCGGCGCTTTTTGCCGCGTTCGGGGTAATGACCACGCCGGTCTATTGCACCAAGATCGCCTCGAAACTCGTGCGCACCTATACCGACCGGCATGGGCTCAAAGACCTCTCGCGCGAGCTTTTGGGCGTCGACATGAGCAAGCAGCAGCAATCGTCGGACTGGGGGGCGGAAACGCTGAGCCAGGCCCAGCTCGATTATGCCGCATCGGATGTGCTCTATCTGCACGATCTGCGCCGCCACCTGGACCGGATGCTGGCACGAGAGGGCCGGGTGGACATGGCGAAGGCCTGTTTCGAATTCCTGCCCACGCGCGCCCAACTCGATCTCGCCGGCTGGCCCGAGACCGATATCTTTGCCCACAGCTAGCCAATGATCGCGCCCACCGCCAGCGTCCGACACGAGACCTATCTGCGGTTTGCCCGGCACAACCGGCGGATCGCGGTGTTGCGCTGGGTGGTGCCTGTGGCGGGCATCGTTGTTCTGTCGGTGCCCGCGCTCCAGGTTGCCGCCAGCATGGTCGGCGATATCGTGCCGATAGAGGGCATAAGGCTGGAAAACGACACGCTGGTGATCGAGGGACCGCGTTTTGAAGGCCGCACGGCAACCGGCTCGAACTATACGCTGGAAGCGGCTCGGGCGGAGACGCGGGTGGGCAATCTCGATACGGCCGACCTTTACGAGCTTACCGTCGATATTTCCGACGATGACGGCTATTCGGCCCATATCGAATTTGCCTCGGCCGAATGGACGATGAGCAGCGAATACCTGACTTCCAACGAGGATGTCACGGTTTCCGATTCCACCGGTGCGCAAGGTGTTCTGGCTGGGGTCGAAGTGGACTGGCCGGCCCAGATCATCACGTCGGACGGCCCTGTGCGTTTCGCCTTCGATAGCGGCGCGCACCTTTATGCCGATACGATGGAACACGATCTGGACGCTGCGCGCTGGCAGTTTAGCGGCGTCAATCTCGATATGATGCCCCAACCCGATGCCGGAGAGGTGCGGGATCCTTTTGCTGCGGAGACGGACAATGACGCGCTTTAGCCTGGCGATCGCATGTTTCGCCCTTCTTGCCGGACCGGCATTGGCCCAGAGCACGGCCAGCGATCCCGCCGGGTTCGGCGGCCTGGCCGGCGAGGCGGACGAACAGGTCAACGTGACGGCCGACAACCTCGACGTGCTCGAAAACGAAAGTACGGCGCTGTTTACCGGCAATGTGGTGATTACCCAGGGCACGATGGAGCTCGAAGCGCCCCAGGTCGAGACCGTTTACGGCGAAGGCGGGCCTTCGGACCTTGAAAGCTTTTCGGCCTCGGGTGGGCGGGTGAAAATGGCGTTCGACGACCAGACCGTGGAAGCCGATACCGCCGATTACGATTTCGGCGACCGGGTGCTGGTGTTCACCGGCTCGGTGGTGGTGGTCAATGCCAGCGGCACCGTCAATGCCGATCGGCTGGTGATCGACACGCGGGCCGGCACCTCCTCGTTCAGCTCCGCGGGTGGTGGCGGGCGCGTCACCAGCACCTTTACGCCGGGGGGCTGATGGGCGGCATCGACCAGACCGGCTGGCTCGTCGCCCACGGTCTTGCCAAGAGTTTTGGAAGGCGCGCCGTGGTGCGCGACGTCTCGATTGCGGTGCGGCGCGGTGAGGCGGTGGGTCTGCTCGGACCCAACGGGGCGGGCAAGACGACGGTTTTTACCATGATCATGGGACTGGTTCGGCCCGATGGCGGCGAGGTGCTACTCGACGGGCTTTCGATCACCCATCTGCCGCTCTATCAGCGCGGACGGCTGGGCATCGGCTATCTGCCGCAAGAGGCCTCGATCTTTCGCGGGCTGAGCGTGAAGGACAATGTGCTGGCCGTGCTCGAAGGGCATATCAAAAACAAGAAAGAGCGCCATGCACGGCTCGACGAATTGCTCGACGAGTTTTCGGTTTCCCACCTGCGCGATGCCGATGCGCTGGCGCTGTCGGGGGGTGAGCGGCGGCGTGTGGAAATTGCCCGCGCGCTGGCGGCGGACCCCAAATTCATGCTGCTCGACGAACCGTTTGCCGGGGTCGATCCGATTGCGGTGGCCGATATCCAGGGGCTGGTGCGCCAGCTCACCCAGCGCGGCATCGGAGTTCTAATCACCGACCATCAGGTGCGTGAAACTTTCGGGTTGGTGGACAGGGCCTATCTGATCCACGGCGGCAAGGTAATGATCCAGGGCCGGCCCGAGACCATCATGGCCGACCCCGACGCGCGGCGGGTTTATCTGGGCGAAAGCTTCAAGCTCTAGCCTTTGGCACCACTTGGCACGGAAATTGTATGGCATGCCTTGAAGGGCTGTCACAAAGCCGCTAGGTTCGCCCAGTCGACGTCCTTGGTTGTCGCGTGTCCGAACCGAACAACCGTTTCCACTTATTCTGGACACGCTCCGGCGTGGGACGCTTCGATTTGGGGGAATTGAGTGGGAGCTCTTTAGGCATGGCGCTGTCGCCACGGCTGGATGTCCGGCAAACCCAGACATTGACGCTGACGCCGCAACTGATGGCGTCGATCCGGCTGTTGCAGCTGAGCCATCTTGAGCTGAGCGCTTTCGTCGATGCCGAGCTGATGCGCAATCCGCTGCTCGAAAGCACCGATGCGCCCGATGGCGATACGCCCATGGAGCGCGAGCGGGCCGAGGAGATCGACCCCTATCGCGACGTTGTCGACTATTCCGATCATCTGGGCAGCGCAACGAGTATCGCGAACAGTTTCGATACCGAGGCTTCCAACCTTTTTCCCGAGCAGTCAGGGCAGGATTCGCTGAGCCAGTCGAGCTCGTGGCCCGAAGGCAAGGGCGGCGCGTTGGGCGGCGAGGCGCCCGATATCGACCAATATGTGTCTGCCCAGATCTCGCTGGCCGACCATCTGGCCGATCAGGTCAACCTGATCGTAAACGACCCCGCCGAACGGCTGATCGCCCGCAGCCTCGTCGATAACCTCGACGAGCGCGGGTATCTGATGGCCGAGATCGACCAGATCGCCGAGCAGCTCGGTGCCGATGCCGGAACCGTCGAGGCCGTGCTGGGCAAGGTGCAGGGGTGCGAGCCGCTTGGGGTTTTTGCGCGCTCGCTTTCGGAATGCCTGTCTATCCAGCTGGCCGAAAAGGACAGGCTGGATCCCATGATGGCCGGGCTGCTGGCCCATCTCGATCTGGTGGCCAGTCACGATCTGGCGCTGCTGGGCAAAAAGATCGGGGCGGACCGCGAGGATATTTTCGACATGCTGGCCGAATTGCGCGAACTCGATCCACGTCCAGGCCGGGCGTTCGATTTTTCGCCGGTGCAATCGGTGGTGCCCGATGTGTTCGTCAAACGCGGCAATGACGGCGGATGGCAGGTCGAGCTCAATTCCGACGTGCTGCCGCGGGTTCTGGTCAACCGGGTCTATTATGCCTCGATTTCCAAAAAAACCCGCGACCCGGAGGAAAAGACCTTCCTTGTCGATTGTCTCAATACGGCGAACTGGCTTACCAAGAGCCTCGACCAGCGTGCCCAGACGATCCTAAAAGTGGCCACCGAAATCGTCAAACAGCAGGACGGGTTCCTGCGGCACGGCGTTTCCCATCTGCGGCCGATGACGCTCAAGGCCGTTGCCACCGAGATCGAGATGCACGAATCGACGGTGTCGCGGGTGACGGCGAACAAATATATCGCGACGCCGCGCGGGCTGTTCGAGATGAAATATTTCTTCACGACCGCGCTCAATTCCTCCTCGGGCGGCGACGATCATTCGGCCGAGGCGGTGCGCCACCGTATCCGCCAGCTGATCGAGGGAGAAAAGCCCGAGGCGATCCTGTCGGACGACACGATTGCCGAAATGCTCAAGCGCGAACAGGGAATCGATGTGGCCCGCCGGACCGTTGCCAAGTACCGCGAAGGCATGGGCATTGCCTCCTCGGTGATCCGGCGCCGCCAGAAGAAGGCACAGATGGCGTAGAGCCTGTCCCAGCCCGATTGGATCAGGCTTTGGCTTTGTTTTGTCGTGTGACCGAACCGGAAAAGCCTGCAACGTTTCGCCTCGCGGCCCTCCGGGTCCGATCACACTCAAGGTGCATCGGGCAAATGGTCTATTGACCCTCCTAGCGATTGCCCTCTACACAGTTTTTTCCAGATTTGCGGGGAGTCCATGGCAGAACGCGCCCATTCTTACGATTACGACCAGTTGCTGGCCTGTGGGCGCGGTGAGCTTTTTGGACCGGGAAATGCGCAATTGCCGCTCCCGCCCATGCTCATGTTCGACCGCATTACGCGGATCGACGACGATGGCGGGCCACATGGCAAGGGGCAGGTGCGGGCCGAACTCGACGTTTCTCCCGACCTGTGGTTTTTTGCCTGCCATTTCCACGGCGATCCGGTCATGCCGGGCTGCCTGGGGCTGGATGCACTGTGGCAGATGACCGGATTTTTTCTCGGCTGGGGCGGATCGCCCGGGCGTGGGCGGGCGTTGGCGGGTGAGATCAAGTTTACCGGCCAGGTTACAAACGACGTCAAAATGGTCGAATATGGTATCGACATCAAACGCGTCGTACGCTCGCGCCTGACGCTGGGAATCGCCGACGGCTATGTAAAAGCCGATGGAAAGACCATATATGAGGCCAAGGATCTGCGGGTCGGCCTTTTTACGGACATGGGCGCCCTTTAAGTTTCGGGCCGAACTATACGTCTGACAGGAAAGACCAAGGGGCATAAATGAAGCGCGTTGTGGTCACCGGCATGGGGATCGTCTCCTCGATCGGAAACACTCTCGACGAGGTGCTCGACAGCCTTAAAAACGCGCGTCCGGGAATTTCCCGGGCGCAGGATTATGTCGATCTGGGCTTTCGCTGCCAGGTGCATGGCGCGCCCACGCTCGACCCTTTCGAAGTGCTCGACCGGCGCACAACGCGCTTTATGGCCAAGGGCGCTGCCTGGAACTATATCGCCATGCAGCAGGCCATCGAAATGGCCGGGCTCGAGGAAAAGGACGTCAAAAACCCGCGCACAGGAATCGTGATGGGGTCAGGCGGGCCTTCGACCCGGGCCGTTGTGGAAGCGGCCGATATCACGCGGGAGAAAAAAAGCCCCAAGCGCATCGGCCCGCTGGCCGTGCCCAAGGCGATGAGTTCGACCGCTTCGGCAACGCTGGCCACGGCCTATGGCATTCTGGGGGTCAATTATTCGATCTCCTCGGCCTGCGCGACGTCGAAACACTGCATTGGCAACGCGTACGAACAGATTCAGCTGGGCAAGCAGGATATCGTTTTTGCCGGCGGCCACGAGGATTTGGACTGGTCGATGTCGAATTTGTTCGATGCGATGGGCGCCATGAGTTCGGACTTCAACGATACGCCCGAAAAGGCATCGCGCGCCTATGACGCCAATCGCGACGGGTTCGTGATTGCCGGGGGCGCTGGCGTTCTGGTGCTCGAGGAATATGAACACGCCAAGGCGCGCGGTGCCAACATCATTGCCGAGTTGATCGGCTATGGCGCGACTTCGGACGGCTACGACATGGTGGCCCCTTCGGGGGAGGGCGCGATCCGCTGCATGCGCATGGCGCTTGAAACCGTCAAGGCGCCGGTCGACTATATCAACCCGCACGCCACCTCGACCCCGGTGGGTGACCGCAAGGAAATCGAAGCCTTGCGTGAAGTGTTCGGCAATGAGGACAAGTGCCCTCCGCTGTCGGCCACCAAGTCGCTGACCGGGCATTCGCTGGGCGCAACGGGTGTTCAGGAATGCATCTATTCGCTTTTGATGATGCAGAACCGCTTTATCTGCGAGAGCGCCAATATCGAAACCCTCGATCCCGATTTTGCGGACATGCCGATTTTGCGCGAGCGCCGCGACAATGTCGATCTCGGCGTCGTGCTGTCCAACAGCTTCGGCTTCGGCGGTACCAACGCAACGCTGGTGTTCAAGCATATGGATGCTTGATTCGGCCTCACGGGCGGTACCCACGCACGTCATGACGGGCTAAAACCGCCCTATGCCTTTCGCTGGCCTTCCGGCGGGGCGGCGAACGGTCGTCGAGGGTCCTCGCTGCACTCGTCCGCGATGGCAATTGCCCGATTGTAGAGCGGCAGCCCGCTATCTGTAACCCATGATCCGGCTCTCGCCGGTGCGGGCCGAGTAGATCAGCACCTTTCCCAGAAGCGGCTCGCCGAAGCCGGCAAGGTATTTGATGGCTTCGTTGGCCATCATGGTGCCGACGATGCCCGGCAGGACGTTGAGAACGCCGACAAGCTCGCATGGCGGGCTGCCTTCGGGGGTAGGGTCGACGGGGTAGAGGGCTGCAAAGTCGGGCCAATGGCTGCCGTTTTCGCGCTTCAGGAAGGGCGCGAGCACGGTGACCGAACCGTCGAACGGGCCAAGCGCGCCAGTGACCAGCGGGATTTCAAGATCCGCACAGGCCGCAGCCACGGCGCGTTTGGCGGCAAAGCTATCGGTGCCTTCAACGACAAGGTCTGCGCCGGATAGCAACTTTTTTGCGTTGTCGGGGGTGAGACTTTCCACCTTGGCCATCGGCGTGATCTCGGGATTGAGGCGCGCGGCGAAACGGGCGGCCGCGTTGGCCTTGGGGCTGTCCAGATCGGCGTCCGAATAAATGACCTGCCGAGCAAGATTGGAGAGCGAGATCGTATCGGGATCGATGATGGTGAGCTTGCCGATTCCGGCCCCGGCCAAATAGGCGATGACCGGCGCGCCCAATCCGCCGGCGCCGACAATTGCGATATGAGCCGCGCTGAGCCTTTGCTGGCCGGCCCCGCCCATATCCTTGAGGACGATGTGGCGGGCATAGCGGGCCGATTGGGCAGGGGTGAGCGCCACCTTATTCCACGTCTCCCACGGGCAGGGCGATAAAGCGCCGGTCCGGGCCCTCGAACCCATGCGACCAGACCGAAAGGACGGCGACGGACGATGAATTGTCCCAGGAATTGAAGGGGCCGAAGATACCATAGAATTTGTAGGTGATGACGCAATGGCGCGATGCGGGGACGCGCGTGTCGCGATAGATTTCCTCGGTGATGCCGCCGGTTTGCAGGGTCACGGCAACGCCCATCGGGCTGCCTTCAAACAATTCGCAATCCTGACTGGACGGGGCTTTGAAAATATCGAGGTTCAGGGTGTATTCGCCGTCGATTTCGGCAAGGCCATAGCTGGGGATGCCGTACGCGATCGAGAGACCGTCATCGGCCAGCTCGCCGTCGCCGCGAAGAGCGAGAGGAACGGCGGGACGGGAAATTCCATATTCGGTCAAAGCCGATTCGGCATCGGCATGTGCCTGGGCGCGGGCGGCGGCCACTGGAGCCAATTCGGTGTCGATGCGCGTCTCGAAGGGTGCGCCGCCAACGAAACTGTCGGTTGTCAGATCGATCAGGAAGATTTCGGCATAGGCAAAGCCTGAGCCATCCTGAATGCCGAACTGTTCGAAGGCGAAATAGCGACCGTCTTCGGAATAGCCGATGGCATCGAACTGCGCACTCTCGCCGGCGAGGGCCGATGTAAATGCGCCAAGAGCCAGAATGAGACTAGCTGATGCCCGTCGAGCCAAATCCACCATTGCCACGTTCGGTCTCCTCGAGTTCGTCCACTTCGACAAGCGCAATATCGGGCACGGCTGCGATCACCATCTGGGCGATCCTATCGCCGCGCCGGATTTCGAACGGGCCGGTGCCGTGATTGACCAGGATCGCCTTGACCTCTCCGCGGTAATCGGCGTCGACCGTGCCAGGCGCGTTGAGCACGGTAACACCGAGCCTGGCGGCAAGGCCAGAGCGCGGCCGGATCTGGGCTTCGTAACCGACCGGCAGCGCGAGCGCGAAGCCGCACGGCACGAGCCCAAAGGCACCGGGCGCGATGACAAGGGTTTGACCCTCTGCCACCGCAGCCGCAAGATCATAGCCTGATGCACCCTTGCTCTGGCGCGTGGGCAGGGGAAGACCCCGGCCGTGTTCGAGCCATTTGAACCTGACTGTCATGGTCTATTTCTGGACAACCGCGTAGATTTCCTCTGGCATTTCAAGGGTCGCGGCGAACAGGTCCACGAAGGGAATTTCGTAGTTTGCCGACATTCCGTCAGCGGAAATTTCCATATTGGTGTCCACGATAGTGCCGCCGGTCACCGCAATGGTGATGGCGTGGCCCTCAAACATCGAGGTGATCATCGCCTGCATCTGCGGGTCCTGTTCCTCGCCCATGCTTTCATCAAGGGAGGCTGCAAGATCGCCGGTGGGGAAGGTGACGCGCACCTGGCCACCGCCAATGGCTTCGATCAGCGGGCCCTGTCCTTGTTCGTCGCCGAAATCGAGGTCTTCGAAGGCGCCGGACTCAACGACGACGCAATCGATCGCGTCGCCATTCTCGATCAGCTCGCCATCGGCACAGAATTCTTCCTCGCTGCCCTCGGCCTGGGCGTTCATCAATTCGACCATGTCGGCGGCCATGGAGGTGACCATGGTGGCCTCGGCCTCGGTTTCGCTTTGCACGTCGACGGTCATCGAAACGTCCATACATGCAGTGAGCAACAGGGCCAGACCGCTGGCACCGGCCAGACGGGTCATCGTGGTCATGGTCATTGGGTGCATCCCTTCCTCAGAAAATCTGGCGCACTGTGGTCGGAAACGACCCGCTTTTGCAAGACGGCAGGCTCAGTTGCCGCCGGCAAAATGTTTGCCGATGCGGTCGGCGAGTTTTGTAGCCACAGCGGTTTTCGATTGCGGGCCCCAATCATCGGTAACCGTGCCATCGAGAAACAGTATGCGCGTATCGGCGCCACCGAAAACCCCGCTGCCGGGACTCACATCATTGGCGAGCAGCCAGTCGCACCCCTTGCGGGCCAGCTTGTTGCGGGCGTGGGTTTCAAGGTTTCCCGTTTCGGCAGCAAAACCGATAACCAGCGCGGGGCGTTCGCCTGCCGGAAGGTGGGCGACCGAAGCGAGAATATCGGGGTTGGCGATGAAGTCGAGCGCGGGCGCGGTGCCCGACCCATCCTTTTTGAGCTTGGCATCGGCCGGCTGGGCGATACGCCAATCGGCAACGGCGGCGGCAAAGATCGCGGCGTCGGCGGGAAGGGCTGCGGTAACGGCCGCTTCCATTTCGAGCGCCGTTTCAACCGGGATGATTTCGCAGCCCCTGGGCTTTGAAAACTCGGCCGGGCCTGTGACGAATTTGACAATGGCGCCCTGCGAAGCCAGCGCCTCAGCAATGGCAGTGCCCTGGCGGCCCGAGGAGGCGTTGGAAATGTAACGGACCGGATCAATGGGCTCCCGGGTGGGGCCGGAGGTGACGATGACCGTGCGACCTTCCAGGGGGCACGGTCCAGATCCATGGGTGAAGTGATCGGCGATGGCGGCAAGAATATCTTCGGGCTCGGCCATGCGGCCCGCGCCGAATTCGCCGCAGGCCATGTCACCCTCTTCGGGGCCGACAAAGGCAATGTTATCGCGGCGCAAGATTTCGATGTTGCGCCGGGTGGAGGGCGCTTCCCACATGCGCACATTCATGGCCGGGGCGGCGAGGACGGGGGTGATGGTGGCCAGAAGGCAGGTGGTGGCAAGATCGTCGGCCAGCCCGTTGGCCATGCGCGCCAGGATGTTGGCGGTGGCAGGAGCGACAACGACAAGATCGGCCGAGCGGGACAGCTCGATATGGCCAATCTCGGCCTCGCGGGTGAGATCGAAAAGATCGGACAGGGCCGGGCGACCGCAGAGCGTGGAAATGGTCAGGGGGGAAACAAACTGTTTTGCCCCTTCGGTCAGGATCACCTGCACGGTGCCGCCCGCTTTCTGGATCAGGCGGATCAGCGTGATGGCCTTATAGGCGGCAATGCCGCCCGAGATGATCAAGAGAATATGCTTGCCGGCTACACTCACAGCGCGCCTCCCAGATGGGCGATCAGGCTGATGATCGCCAAAACGATTGTCGCAAGGCTCCCCCATTTGAGGATTTCGATCAACGGGTCCTTTTTGTCCTGGCGCAACTGATCGGCCTCGAGCCGGGTCAGGACGCGTTCGGCGCGGCGGCCCAGATCGGGCAGCCGTTTGGCCAGATCGAGCGCCTCGTCGATGGCCTCTTTGGCGATGTCGAGCCTCCCCTGCGGCCCGACGGTGCGGCGCACCCATTCGGACACCACCGGTTCGGCGGCGGTCCACATGTTAAATTGCGGATCGAGCAGGCGTGCCGTGCCTTCGGCCAGCACCATGTTTTTTTGCAAAAGGACAAGTTCGGGCCGGGCGGTCATGTCGAACAGTTCGGTCACTTCGATCAGCTGGGCGAGAACACGGGCCATGGAAATCTCGTCGGCCCCGCGCCCGACCAGCGGCTCGCCGATGGCACGGATCGCCTGGGCGAAATCGTCGATGGTGTGGGTTTGCGGTACATAGCCGATATCGAGATGGAGTTCGGCCACGCGGTAATAATCACGGGTGATGAAGCCATAGAGGATTTCGGCCAGGAAGCGCTGCTCGCGCTTACCTATGCGGCCCATGATGCCGAAATCGACGGCGATGATCCCGCCGGTCTTGGGGTCGGCAAACAGATTGCCCGGGTGCATGTCGGCATGGAAAAAGCCATCACGGATGGCCTGGCGCAGAAAGCTCTGGATGAGGCTGGCGGCCAATTTGGCACGGTCCATGCCGGCCGCTTGGATCTTTTCGACCTCGCGGATGGGGATGGCGTCGATCCAGCCGGTGGTGAGAACCGAACGCCCGGTCTGTTCCCAAAAGACATCGGGCACGCCGAAATCGCCGTCACTGCCCAGATTGTCGGCCAGCTCGGACATGGCAGCCGCTTCCATGCGCAGATCCATCTCGAGCAGGGCCGAGCGGGCCAAAGCATCGACGACCTTTTTGCCGTTGAAGCGCCGCGTTGCCGGCATGAAGCGCTCGGCCACGCCAGCCAAAGCATAGAGCCCGTCGAGGTCGCGGGCGAAGCGCTCGCGGATCTTGGGGCGCAGGAGCTTGACGGCCACCATGCGCTCGCCCTGCGGCGTTTGCAGGCGGGCCTTATGAACCTGGGCGATGGAGGCCGCGGCGAGAGGGGGCGAAATGTCCTTGAGCGCGGCCGCCTTTTCACCCAGTGCTTGGGCCAGAAGACCGGGGACAAGCTTTTCATCGAACGGGGGCAGCGCGTCCTGAAGGGCGGCGAGATCGGAGGCGATTTCAAACCCGATGATGTCGCGGCGAGTGGCGAGGACCTGGCCGAGCTTGACGTAAACCGGGCCGAGCCGGGTCAGGGCATTGGCCAGCCGCGTGACGCGGCCGGTCTTGCGCACGTCTCGCTTCTCGATCAGCCGGGCGATGCCGACCATAAGCTTGGCCGAGGGCGGAATGGGCTGGCCCTCGGCGAGCGAGAACGCTCCCTCGCGGGCCAGAACGAAGCCGGCCCGTGCGAGCCTTAGATAGGTCCCCAGCCCCATGGTCAGAGCTTCCAGCCCCCATGCAATGCAGCGATGTTGCCCGAGAATGCGGTGTGGGTGACGCGCTTGAAGCCCGCGGTTTCGATCATGGTCGAGAAGGTGGCCGGATCGGGGAAGTTGCGAATGGATTCAACGAGATACTGATAGGGCTCGGCATCGCCGGTGACCATCCTGCCCATGGGCGGGATCAGGCGGTCGGAAAAAAGGTCATAGACCTTGTCGAGCACCGGGACATCGACCTTTGAGAATTCGAGCACCAGAAGGCGACCGCCGCGTTTGAGGACCCGGTACGCTTCGGAAAGGGCCTTGTCGATGCGGGGCACGTTGCGGATGCCGAAGGCGATGGTGTAGGCATCGAAACTGTTGTTTTCAAACGGCAATTGTTCGGCGTTGGCCTCGACGAAATCGACATTGGCCGGGTAGCGCCAGGATCTGGCGCGTTCGGCGCCCACAGCAAGCATGTCGGCATTGATGTCGGAGACCGTGACCTTTGCGTAGCCGTGGCTGGCATCGAGGATGCGCATGGCGACATCGCCGGTGCCGCCGGCCATGTCGAGCACCTTGTAATCGCGCGATCCGGAACGGGGCGGAGCGAGGCGGGCGACCATCAAGTCCTTCCAGACTCTATGGATTCCGCCGCTCATCAGGTCGTTCATCAGGTCGTAGCGCGAGGCCACTTTGAAAAAGACATCGTTGACCAGGCCCTGCTTTTCGCCCAGCGGGACGGTGCGCGTTCCGAAATGGGTGGTCTGAGCGTTTTCGGTCATTTCGAGCCTCTCTGCTTGGCTTAGAGCCCGGTTATGGGCTTGGCCGCGCCATAACGCAAGGTGTAGAGCTTTGGCGAAATCGTCGCAAACAATGGCGGCAAAATGTATGGACTTGAGTGAAATTCATGCCTGAATTGCCCGAAGTTGAAACCGTGCGGCGTGGGCTGGCTCCCTACATCGAAGGGGCGCGGATCGAAGCGGTCACGCTCAACCGTCCCGACCTGCGGTTTCCGTTTCCCGAGGGGTTCGTTTCCGGGTTGGAAGGGCACACGATCACCCATCTGGGGCGGCGGGCCAAATATCTGATTGCCACCCTCTCGAATGGCGGGGCGTGGCTGTCGCATCTGGGGATGACGGGGGCGTTTCTTGTCGCCGATCAATTGCTCGAGGAGGCGAGCCGTCTCAACCCAGGCGATTCGAGCGGCAAGCATGTCCATGTGAGGGTCCATCTGGTCCATCCCGCGCGCGGGCGCGTGACTCTATCCTATAGCGACCCGCGCCGGTTCGGGTTCATGGATCTGTTTGCGCCGGGCGCGGCGAACCCCTTTACCGATTCGCTGGGTCCCGAACCGCTGGGCAACGATCTGAGCGCGCCCTATCTGGCCGAAAGGCTGAGAGCCAGGAAGGGGCCGATCAAAACGGCGCTGCTCGATCAGCGGGTGATTGCCGGGCTGGGCAATATCTATGTGTGCGAGGCCTTGCATATGAGCGGGATCGATCCGCGCCGGGCCGGCGGCACTCTGGATGGAGGGGAAATCGAAGAGCTGGTGGCGGCGATCCGGCAGGTGCTGGCGGCGGCGATCGCGGCGGGGGGATCAACGCTTAAAGATTTTGCCAGGGCGGACGGGCAGCCGGGCTATTTCCAGCATAGCTTTGCCGTCTATGGCCACGAAGGCGACCCCTGTCCGCGGCCGGGATGTGGCGGCACCATAAAGCGAATCGTTCAGGCGGGGCGTTCGACGTTTTTCTGCCCAACCTGCCAGCGCTAAAGCGTTTGACTCTCTTTGCCCCGCTCTCTATAGAGCAGCCTTCGCTGGGCGTGCCGCAAGGTGCGCCCGTTCCGGTTGTGCTTGCCCGATGGGTTCAAGCACGCAAGGCACACCGCCACGAGGAATTTCAAAACCATGGCAAATACCCCTTCGGCCAAGAAGGCCACCCGCAAGATCGAAACCCGTACCGCCAAGAACACGGCGCGCCGCTCCCGCGTGCGCACCTATCTGCGCAAGGTCGAAGAAGCGATTGCTTCGGGCGACCAGGCCGCGGCAATGGCAGCGCTGCGCGCCGCCGAACCCGAGCTGCAGCGCGCTGCCGGCAAGGGCGTGTTCCACAAGAACATGGCCGACCGCAAGGTTTCGCGTCTCGCCAAGCGCGTGAAGGCCCTGAGCGCGTAAAGCCGCGGCGGAAACACCTTTATCGATCCTATCGACCCGATCGTGTTTCGGGTTTGAGAACAAGTTTCCAAGGCCCCCGTCGGGGGCCTTTGTCATTTTTGAAACCGTGCCAAATTTGCGTGACATTTCCGTCATGGCAGGGTCACAAAAAGTCCATGCAACGGTCCTGATGACGGGCCGCGGAAAAAATAATCCGTTGAGACTCAAAACGGCCCGAACCGGAATCTGCGAGGAGTCCCATACCCTTAATTTTCCCTTGCGGGGCGGGGCCGGGCCAGCGGAGAGCGCAGGGGACGAGTCAAGCGGATTTTTGACCAAATCGGCGGTTGTGCGCAAAAATTTGACTGTCTAAAATGGCCCCGTTGGATCAGAAAGAGGCTGGCGAGAGACAAGTCTAACGCCTCCTTTTAACGGGTAGACCAAGGGGACAGCGATGAACGGTTTAAATCATTTTCGGCTCATTGCGGGCCGTCATGGTGTGATGACCGTGCATCCCAAGTTCCTGGTTCATCTCTAGACTGACAAAGACGGGATTTCGTCTTTTCCTCTGGCGCGGACGCGCCAATTTCAATTTGTAACGATAGGGTACTGCGCAAGAAATGCTTGCGCGGGGGCGTAAATTTGTTGTCCCGATGAACGGGATGCGACGGGGAAACAGGGGTGCCGCCGGGGTGGGCGGGACGTCACAGCTATAAGAGGCAACAGCAATGGATTCGATCGCGGCTGCGGATCGCGGAACCTGGGGAACAGTTGGAGGCAAAGCGGGCACAGCTCCG